>CAJLRE010000030.1 GCA_905208975.1 uncultured Collinsella sp. | reverse complement strand
TGGGCGGGAATGCCCTGCTCGACGCCGGCTGGGGGTCGGCGCTGCGCTCGATCGCAGACCGCGTGCTGCCCAACCCTGAGATCGCCATGTGGGCGCCCGCGGCTGCGCGCAGGGCTCTGGACCGCTGAGCGCGGCGCTAGTACAATTCCGACGAGAGTTTCAGGAGGTCAACATGGCGAGGATACTGGCAGTGGATGATGAACGGGCGATCCTCGACGCGCTTGCGCGCGTCCTCTGCCGCGACGGCCATGAGGTCGTCAGGGCGGAGGACCCGACGGCGGTCCCGGGGATGGACCTCTCGCGCTTCGACCTCGTGCTCTGCGACGTCATGATGCCGGGGCTCGACGGCTTCGAGCTCGTGCGGCAGATCCGTCCGGACTTCGACGGGCCCATCGTCTTCCTGACCGCTCGCGTGGCCGAGGAGGATGCCGTGGCCGCCTACGGCCTGGGCGCCGACGACTACGTCCGCAAGCCCTTCGGGGCCGCGGAGCTGCGCGCCAAGGTCGCGGCCCATCTACGCCGTGAGCGCCGGCCGCGCTCGCACGCCCTCTCCTTCGGGGAGGTGCGGATCGACCTCGGGGCGCGCGACCTCTCCGTGGGCGGCGAGGCCGTGCCGCTCACGCCCACCGAGTACGCCATCTGCGAGTACCTCGCCCGCCACCCCGGGCAGGTCATGAGCCGCGCGCAGATACGCGAGGCGGTGCTCGGCTGGGAGAGCGACGCCGACGATGCGGCCATATCCATGCAGGTCAGCCGCGCCCGGAGGAAACTCTCCGAGGCCGGCGCCGATCCGATTGCGACCGTCTGGGGGATGGGGTACAAGTGGCAGCTCTGAGGATCGGGGCGCGAGGTCGCGGGGGCATGCCGCTCTCCTTCGTCATCGCGCGCTACTTCGCCTACGCGTTCGCGGCAGTCGCCACGGCGTGGCTCGCCTCGTTCATGATGCTCTCTGTGGCGATCAACGCGGGCTTCGTCTACGAGGCAAGCTGGGGGCCGGCCAATGCGCGCGAGGTCGCGGAGGGCTTGGCACGCGACGGCGTCTGCGGGCAGCAGGACGTGCCGACGGCGTACCGCTACCTCATCCTGAACAAGGACGGATGCGTGCTGATGACAGACCTCGAGGGCACGCGGCTCGAGGACGCGACGGAAATGGCCCGTACGGCACTCGCCGCGGATCCGGGCACAGTGGAGATCGAGGGTGGGGGTTCGGGCCTCACCTACGCCGCGTTCCCGCTCAAGGGCGGCGGGGCCTGCGCACTCGTCAGCGAGTACCTGCCGCAGTGGGTCTCGCGCGACCTCGCCGGCCTGCTTCCCAACCCGCAGAACCTCATGCTCGTCGGCGCCGCGGCGGGAAGCGCGCTCGCGCTCGCGCTCGTGGCGCGCCGCGCGAGCCGCGTGATCTCGCGCAAGATGGCGCCGCTCGCGGAAGCGGCGGGGCGCGTCGGCGCGGGGGAGCTCGACTTCGCGGTCGGCAGCACCAACGTGCGCGAGGTGAACGACGTCCTCGCCGCGATGGACGCCATGCGGGCCTCCCTCGCCGAGTCGCTCGAGGCCCGCTGGGCCGCGGAGCGGGGGCAGCGCGAGCAGATGGCGTCGCTCGCCCACGACCTCAAGACGCCGCTCACCGTGCTGCGCGCCAACGCCGACTTCGTGGCGGAGGAGCTGGAAGACGAGAAAGACGCCGACCTCGCGGCCGCCGCGCGCGACATAGCCGGCAGTGTCGAAAGGCTCGACGGCTACGTGCGCTTGCTCATCGAGGCCTCGCGCGGGTACGGCGGGGCGGAGAGGGCCCCCATGCGGCCGGCCGAGCTCTGCGAGCAGGTCCTCGCCGAGGCCGCCCAGATCGCCCGGGCGCGAGGCGTGACGCTCGACGCGGCCACGGGCCCCGCTGTCGCGGGCGCGCCCGAGGCCCCGCTCGACCGAACCGCCCTGGCGCGAGCCGCCGCGAACCTCGTGGCCAACGCCGCCGAGCACGCACGCTCGCGCGTGGCTGTCTCCTGCGACGTCTCGGGCGGGCACCTCGTCATCGAGGTTGCCGACGACGGACCGGGCTTTTCTCCCGCCGCCCTCGAACGCGGCTGCGAGCGCCTCTTCACGGACGACTCCTCCCGCTCCTCGCGTGACGGAGGCCGCCACTACGGGCTCGGCCTCCACGTCGCCTCCGAGGCCGCGAGCGCCCACGGGGGCTCTGTCTCGCTCGCCAACGGCCCCTCGGGCGGTGCGGTGGCCACCATCGCGGTCCCCCTGTGCGGGATCTGACGATTTCCTCGATGTCTACCTCGACTGCGATATGTCGCTCGCCGAGGCCGCGACGAGATGGTGTTGCGTCTGCCCCATTTGGTGCTTCTAGCTCAAATTTGATCTGATGTAAGGCCCGTGCAATCCTGCATGGGCCTTTCTTTTGGCAATTGCTCGACCGATTCGTGGCTTGAAACACAAATAATCGAGTTAAGGAGACATGGGGTCACAAAGCGGCTCTCAGAGCGCCCGCCGCGCTCCCCCGCCATTAACCTGCGTCGTCCTCGTATAGAGCCCATCCTGCTTGGCGTTTCGTTGCAACAGCCCACTTGTCCACCGATCAAGTGAACTACTGGAATAAATACAGCGACACGCTTGTCCGTTATAGTCGCTATATCTGTGTTAATCGCCGCGATAAATACAGCCTGTACTCGGCTGCATACCAGCTACGCGTATGTAGATTCATATTGCGTTAATAAATCGGCTCAAGCGTGTGCAAAACGCGCAAGTAGCCGCAAAAGGCGATTATCGCGCAGGTAGATTTTTGGCACCCTGTTGCTTAAACAAAATTAAGCAATTGCATAAAACAAAAAAGGTCAGGCACAAGGTGCCTGACCTGCAAACTTCTGGTCGGGACGACTGGATTCGAACCAGCGACCCCTTGACCCCCAGTCAAGTGCGCTACCAAGCTGCGCCACGTCCCGAAGCTTTTGTTTGTTGCTCTGCTCTCGCTCGCAACAGGGAGTATATTAACCCGAAACTTTGTCCTTGTGCAAGAACTTTTTTACAAATTTTGAAGCAAGTCCAAAATTGCATCTGCGAGCTGGGGTTTTGTTAGTACGGGAAGTTCTTGCGTGCCCGCTGTGCTCACGATCCAAGCTTTGTTGGTATCGGTTCCAAAGCCCGAATCGGCGCGCGAAACATCGTTGGCGATAATGGCATCGCAACCCTTACGCGCGAGTTTGCGCTGCGCGTACTCCACGACGTTATCGGTCTCGGCCGCAAAGCCGATCACGCACCGCTCGCCCTTTTGGCGTGAAAGTTCGGCCAAGATGTCAACGGTCTCGACGAGCTCGATTCGATCCAGGCGCTCGTTGGCCTTTTTGAGCTTATGGTTGGCAGGGGCCGCGGGGGTGTAGTCGGCGACGGCCGCAGCGCAAATGGCAGCGTCGGCCGTCTGGAAGGCGTTTAACGCCGCCTGCAGCATTTCAGCGGCGGTCTGCACGCGCACGCACTCCACGCCGTGGGGAACGTCGAGCGATGTCGGTCCCAGCACGAGCGTGACGGCGGCACCGCGACGTGCGGCCTCCCCCGCCAGGGCGATACCCATCTTGCCCGAAGAACGGTTGCCAATGAATCGCACCGGGTCGATCGGCTCGTGCGTGGGGCCGGCGGTGATGACGATGCGCTTGCCCGTCAGGTCTTGCGGCACGGGATTGAGCACCTCGCAGACGGCCTCGACGATGTCCTCGGGTTCGCTCATGCGGCCCGTGTCCACGTCGCCGCAGGCAAGGTAGCCACTGCCGGGTCCCACCACGTGGACGCCGCGCTCGCACAGCGTGGCCATATTGGCCTGCGTGGCCGACGCCTTCCACATGCCATTGTTCATGGCCGGCGCGATAACGACGGGCCGCGGTGTCGCAAGCAGCGTTGTGGAGATGAGGTCATCGGCGATGCCGTTGGCCATCTTGGCGATGATATTGGCCGTCGCGGGCGCCACGACCACCAAGTCGGGCTCCTGCGCCAGCGAGATATGGTGGATGGGGTCAGAAGGGTCGTCGAATAGCCCAACCGCGACCGGCTCATTGGTGAGCGCGCGGAAGGTGAGCGGCTCCACGAACTCAGTGGCATGCTCGCTCATGACGACCTTGACGTGCGCGCCGCGCTTTTGCAGCAGGCGCACGATATTGCACGACTTATAGGCGGCGATCCCGCCGGTAATGCCCAGCAGGATCGTTTTTCCCTCAAGTTGCATTGAATTGTTGGATGCCGCCGTCATCGCTAGGCTTCCTTGCTCGGGAGCACCAGGAGGCGGTGGCAGTACGGACAGTGCGTAATCTCGCTACCGTCGTGGTTGAGGTCGCTCATGGACGATGCCTGCAGCGCGGTGTGGCAGACCGTGGGGATGTTGCCCTGGATGGTCTCGACGGCCAAGCCGCGGAACTGCTTGAGCAGACGCTCGTAGTCGGTGAGCACGTCGGCCGGCAGCGTGGCGGCAAGAGCGGTGCGCTCCTTAGTGGCGGCTTCGATCTGAGCCTGCAGGTCGGCAGCCTTGGCGCGGGCGGCCTTGGTATCGGCCTTCACGCCCTCCTCGAACTTGGCGATGATGGCCTGCGCGCGGGTCTCGCGGTCGAGCGCCTCTTTGTGGGCGACAACGACATCCTTGCGGGTGTGCTCAATCTTGTCCAGGCGCTTGGCCAGGGTGGCGAGCTCGTTTTCCAGGTCCTGTACCTCGCGGTAGTCGGAGCCGTCAACGTGGCGCTTCTTAGCGGCCTCGATGGCGTTATTGGTCTGGATCTCGGTGGTGTTGAGATCGTCGAGCTCAATATCCAGGTCCTTGCGTTGGGCGTAGAGCTTGGTCATTTCGGCCTTGAGCTTAACGTAGGTCTTGCGCTTGGAAGCGAGCTCCTTGAGCTCCGGCATATTGGCAAGTTCGCTCTTGTTGCGGGCGAGCTCCAAATCGATCTGTTGCAGCTTGAGTAGCGTAGCGCCGGCGCTCATAAGTTCTCTCCTTTTGTCACAGTCCACCATTGGCAAGGGTTCAGTATTTTAATCGCATGACGGGGGTCGACCCCGGCGTCAACTGCAGAGTTCATCAATATATCAACGAACGGCTCCTCGGAGCGGTCGTGGCCGAGCAAGATCACCGGCAGCCCGCGCAAGGCAAGGTCCTGTGCCACGTGGTAGCCCGCCTCGCCCGTCACGACAACATCTGCGCCCGCGGCGATGGCGAGCTCTCCGAAGTCGCCCAGGGAGCCGCCCAAAATGGCGACGGTGCGGCACGGGCGATCAGCTTTGCCCCACACACGCGGGTCGCTGCCAAAGGCCGTGGCAGCACGGGTGGCAAGATCGCGCAGCGTGCACGGGTCGTTGAGCGTTGCAAGTGCGCCCAGGCCGGTGGCCTCGGGGTCGTCCACGTGCTCCAGTGAGCTCACGGGTGCGGCACCCAGCAGCTTGCTCAGGCAGACATGGGCTTCGTGCGAGCGGTCCAGGTTGGTGTGGAGCGAGATAATGCTCACCCCGCAGCGGGCAGCCTCGTAGAGGGCCGCACTGCACTGGGGTCGTGTGGCATCCGCCGGACAAAAGGCCTCGGGTGCCTTGATGTATATGGGATGATGCGTCAGCAGCACGTTGGCGCTTGCTTCTTGGGCGCGGCGAACATTAGCCTCAGTCGCATCGAGTGCGCAGGCAACGCCGGTGATCTCCGCGGCCGGATCGCCAACGGAGAGTCCTACGTGGTCCCAGGGCTCGGTGTCCGTCTTGGGATAGCGTGCCAGTAGCGCGCGCTCGAGCTCGGCGACGATCATGCGGCACCTGCGATCGAGAGCAGCGTCTGGGCAAACTCGTCCAGATCGTCCGGATTCACGCGGTCGTCAAAGGAAATGCGCAGTGCACCTAGTGCCTGCTCGCGACCAATGCCCATGGCGCTGAGCACATGGCTCGGGTCCATGCTGCCGCTCGAGCACGCCGAGCCGGCCGAAACCTCAAAGCCGGCGGCATCGAGCTTGACGATGAGCTCCTCGGAGTCCATGCCATCAACGTAGATCGACACCATGCCCGGCAGGCGATCGGCCTGTGCGTAGTCGCCCATGGTGGCATGAATACGCGGATGAGCCGTAAGCGTGGCGTAGAGCTTGTCGGAAAGGGCTTGCAGCTTCGCGCGCTCCTGAGCCACATGGGGCGTCAGAGACGAGGCGGCAGCGGCAAAGGCGAGCTGCGTTCGCAGGTCTTGCGTGCCGGCACGACGACCGGCCTCCTGTCCGCCGCCAAAGATGCGCGGGCGCAGCGGCGTGCGGCTCTTAAGGTAGAGTGCGCCAGATGCCACGGGACCGCCAATCTTGTGGGCTGCGACGGACATGGCGTCGACGCCCAGCTCGGTGACATCGAGCGGAATATGCAGATACCCCTGGATGGCATCGGTGTGGAACAGGGCGCCAACGGTATGCGTGGCCGCGGCAAGCTCGCGGATGGGCTGCACCACGCCGGTCTCGTTGTTGGCAACCATGATGCTCACGAGCGCCACGTCGTCGCCTAGCAGCTCGACAAGCGCGGCAGGCTCAATGTAGCCCATGTGGCAGGGCTGCACCAGGTCGACGGTAAAGCCGGCGGCACGCAGCAACGGCAGGTTGTCCAGAATCGAATCGTGCTCGATGGCCGAAACGATTACACGATCGCGCTTGCGATCGCGCTGACGAGCGCCCTCGGCAAGACCGAGCAGCGCCAGCTGGTTGGCTTCGGTGCCGCCGTTGGTCAGTACAATCTCGGACGGGCGGACGCGCGCGCCAAAGCTGCGGGCGATCTCGCGACGTGCAACCTCCAGACGCGCGGCAGCCTTGCGGCCGAGCGAATGCAGCGAGTTGGGGTTGACGCCGGCAAGCTCGCTGTCGTCGTACTCGCGCTGCGCAAGGAGCGCCTCGGCGCGCATTGGCGTCGAGGCGGCATAGTCAAGATTCACGGGTATGTGGTTTTGACCTGCGGTCATAAGGGTTTATGCCTCCTGTGCGGCCTCGTTGCCCAGCTTCTGCAGCAGCGCAACCTCGGCAGCGGGATCTTCGGACTTAAATACGGCAGAACCGGCCACGAGCACGTTGGCGCCGGCCTTGACGACCTCGGCGATGTTCTTGGAAGAGATGCCGCCGTCGACCTCGATCATGGGCGACACGCCGTAGCGCTCGCACATGGCCTTGAGCTCGTGCAGTTTGGCAATGGTACCGGGAATAAAGCTCTGGCCGCCAAAGCCGGGGTTCACGCTCATCAGCAGCACCATATCGACAACGTCGATGATGCTCTCGAGCACGCACACGGGGGTGGCGGGGTTGAGCACCACGCCGGCCTTGATGCCGCGCTGCTGTAGATGGGTGAGCGTGCGGTGCAGGTGCGTGGAGGCCTCGTAGTGTACCGTGATCATATCGGCACCGGCGTCGGCGTACCAATCGACCGTCTCGTCGGGGTTCGACACCATGAGGTGCGCGTCGACCGGCACGTCGGTGGAACGCTTGACGGCCTTGAGGATGTCAACGCCAAAGGTGAGGTTGCCGGTAAAGTGGCCGTCCATTACGTCGAAGTGCACGTAGTCGGCACCGGCGATCTTGTCGAGTTCGCCCTTGAGGTTGGCCATGTCGGCCGAGAGGACGGACGGAGCGATTTTAATGGAACCCATGGTAGTAGCCTTTCTGCACTAGTCGGTGAGTCCGTAGAACTCTTGGGAGGGTACGCGGTCGGTAAGAATCTCGAGCGCCCTATCCAAAGTAACACCGTTGTAGAGCGTTTGCTCCACGGCAAAGGTGAGCGGAATGTCAACGCCCAGTGAACGGGCGAGCTCGCTGACGCTGCGGGCCGCGACGGCGCCCTCCACCACCATATGCGTGCGCGCTTGGTACTCGTCGAGCGAAACACCGTGGGCAAACTCGAAACCAAAGGTGCGGTTGCGCGAATGCTCGGAGGTACAGGTGGCAATGAGGTCGCCCATGCCTGCAAGCCCCATGCAAGTCATAGCTTGACCGCCGCGGGCGTGCACCAGACGGCTGATCTCGGCCAGGCCGCGCGTCATGATGAGGGCGAGCGTGTTGTCGCCTGCGCCCGAACCGGCGGAGATGCCGCACACGATGGCGATGACATTTTTCATGGCGCCGCAGACCTCGACACCGGTCATGTCCTGCGACAGGTAGATGCGGAATGCCGTGGACAGGAGCAGGTCCTTAAAGGTCTCCCCTATCTGCGGATCTTCGCTGGCGATGACGGCGGCCGAAAGCCCGCCGCGGCAGATCTCCTCGGCATGGTTGGGGCCCGAGAGGGCCGCCACACGCCGCTCGTTGCCGATCTCGCTGGCGATGACCTCGCTCATGAGCAGGCCGGACTCGGGCTCAATGCCCTTGGTAAGGCAGAGCACCGGGGTGTCGGCGGCGATGAAGGGCGCTGCCTGATGGCATACGCTGCGCAGGTGTGTGGAGGGCACGGCAAAGATGATGGCGTCGGCGGCGTCGAGCGCTTGCGCCAGGTCCGTCGTGGCGACGACGTTGCCGGGCAGCTCGTAGTCCACCAGATACCGGGGGTTGCAGTGCTCGCCATTGATGCCGGCGGCCGTCTGCTCGCTATGGGCCCACATGGTCACGCGCTCGGTTCGCGCGGCGGCAAGGCCGGCGACGGCGGTTCCCCAGGAGCCGGAGCCAATCAGCGCAACATTCATGACTCTCTCCTACTTATCGTCGGGCTCGGTGACGCGCTTAGTAAACGAGAGCTTGGACTCCTTACCCGTCATGAGCTTTTTGATGTTCGCACGATGGGCCCACACCACGGTGATGCCGATTAGCGTCATGCAAAACTTAAGTCCCAGGCTGCTGTACGGAAAGACCGCGCAGGCGGCGATGGGAAGACCGATGGCCGCGGCAAGCGAGCCCACCGACACAAACTTGGTGATGGCGACGGCCACGATAAACATGCCCAGCAGCGACAGGCCAATGGGCCAGTACCAGGCGAGGATGACGCCCAGACCAACCGCTATACCCTTGCCGCCATGGAAGTTGAGGTAGGGCGAGAAGATATGGCCCCACACCGCTGCCAGGCAAATGACGCCGAGCATCCAATCGCCGGGGGCTCCGGGCGCCATGATGCTTACGGGGAAGCCATAGCCCACGCCCGCGATGAGCGGACGGGCGATAAGGACACAGATGGCGCCCTTAAGGCAGTCGAGCAGCAGGGTGAGCGCGGCCACCTTGGGGCCGGCCACGCGCAGGGCGTTGGTGGTGCCGATGTTGCCGGAACCCGCCTTGCGAATGTCGGTGTGGTTGAACACGCGGCCCAAGATCAGGCCAAACGGAATCGCCCCGATAAAGAACGAGACCACGGCGCAGATGGCGGTCAGCAGAATCGGATTATGCATCCTTTTGCTCCTTCTTCCTAAAGAAGAGTCGAATGGGCGTGCCGGCAAAATCGAAGGTCGAGCGCATGCGGTTCTCCACGTAGCGCTGGTAGGTGTCGTTGACCAGATCGCTATGGTTGACGAAGAACGTGAACGTCGGCGGGTTGACGCCCGTCTGGGTCACGTAGTGCATGCGCAGGCGGCGCTTGCCGTCCACCACGGTATGACCGAACTCGCGCAGGTCGGTGAGGAACGTGTTGAGGCGCGAGGTGCTGATCTTCTGCGAGCGCGTCTTTTCGGCGGCGTCGACCATTGCCCAGATCTTCTCCACGCTGCGGCCGGTCAGGGCCGAGATGCGCAGATACTGGGCCCAGGGAGCCATGACGCCCAGACGGCGGTCGACGGTCTCCATGCAGGCCTCGCGCTTGCGGTCGTCGTCGAGCAGGTCCCACTTGTTGAGCAGCACCACGACGGCGCAGCCGCGCTCGATGGCCAAGCCCATGACCTTCTGGTCCTGCTCGGTAACGCCCACGGAGGCGTCGACGACGAGCAGCGCCACGTCGGCGCGATCGATGGCGCGCAGGCCGCGGACCATCGAGTAGTACTCGATATTCTCGTACACGGTGCTCTTCTTGCGAATACCAGCGGTGTCAACCATGCGGTAGTGCTTGCCGTTGCGCTCCACGACGGTGTCGATGGCGTCGCGCGTCGTGCCGGCAATGTTGGACACGATAGAGCGGTCGGCGCCCAGGATGCGGTTGAACAGCGAGGACTTACCGGCGTTGGGGCGGCCGATGATGGCCACGTTCAGCGCATCGGGGAACTCGTCGGCGACCTCGTCCTCTTCCTCCGGAAGCAGGGCCACGATATCGTCGAGCAGGTCGCCCGTGCCATGACCATGCAGGGCCGAGAGCGGCGTGGGCTCACCGATGCCGAGCGAATAGAACTCCCAGATGCTGTCGTTTTCGCGATCGGGGTTGTCGAGCTTGTTCACCAGCAGAAAGACCGGCTTGTCGCAGCGCTTGAGCATGCGGGCGACCGACTCGTCCTCCTCGGTGACGCCGGTGCGGCCATCGACCACAAACAGGATGACGGCGGCTTCCTCGGCGGCGGCGAGCGCCTGGTCGCGGATGGACGTGGCAAAGACGTCGTCGCTCTTGAGCGGCTCGATACCGCCCGTGTCGACGATGGTGAACTCGCGGCCGTTCCAATCGGCCGTGTGATACGAGCGGTCGCGAGTGACGCCGCGAGACTCGTGGACGATGGCGTCCGAGGTCTGGGCCAGGCGGTTAACGAGCGTGGACTTGCCCACGTTGGGGCGTCCGACGACGGCGACGATAGGTTTCATCTGCTCTCCTTTAATGGGTAGGGTCAGCGGAATTAGTAGAGTCGGCAGGCACAATGCCAAGGATGTGCTCCAGGGTATCGAGCAGCTCATGCGGCATGGTCGACACCACATGAACCTCGGCGCCGCGACTGGTAAGGCTTGCGAGTAAATCGTCACGATGATACTCGTCAAGCGTCATGCCGTCAGCGTTGAACATGAGCTTAGGCACAAAGAGCATAACCCCCGACAGGTCTTGCGGCAGCTGCTCCAGGATATCGCTCGCGACGATGAGGCCGGTCACGTCCACGTTGCCGCCAAAGTAGCGGTTCTTGATGGCTGTGACGGTGCCCGCAAGGCCCTGTGGAGACTCCACGAAGCGCGCCACGGTATCGCGCGCGCTGGCACCGGAAAGGCACAGGAGGCGCTGGTCGCGGGCGGTCATAGCCTTGCGAACGCGGGCAAGGCGCTCGGCGTCGGCGGCAAGGACATCGTCTGTCTCGTCTAGATACGAGCGGATCATGCCGATGCCGTCGTAGTACTGCGGGTAGCCGTCGTAGAAATCGGCCTCGGGCGGCTCGATGCCGGCGTCCAGATAGAACTCGTCACTCATCTGGAACGTGTGGCGGCCAAAGCGCTCATAGGCGCGGTCCTGGAAGGGCCGGATCATGGCGATGGTCTCGCGCGCGAGCTCGGGCTTGTCGCTGTAGGACCAGCTAAAGCGGTTCTGATGCTTGGTAAAACCGAGCGGCACGATGCCCAGGCTCGTGATCTGCTCGTGCTCCTCGCAAAAGCGTAGGGTCTTTTCCAGCTCCTCGCCGTCGTTCATGCCGGGGCACAGCACAATCTGCGCGTGGATCTCGATGCCGGCGGCCATGATGGCCTCGAGCACGTCCATGCCGCGCTGGGCGTTGCGGCCCATCATGCGGCGGCGGACGTCGGGACTCACGGCGTGGACCGAAACGTTCATGGGACTCATGTTGCGTTGGATGACGTTTTGCACGTCCTCGTCGGAAAGGTTCGTGAGCGTGACAAAGTTACCCTGTAAAAAGCTCAGGCGGTAGTCGTCATCGCGAATATAGAGCGTTGAGCGGCCGCCCTTGGGCAGCATGGTCATAAAGCAGAATACGCAGGCGTTGACGCAGGTACGCATGCCGTCAAAGATGGGGCCGTCGAACTCCAGGCCCCAGTCCTCGCCCGGGAAGCGGTCGAGCTCCACGGGGGTGACAGTGTCGTCGCGCGGGTCGAAAACCTCCAGCTCGACGGTATCGTCATCGGCCTCCCAGAGCCACACGATCATGTCGGTGAGTTGCTCGCCGTTGACCGTGAGCACGCGCATGCCCGGCTCGATACCCACATCCCATGCGGGCGACTCGGGACGCACGTTCTTAACGAGCGCGCCCTCACCCGGCTCGGGGTCGCGGCTGCGCCCGTAATCGGCCACCTCGGCGGCGTATGCGGGTACGGTCTGGTCCATGATTAACGGCAAAGCTCCTTGATGCGCGCAACGGCGCGTTCGATGTGTTCTTGCGGGGTGGAGGCTCCGGCAGTGATGCCGATGTGGCGCGCGTTGGCAAACCATGCGCCCTCGATCTCGCTTGCCTCCTCGATGTGATGCGTGTGCTCGCAGACGTCAGCGCAGATCTGTGCCAGGCGGCGGGTGTTGCCCGAGTTCTTTCCGCCCACGACGACCATGCAATCACAGCGGTTGGCAAGCGACGCGGCTGCCTGCTGGCGCTCGCTTGTGGCGGCGCAGATGGTGTTGATCACGCGCAGTTCCTGCACGCGCGGGGTAATGGAGGCCACAACATCGGCCAGGTTCTGCGCGGTTTGGGTGGTCTGCACAACCAGGCCCACCTTGCCCTTGAGCGACAGCTCGTCGGCGTCGGCGGCACAGCTCACGACCTGTGCATCATTGCCGGCGTGGCCCAGAATGCCCTCGACCTCGGGGTGGCCCGGCTCGCCCACGACGATTACGCGGTAGCCCTCGCGCACCAGGCGCTCGGCCGCCACGTGGACCTTCTTTACGTAGGGGCAGGTGGCGTCGACCACATCGAGGCCGCGCTCGCGTGCGGCATCGATCACCTGCGGCACCACACCGTGGGCGCGAATGATCACGGTGCCCGAAGCAGCGTCGTCCAAGGTGTCTGCCAGACCAACGCCCGCCTCGGCGAGCTCGCGCACCACGATGGGGTTATGGATGAGCGGGCCCAGGGTGTGGACTTGAGCGCTCTCCCCTGCCTGCGGCGCGGCGGCCAGTGCCATGTCGAGCGCGCGCTGAACGCCGTAGCAGGTGCCGGCATGCGCGGCGATCTCGATGGTGGGGACGACCTCCTCAGCGGCGGCCGCAGCGGTATTCATGACGTTCTCACCCATGGCTAGAACCTGCCCGGATGCTCGGCGCACAGTTCGTCGCGCATGGCGTAGACCCGGTTCATGGCCTCGGACTCAAACCAAGCAAGGCGCTCCGTGCGCTTAAGCCCGGCTGGCGCGTCGGAAAGCGAGACGGCCTTGCCTGCGCGGATCCAGCACTTTTTGGGGCGCATGAGCTTTTTGCCCTTAGGCGTAATGTCGGACCAGCCGCAGATGGCGAGTGGGTTGACGGGTGCCTTGCCCATCTGGGCGATGAGCGCGAAGCCGCCGTGGACCTCGGGCTTGATCTCGCGCGAGCGGATGCGCGTGCCCTCGGGGAAGATCAGGACGTCCTCGCCGCGCTGCAGCGCGTGCTGGGCCGCGCGCAGGCACTTCATGTCGGCGGTGCCACGCTCGACGGGGATGCCGCCCACGCGGCTAAAGGCCCAGCGCACAATCTTGCTCTTGGCGAACTCGGACTTAAAGATGGGGCGGATGCGGCGGCCGCCAAAGAACAGCGCCGTCTCCACGGCCAAGAGCTCGGCCATCGAGGTGTGGTTGCAGATGACCACGCTGCCGCGGCCTTCCTGGCGCTCAAACAACAGGTCGGCGTCCTCGACCTTCCAACGCCACATGAGCTTGGAGAAGGCCCAAAGAATGGCCATGACCACGACGACGGTGCCGCGGATGAGCACCGGGAACTCGGCGAAGGGGGCGTTGTAATAGTCCTCGGGTGTCTGCTTAAACAGGCGCATGGGCTACCTCCTTTGGTTGATGAGGCCCTCGATTATGGTTACGACCTCGTCGATGGTGTGGGCGGTGGAGTCGACGTGCACGGCGTCCTCGGCGGGCACGAGCGGGGCGACCTCGCGGCTGCTGTCGAGCTTGTCACGCTGCTTGAGGGCGTCGAGGGTCTCGTCGACCTCGGTCTCGAGCTGCTCGGTGCTGAGCGGCTGGGCGTCGTTTTGGTGACGCTGCAGCACGCGGCGGCGGGCGCGCTCACGCGGGTCGGCGGTTAGAAACACCTTGACCTGCGCGTTGGGGAACACGACGGTGCCGATGTCGCGACCCTCGGCAACGATGTCGCGGTCCTCGGCGGCGCGGCGCTGATGGATGAGCATGGCCGCGCGCACGCCCGGGTAGGCCGAGACCTTGGACACGTTAGCGTCGACCTGCGGGGTGCGGATGGCGGCCGAAGCGTCTTGGCCGTCAATGGTCAGGCGTGTGTCTTCGCCAGTGCCGTTGGTAAAGCGAATCTCGATCTGCTCAGCGAGGGCGTCGATGGCCGCCTCGTCGTCCAGATCGATGCCGCGGTCGAGCGCGGCGAAGGTGACGGCGCGATACATGGCGCCCGTGTCGAGCTTGTTAAAGCCCAGCTGGCGGGCGATCTCCTTGGCGATGGTGGACTTGCCGGAACCGGCGGGGCCGTCGATAGCGACGATCATGCAATGCTTCCTTTCGATGGTTGACGTACTGGTGTGGGACGCGGGCGTTGGGGCGCGGCGGGTTGCCTAGCCCGTGTAGCGCTCGCGGTAGGTGTTGCGCTTGGGTGCGGAGCCGTGGCTGCCATGGTGACGCGTGCGGCTGGCGGGCGTGTCTTGGGGCTTGCCGCCGCGCTTGGCACTGGCCTGCTTGGGAGGGATGCCACCGCTTTTGAGGATCTGCACCTCGCGGTCGGTGAGCTCGCGCCATGAGCCCTTGGCCACGCCCTCGAGCTCCAGGCCGGCAAAGTTGCAGCGGTGCAGGCGGATCACCGGACGGTGAATCTTGCTCAACATGCGTTTAACTTGATTCTTGCGGCCCTCGCGAATGATGACCTCCACGGCGGTGGTGCCGGGCTTGACGCCCTGGGGAGCTACAGCCTCGGCCTCGCGTGCGTTTATGACGCGGCAGATCGCCGGCTGGCATAGGCCGTCGTCGAGCTCGATGCCACGGCGGAGCGGGTCTAGATCGCGGTCTGTCAGCCGCCCGTCCACGAGTGCCTGGTAGGTCTTGTAGACGTGCTTACTGGGGTGCAGCAGGTCCTGCGACAGGTTGCCGTCGGTGGTAAAGAGCAAAAGGCCTGTGGTGTCGCGGTCCAGGCGGCCCACCGGGAAAAGTCCCGGAAAGCGGTCGCGGGGGACCAGGTCGGCCACGCAAGGGCGCTCTTGCGGATCGCTCATGGTGGTGAGGTAGCCGGTCGGCTTGTAGAGCATCAGGTACACGGCGCCCTGGTTGAGCTTGACGGGCATGCCGTCGACCTCGATGTGATCGCGGTCGACATCGACCTTGGTGCCCAGTTCGGTCGCGACCAGCCCGTTGACGGTCACGCGGCCGGCGGTCATCAGGTCCTCCGAGCCGCGGCGGCTCGCCACGCCCGCACGCGCCAAAAAGCGCTGCAGGCGCATGGTGTGCGGATAGACGGGCTGGGCGTCGGTTGCGGGCACGCCCGTGACGCCGGCGGTGCGCGTCTCCCCTGCTGCGTTAGTCCTCGTCATGCAAATCCTCCGAGGTCTCGTCGACGGCCAGGGTCTCCAAGTCCTCGACTGCCTCAACATCTTCAACATCGGTATCGAGCAGCTCGCGCTCTTCATCCAGGTCCTCGGCCTGCTCCTCGAGCGTGGACTGAATGCTGCGGCCGCTCAGGCGCTCGCGGATAAACTGACGCGACTGCTCGTCGGGGGCAAACTGCTCTAGGTCGGGCAGGTCGTGGGTGGAGCGTAGACCGAACTTTTCCAAGAAGGCGTTGGTCGTGCCGTAGATAATGGCTTGACCGCGCTGGGGATCGCGGCCGAGCTCGCGCACCAGACCCTTGTCCACGAGCGACGCAATGACGCCGTCGGAATTCACGCCGCGGATGCCCTTGACCACCTCGCGCGTTACGGGCTGGTGGTATGCGATAACGGCCAGGGTTTCGAGCGCCGCCTGGGACAGCTTTTGCGTGTCCCAGCTCAACACATAGGCCTCGACCACGTCGTGGTAGGCGGGGTGCGTAAACAGGCGCCAGCCGCCGGCGACCTCGCGCAGCTGAAAGCCGCGGTTGGCCTCCTCGTACTCAACCTTGAGCTCGGCGAGCAGCGACGCGCACTCGCCCGGGGCGATATCCAGCGCTCCTGCCAGCGCGGGTGCGCTCACGGGGTCGCTCGACACCAGCAGCAGCGCCTCGAGGGCGCCTTTAAAGCTGTTTGCCTCCAGCGTGGAAAGGGTTGACATGGTTGCGGCTCCTATTCGGTGAGCTCGGGGCCCTCGCCGGGCACGTATGCCTCGGCTCCCTCGACTCGGTTAATGCAGATGGTTCCGAAGATCTTGTCCTGGCTCAGTGTGAGCGAACCGCGCTTGGCAAGCTCAAGCATGGCCAGGAAGGTGACGACGAGCTGCTCGGTGGTGGCATCGCCATCCAGTAGCTCGCGGAAGGTGCAGGTTTGGTGCGCCATGGTAAAGCGGTCGACTGAGGCCACGGTCAGGTCGAGCGGCACGCGATGCGGCGCCACATGCTCGGCCTCCAGCAGGAAGGTCTGGCGCTTGCCGTCCAGGTCGGCACAGATAACGGCCAGGCCGCGCAGCGTGATGCCGGCAAGGTAGTCGGGCATAAGGCCTAGGAACTCGGGGTCGGGGCCGGCCACGCGCGGATGCATGCGGCTTTCGGCCTGCATGCGCGCACCGAGGGCCGCAGCCGCGCCTTTAAACTGCTTGTAGGCAATCAGGCGCTGGATCAGGACCTCACGCAGCGCGTCGCCGTCAAGCGTGCTGAGCTCCTCGAGGTCTTCGTCGAACTCGTCATCGTCGTCATCGGCTTTGCGCGGGGCCTTCTGCGGCACCAGAGAGGCAGCCTTGATGTCCAAAAGGGTTGCCGCGACCAGCAAAAAATCGCTCGCCACGTCCAGGTCCAGTGCTTCGATTCGCTCGGCCTCGGCAAGGTATTGCTCGGCTACCTCGCTGATGGAGATGGCGCCGATATCAACTTTTTGGCGGGTTACCAGCTGCAGCAGCAGGTCGAACGGTCCGCTGTAGACCTGCGTCGACACGCGATACGACATATTCGACCTCCTTTGACGGCGCCTTCGCGGCGCGGTTTGGGTGCATGTTACGACCGCTTTGCACGGTCGACCTGTAAGTTTACCCTAGATGCCGGCGATTGCGAAGTTGAGCAGCTGCTCAGCAAGCGGATACACGGTAACGTCGAAATAGCGGCCGATTACATCGATGCCGGTCCACATAGGCAGCAGGTACAGCACCAGGATGAGGATGGGCATAGCGTATTGCTGCAGACGGTAATAGTTGTTGAGCGCCTTGCCTTTGAGGAACGGCACGATGATCGACGAGCCATCGAGCGGCGGGATCGGGATGAGGTTGAAGAACGCGAGTGACAGGTTGACCACAATAAACGTGGCGCCGAAGTTCATGATCTGCGACGCCAGGGCAAAGGACATGCTGGTGTAGAGGCTGCCGTACGTTGCGTGCATGAGGGCGGCCGCGAGGCACGCGAGTGCGATGTTCGACGCGGGGCCGGCCGCGCTCACCAGGACCTCGTCGCGCTTGGGGTGCTTGAGGTTGTTGAGGTAGACGGGCACGGGTTTGGCGAAGGCGAACACCGGGCCGCCGGCCGCGAGCATGAGCAGCGGCAGGATGATGGTGCCAAACGGGTCGATATGGTTAAGCGGATTGAGTGACACGCGGCCGCGTGAACGGGCCGTCTTGTCGCCGAGCGCCCAGGCCGCGGCGGCGTGTGCGCTCTCGTGGATCACGATGCCCACGATGACGGCGACGGCGCTGGCGAGCAGGTTCATGAGGTAGCTGCTGGACATAGCGCTCCTCTAGCGGACGCGGCGCGAGGCGCGCGTGAGCAGGTAGTCGATCACAAACAGGATCACGGCGACGATGGCGTAATCCAGGCGGAACACGCCGCCAAAGGGCGACGTGATGACGCCATAGCCGGCGATGGCGCTCGGCAGTGCGCGCGAAAGCTCAACGACAAAGCCTACGATCTGCAGCTTGGCGGTGAGGCCGCTAAAACACAGCAGCACGGTCATCGCGCTCATAAAGATGCCGCAGATGCGACAGGCGATGGCGATGATGCTCATCGCCACGGCAGCGGCCTTACGAGAGTTCACGCGCGGTCTCCTCTTCGATCTGGGTGGAAAGCTCCAGCCATTCGTCCTCGAGCTTGGGCAGCTCTTGCTTAAGTCCGTTATATTCCCCCAGCGCGGCGTTGAACTTGTCTTGATCGGCATAAAGCTCTTCGCTCGCCATCAATTCCATAAGCTCGTCATAGCGGGCGCGCTTTTTGTCGAGCTCCGTCTCGATCTTCTTGAGCTGGTTACGCACGCCCTTGAGCTTTTTGTTGAGCGCAGCGCGGGCTTGGGCCTCGGCGCGCTTTTGCTCCTTGGTCTTTTTGCCCTCGGCAGGCTTAGGCGCCGCGACGGGGGTGTCGGCCTGGGCGGCGCTGGCCTTGGCGGACTTGGTCGTGGCCGGCGCGCTCTCCCCTGCCGCCTCGGCGGCGGCGCGGGCTGCGAGGTCCTCGCGCTTGTAGAGGTAGTAGTCGTAATCGCCGTCGTAGACCGTGACTTTGCCGTCGCGGATATCGATGACGCGGTTGGCCACGGCGCGCACCAGGTGCTCGTCGTGGCTGATCAGCACGATGGTGCCGGGGAAGTTTTGCAGGGCGTTCTCGAGCATGTCCACCGAGTCGATGTCTAGGTGGTTGGTGGGCTCGTCCAGGCACAGGAGCGCCTCGGGTGCTACGAGCATCTTTGCCAGGGCCAGACGCGCCTTTTCACCGCCGGAGAGGACGCGTACCTGCTTTTCGATTGCGTCGTTGTCGCTAAACAGGAAGGCACCCAGCAGGCTGCGCTGCTGCGGCACGGTCCACTTGGGCGTGACGGTGTCGATCTCTTGCAGGACGGTGTTGGACTCGGTCATGCCCTCGAGCGCGTGCTGGGCGTAATAGGCCACGCCCACGTTGGTGCCCAGATCGCGGGTGCCGGTGGTGGGCGGCTCCAGGCCGGCGAGGATCTTCATGAGCGTGGACTTGCCGGCGCCGTTGGGGCCGACGAGCGCCACGTGCTCGCCGCGGTAGAGCTTGAGGTCGATATCGCTGTAGATGTGCTTGTCGCCGTAGGACTTGGATACGCACTCGAGGCCCACGACCATGTCGCCGGAGCGCGGCGGGTCGGGGAACTTAAAGTCGATGTGCTTGTGGCCCTCGGGCAGGATGACGAGCTCCTTTTTGATCTGCTCGATCTTGCGGATGCGCTCCTGCGCCTGGGCGGCCTTGGTGGGCTTATAGCGGAACTTGTCTACGAAGACCTGCATGTGGGCGATGTCGCGCTCCTGGGCGGCACGCTTTGCGCGCATCTGCTCCAGGTTGTCCTCGCGCTGCTTGAGGTAGCTGCTGTAGTTGCCGGTGTAGGTGGTTACGCGGCGGTTCTCGAGCGCGGCGACGTGGTCGACGCAGGCGTCCATAAACGCGCGGTCGTGGCTGACGATGAGCACAGCGCCGTCATAGTTGGCGATAAAGCCGCGCAGCCACTGGACGCTCTCGAGGTCCAGGTGGTTGGTGGGCTCGTCCAGAAGCAGCAGGTCGGGGTGACGCAGGAAGAGCTTGGCAAGCGCGATGCGCATCTGCCAGCCGCCCGAGAACTCGGAGCACGGGCGCTCAAAGTCGGTGACCTTAAAGCCCAGGCCGGACAGGATCTTGCGGGCGTTGCTCTCGAGTTCGTAGCCGCCCAGGTGCTCAAAGCGGTCCTGGACCTGGCCGTACTCGTTAAGGAGCGCGTCGACGTCCTTGCCCTGCTCGGAGAGCTCGGTGATCTGGGCCTGCAGTTCGTTGGCGCGCTCGCCCATGCGGCGGATTTCCTTGGCGGCGGCCATGACCTCGGCAAGGATGGTGGTGTCCTTGTGCTCTAGGTTGGTTTCCTGCTCTAGGTAGCCCACCTGGCAGTCTTTGGCATACTGGACCTGGCCGGCGTCGGGGCTGTCGATGCCCATGATGATTTTGAGCATGGTGGTTTTGCCGGCGCCGTTGGGCCCAACGAGCGCAAAGCGCTCGCCGGGGTTGATCTGGAAGGACGCGCCGCTAAAGAGGACGCGCGCGCCGAAGCTTTTTTCGATCTTGTCGACCAGGAGGATCATGGTGCCGCCTTTGACCTTGTGTGCCTATATGAAAAAAGGCCCCAACTTGCGTTGGAGCCTCATTCAATGCTCGGGTGGAGACGAGGGGGATCGAACCCCTGACCTCTTGACTGCCAGTCAAGCGCTCTCCCAGCTGAGCTACGCCCCCGTGCGAAGAAGTACTATACGGGAACTCGGACCACGATGCAAGGACATTTTTGGAAAAATTTTCGCGAGTGTCGGCGCGCACGGGACCGCGCCAGCCCGCGGGGCGCCTGGCCCCCGCACAGCCCGTAC
>CAJLRE010000029.1 GCA_905208975.1 uncultured Collinsella sp. | reverse complement strand
GCTACGGTCTGGGCTTCGAGCGCTTGGTCATGTATCTGACCGGCGTGGGCAACATTCGCGACGTCCTGCCGCACCCGCGCACCGTGGGCAACGCCGACTTCTAATCGCCACAGCGCCACCAAACGCGTTCCAGCGCATCACGCCAGCGCCTCTCGGCAAGCCGAGGGGCGCTTTTTTCAACAGCATCCGTCAAGCTTTTGGCAAGTTTTTGGTCAGTTGGGCAGGGCTGTTGAAAACTCGACCCGCCGCTTGCCGACGGCTACCGACCGCCCAGGGCGTCCTGCACCCCTGGGAAAGCCCCGCGTCCTAGGCTCCATACCGTCGCCACCCAAAACGGAAAGGACGTGGGCGCCATGACCGAAACCGCTGTTGAAACTTACGAGACCACGACGAGGGGCGCCGCCTCGATGGCAGCCTATCGCGCCGTTCGCATCCTGCAACTATTAAGCGAAAACACCGGTGAGGACAAGGCCATGCTTTCCGATGAGTTGATCCGGCGCCTCGCCCATCCCGACGACCCCGCCCGCATGCCCATCTCGGCGGCGCGGCGCAGCATCTACACCGCCATCTCCGCACTTCGCCATGCCGGATACGAAATTGAGTACAAGCGCGGCGTGGGGTATCGGCTCTTGACCCGTCCGCTCACCGACGAAGAGATCATCCGACTCCACGGCATGGTCATGCGCAACCGCTCTACGCCCATCGCCATTCGAAAAAGCATGGCGCAGCACCTGGTCGCCATGGCGAGTGCCGACGTTCGCGGCTACCTCGATGCACCCGAGCCTGCTCCAAGCGCAGGCGGCAAATCCACCAAGGCCACACGCACGCCCGTCAAGCGCATCGATGCCTGCGAGCTCATCGAGCAGGCCATCGACCACGGAACCACGGTGAGTTTTGATATTTCGAGTGTCACGGCACGCGGAGAGGTCGAAGTGGCACGGATGACACTCCGTCCCTTTGCCATCAAGCAACGAGACGGCATCTCGTATTTGCTGGGAACGGTCTATGACGCGCGAGGCGCCGATGACACGTTGCGTACCGTAGAGATCGGCCGAATGAGAAACGTCACCACACGTCTCCTCGACGGCAAGAAGCTCTTCGCCGCCCTGGACGAGGACGATGCCTCCTCCGCCGCATAAGACCCTCCGCCGCCCATTAGACTACCCGTACCGCCCATCCGATTCTGTATTAAAAAACCCGCCAGGCTGTTGTAAAAATGGACATCAGCGCTACTATAGTTCCACTTGCACTTTGTCCCAGTGCAGTGTTTCCAGCCATTTTTATACTGGGGGTAATGATATGAAGGACATCACCATCAGCCGCAGGAGCCTTCTGGTCTCCGCCGGTCTGCTCGCGCTCGCCCCGCTCGCCGGATGCGGCGGCAACTCTGGTTCCGGCTCTGCTGCCGCCGGTTCCGACTACACCATCGGCGTTCTGCAACTCACCGAGCACTCCGCACTCGATGCCGCCAACGACGGCTTTGTCAAGGCCATCAAGGAGAGCGGCCTTAAGGTCAAGATCGACCAGAAGAACGCCCAGAACGACCAGTCCACGTGTAAGTCCATTGCCGACAAGTTTGTGGGCGACAACGTCAACCTGATTTATGCCATCGCTACGCCCGCCGCGCAGGCTGCCGCCGGCGCCACGGCCGATATCCCCATCGTGGGCTGTGCCATCACCGACTACGCCGCCTCCGGCCTGGTCCAGGACAACGACAAGCCCGGCACCAACGTCACGGGTGCTTCCGACCTCACCCCGGTCGCCGAGCAGCTCGAGATGATGCAGAAGGTCCTGCCCAACGTTAAAAAGGTCGGCCTGCTCTACTGCACCGCCGAGTCCAACTCCGACGTCCAGATCAAGGCCGCCAAGAAGGAGCTCGACAAGCTGGGCCTCGAGTACACTGACTTCACCGTCTCGAGCTCCAACGAGATTCAGTCCGTCGTCGAGTCTGCCGTGGGCAAGGTCGACGCGCTGTACTCCCCCACCGACAACACCATCGCCGCGGGTGCCTCGCAGGTCGGCCAGATCTGCAAGGAGAACAAGCTCCCCTTCGTGACTGGCGAGGAGGGTATGTGCATGGCCGGCGGCCTGTTCACCCTCTCGATCAACTATGAGGACCTGGGCTACGCCGCGGGCGAGATGGCCGTTAAGATCCTGAAGGGCGAGGCCAAGCCCGAAGACATGCCGATCAAGCACCTCTCGAGCAAGGACCTGGTCGTCGTCAAGAACGACGAAATGGCCGAGGCGCTGGGCATCGACCTTTCCGCTCTGAACGAGTAGCGGCATGCGCGGCGATGTGCCTAGGGCCCATACTCGCGCCGTTGCCGTGTTATTCAATATCTGAGCCACAGGGGCGAACGCCAAAGACCGGCGTTCGCCCTGCTTGTTACGGATGAGACAAAACATCCGGCCGCAGCTCTTTCATGCATTGTTACCGCTATCATGGTGACTCACGTGTCCACCCTATCCTAGGAGGTATGAAGCATGCTCATTGCATTGCAGGGCGCCATTTCGCAGGGCGTCCTCTGGGGCATTATGGTGCTTGGCGTGTTTATCACGTTCCGCCTGCTCGACATCCCCGATATGACCTGCGACGGCAGCTTTGCCCTCGGCGGCTGTGTCTGCGCCGTACTCATCGTCAACAATAACGTCGACCCGCTGCTCGCCGTGCTTGCCGGCATGTGCGCCGGTGCCATCGCCGGTGCCGTCACGGGCATCCTGACCACCGTCTTTGAGATCCCCGCAATCCTTGCCGGAATCCTGACGCAGATCAGCCTGTGGTCCATCAACCTGCGCATCATGGGCAAGTCCAACACGCCCATCCTCGCCAAGGGCACCATCTTCTCGTCCGTCAGCAACATGACCGGCCTGCCGCAGTCCACCGTTGCCATTATCTTGGGCATTGTGCTGGCCGTGGCCATCGTCGCCATCCTGTACTGGTTCTTTGGCACCGAGATCGGCTCGGCGCTGCGTGCCACCGGCAACAACGAGTACATGATCCGCGCCCTGGGCGTTAACACCAACACCACCAAAATGATCGCCCTCGTGCTCTCCAACGCCCTCATTGGCCTTTCGGGTGCGCTCATCTGCCAGAGCCAGAAGTATGCCGACATTGGCATGGGCACCGGCGCCATCGTTATCGGTCTTGCCGCCATCGTCATCGGCGAGGTGCTCGGTCGCCTGCTGCCCGGCGGCCTCACGCAGTTTAGCGTCCGTCTTGCCTCCGCCGTCTTTGGCTCCGTGGTGTACTTCCTTATCCGCGCCATCGTGCTGCAGCTGGGCATGGACGCCAACGACATGAAGCTGCTCTCCGCCGTGATCGTCGCCGTGGCCCTGTGCGTGCCCGTGGTTTGGGAGCGCTATAAGCTCCGCAGCTCCTACACGAAGGGAGATGAGGCGGATGCTTAAGCTCTCGCACGTCAAGAAGACCTTTAACAAGGGCACCGTCACCGAGAAGCGCGCGCTCACCGGCGTCGACCTCACCCTCAACGATGGCGACTTTGTAACCGTGATTGGCGGCAACGGCGCCGGCAAGTCCACGCTGCTCAATATGATCGCCGGCGTGTATCCGCTTGATTCGGGTGTTATTGAGCTCGACGGCACCGACATCTCGCGTCTGAGCGAGTCGCAGCGCGCCAAGTACCTGGGCCGTGTGTTCCAGGACCCCATGCGCGGCACCGCAGCCGACATGCAAATTGCCGAAAACCTGGCCCTCGCCAAGCGCCGCGGCCAGCGTCGCGGTCTTTCGTGGGGCGTCACCAAGGCCGAGAAGGACGAGTACGTTGAGCTGCTCAAGCGCCTGGACCTCGGTCTGGACACGCGCCTCAACGCCAAGGTCGGCCTGCTCTCGGGCGGCCAGCGCCAGGCACTCACCCTGCTGATGGCCACGCTCACCAAGCCGCGCCTGCTGCTGCTCGACGAGCACACGGCGGCCCTCGACCCCAAGACGGCCTCTAAGGTGCTCAACCTGACCGAGGAGATTGTCGACGAAAACCATCTGACCACGCTCATGGTCACGCATAACATGAACGACGCCATCCGTCTGGGCAACCGTCTGATCATGATGCACGAGGGCCATGTGATCTACGACGTGGCAGGCGACGAAAAGAAGTCGCTCACCGTGGCCGACCTGCTGCAGAAGTTTGAGGAGGTCTCGGGCGGCGAGCTCGCCAACGACCGTATGCTACTGAGCTAAAACCTGCCAAAAAGGGACAGGTTTATTTTGGCAGGTTTTATCTGCGCAAACGTCAAAACCGCCGCAAAGGAACAGATACCTTTGCGACGGTTTTCGCATATCATGTCGATAATCCAGCGTCAGCAGGAACCACTGGTTAAGAACTAAGGAAACTGCCATGAGAAGACTCCTTCCCCGTCTTGCTTGACCGCCGCACTCCTTGCCGGTGTGCTCGCCGGCGGCCCAGCTTACGCCACCGCGGCCACCCCATCTCAAGTTATCGGCCCGTCCGATGTGATCGGACGGGCTTTTTGGTGGGTATCATGGTTGGATGATCATGAGGAGGTTTCCCTACATGGAATTGTTTGAGCCAATTCTTCATTTCTTTGCACAACGATGGGTCCACAACATCATCTGGGCCGGTATCTTGGCCATCGGCACCGCCGTTGCCGCCAAAATCGCGTCCAAGACCCTGCACCACCTGCTTAACCGCGATGATAACCCGCTCCCAGCATCGAGCATCTTCATCAACATCACACGCGCCGTCATCTGGATGATCGGCGGCAGCTTTATCCTCGACAACTGTTTTGGCATTAATGCAAACGCCCTCGTCGCCGCTCTTGGCGTCGGCGGCATCGCCATCTCGCTCGGCTTTCAGGACACGCTGTCGAACCTTATCGGCGGTATGCAGGTGACCTTCATGGGCATCATCAAGCCCGGCGACAATATCGAGGTCGGCGGCGTGTCGGGCGTGGTCCAAGACATCACCTGGCGCCACACGACCATCGAGGATGCCTGCGGGCAGACCATCATTGTGCCCAACTCCAACATCTCCAAGAACACGCTCGTGCATCTGATGCCCTTTGGGCGCGTGGCCGTGCCCGTTGCCGTAAAGGACACGTCTAAGTGGGCCTCGCTGGACGCGCTGGCAGATGAGCTTACCGACGCCACCAAGGCCGCGGTGCTTCCCATCTCTGGCTTTGACAAGGAGCCGTACGTGCTCTTTAGCGAGATCGGCGACTTTGGCGTCAAGGGCAAAATCATCTTTATCGTCAGCGACGATAGCACCACCTTCACGGCAACCGACGCCTGCATTCGTGCCATCGCCCCCATCATCGCCTAAACTACCACAAAGGGGACAGGCACCTTTGTGGTAGTTTCGCATCGTGGTACCATGGTTCATATCGTTGTTTAAACGACTAAGGGAGTAGACACCATGGAAGAGGCCTATCGTCAAGCACGCAAGCGCGGCGAGCAGGGACGCCGTCGCGCCATCAGCCAAAGCGAGCACCCGTACCTTACGGACCTCGACAGCTTGGTTGCCCAGCTCCCCTTAGGTCAGCGAGAGAGCGTCGGCCTGCGGGATATTCCGCTCGAAATGGTCGTCGGCACGGTTACCAAGGGCCGTCAGTCTGCCTTTTCGTGCAACTTTATGCCCCTGTTGCCATTTAGCACCGAGTTCGCCCGCAAGTGGTCCAACCTCTACGACATCCAGGTGACCGAGGGCTATCGCGACCCCATCATCGTCACCGAGTTCATGCATCGGTTTTACGTCCAAGAGGGCAACAAGCGCGTCAGCGTCCTCAAATTCCTGGACGCCCCGACGGTTTCGGCCAAGATTACCCGTCTCTACCCCGGCACATGGGATTCCGTCGAAAGCCGCCTATACGGTGAGTTCTGCGCGTTTTGGCGCGTCTGCCCCCTATACGAGATCGAGTTCTCGCGTGAGGGAAGCTACGAGACACTCGCCAAGATGCTCGGTCAGAACCTTATCGAAAAATGGCCGCAGAAAAAGGTCGACTACCTGCGCCACACCTTCTTGCTCTTTAAGCGCGCCTACCTTCGCGCGGGCGGCGACCACCTGGACATTACGCCCGCCGACGCCATGCTCGTCTACCTCAATGTGTACAACCAGGACCGCCTGCTGGATACGCCGACGGATATCGTCGTAAACCGCCTGTGCAAAATTTGGCGCGAGCTGGTCATTGCCGGCAAAAATGACGAGGACAAGGTCGATCTTGTCGAAGCGCCGAGTGTCGATGAGGAAGAGTCGCCCGCCAAGTCCACCTCCGGTGTGCTCAACTTCTTTATGGGCAAGACCGTCTACTCGGCGGCCAGTCCCCTGCGCATCGCCTTTATCCATGAGTTCCCCTGTGCGACGTCGAGCTGGGACAGCCTACACGACCAAGGGCGTCAGTATCTCGATGAGCACTTTGGCGGTATCGTGCGCACCGAGGCGTTCGAGGACTGCCACGATCCGGACGTGTTCTACGCCGCCGTGGAAACGGCTGTCAAACATGGAGACAACGTCATCTTCTCGACCTCGCACCGCCTGATGGAATACACGCTCAGGGCAGCCGTTGAGTATCCCCAGGTTCGGTTCCTTAACTGTTCTATCGGCCTTCCCCACCAAAGCGTCCGTTCGTACTTTGGCAAGATGTACGAGGCCAAGTTCCTCCTGGGCGCCCTTGCGGCTAGCATGGCGGACAACCATCGCATTGGCTACCACGCGTCGGTCTTTGCGTCGGGCGCGCTTAGCGAGATCAACGCCTTTGCCATCGGCGCCTCGCTGCTCGACCCTCGCGCGCAGGTAATCCTCACCTGGGGCGATGTACCCGGCGGCGGTCTTGCCGAGGCCATGTGCCGCGAAGGCGTGAGTGTTATGACCGGTGTCGACATGTCCAAGTCGCTGGAGGACCCCACGGCCTACGGACTCCACCGCCTGGTCGATGGCAAGGTCGTCGGCATCGCCATGCCGGTATGGAACTGGGGCCGTTACTACGAGCTTATCGTGCGAAGCCTGCTGCATGGCACCTGGGATGAGACCAGTGACAACAGCCAGGTTCGCGCCGTCAACTACTGGTATGGTATGAGCTCGGGCGTTATCGACATTCGCTACGCTCCGGGCCTGCCCTATCAGACGCGCAAGCTTGTTCAGCTACTGCGCAATGGCATCGTCGAGGGCTCCATCAATCCATTTGGCGGCGAGCTCCATAGCCAAGACGGCGTGGTGCAGATCGAGGGCTTTCCCCCACTGCCGAGCACGCAAATCGTCGAGATGGACTGGCTGGCCGACAACGTGGTGGGCACCATTCCGCAACTCGACGATGAGCCGAAGGTCCGCGCCCTATGAAAATCCTTGCCATAGCCGATACCGAAGAGCGATGCCTGTGGGAGTGCTTTCGCAAGGAGCGCTTTGAGGACGTTGACCTGATTCTATCCGCAGGCGACCTGGATCCGGACTATCTTGAGTTTTTGGTCACTGTCATCAACAAACCGCTTGTGTACGTTCGTGGCAACCACGACGACCGCTACGCGCGCCATGCACCGGGCGGGTGCATTTGTGTTGAGGACAGCGTATATGTGTACCGAGGTATTCGCATTGCGGGTCTGGGCGGTTCCATGCGCTACCGCGACGGCGCGAACATGTATACCGAGCGCGAGATGGCAAAACGCATGCGCAAGCTATCGCGAAAAATCGCACTGGTAGACGGATGCGATATTCTACTTACCCATGCACCCGTCGCAGGCATGGGCGACCTGGACGACCTGCCGCATCGAGGATTCGAGTGCTTTAATGCGGCTCTTGAGTCTTGGGGTCCCGACTATATGATTCACGGGCATGTGCACCAAAGCTACGGCCCCAACTTTCAACGCGAGCGCCAACACCCATGCGGAACGAAGATTGTCAACGCCTGCGGCTATACCAAGATCGAAATTGACGAGGCGCGCTACCCCACGCGCGGTTGGAAGGCCGCTTGGCTCAACTCGCAAACCATGCGCCGCGAGCTCAAACGCCACGAAGCAATCGAGTCTTCAACCGCCAGAACCCCCTGGTAACTGCCAACAACCACCACGAAGGGGATAGGCACCTTTATGGTGGTTTTGCTGACTCGTCCGACCTGTCCATCACGGTGCTTGTGTAATTAACGAGAACACTCATTGTTTTGTAAGGACGGCGCTCACGTGCCGTCTTTTTTTGTCAACTTATGCAGTCTCGACCGTGTTGTATGTAGAGGGACCTCGCGAGACGCCTTCCCTATATCCACCACGACCAATTGGAGGTGACACTATGCCTGCACGCCGTAACCGCAATAGCACGCTCCGATGCGATGCCGATCAGATCGAGCGGGAAGCAAAGCGCTTGGTCGACACGTATTCCGACCTCATCCTTCGATTGTGCTATTCGGCCCTTGGATCCGCTGACGACGCTCAAGACATCTGCCAGGACACGCTGATCAAGATTCTCCAACGCACTCAACCGTTCGACTCGCTCGAACACGAACGTGCTTGGGTGATCCGAGTCGCACTGAACGCATGTCGCGATATCGGCCGTACGCACGCGAATCACCCGGTTGTCGACCTCGATTCGCTCCCCGATTTCTGCGCACCCGTAACACATACCGAGCAAGAATTCGCGCAACGCGACTGCGCCATTCTTTCCGCTGTCACGGCCCTGCCTCAAGCACAGCGCATCGCCATCTTTTTGCACTACTACGCAGGCATGAGCATCAGGGAAATCGCAGACGCCGTTCACGCGACGCCAGCTGCAACCGCCCAGCACCTTAGCCGCGGACGTGCGTCACTTCGGCTTTCCTTGAAAGGAGACCACAATGACTACGAATTCGAATGACTATCGCCACGCCCTGGAGCACATTTCGTTTACCGATAATGCGAAGCAGCACATGGCAAACTCGATTGCTCAGTCCGTCGCCTCGAGCGATGCGGCGACCGCTCAAAGCAACTTTAATGGCACGCGACGCAAGCCGCGCATCGCCCGCCATCCCGTAAGAACAGTCGCTCGCATTGCCGCTGTAACGGCAGTCCTCGCTATCGTCATTGGAGGCGCTGGCACGGCTATGGCAACAGGCGTCCTGCCGCTTCCTTCTGACATGCTTTCCGACATCTTTGACGGACCTGCTTCTCAAACCGAGATCATCGACCGTATTGGCCGGCCCGTCGGTGCTAGCTGCTCCAACAACGGAGTCACCGTGACCGCCGACGCCATCATGGGCGACAAGGATATGGTTACCATCGCCTATACGCTTACGTTCGACGATCCCGCTGCCCTGAAAAAGCTTTCCGAGCCGGGCGAGAACGGAACTATCGCCGGAAGTGTCGATGGAAACGTATACGTTGATGGCGAGCATGGCGGCCAAGGCCAATCATGGCTCATTGACAAGAACCCCAATGACTCCAGCATTCAATACTTTGCACAGTTCAGCGTTGAATCACCCGGCCTTATGGGCAGGACCGTCCGCACGCATATCAACTCTCTCGTTGTGCCACGTGCTGGCAAAGAGCTTCCCGAGTATAAGAAAATACTTACGGGCCCATGGGATCTTAAGTTCCAGCTGAATTACGAAGATACATCCGTTACGATTCCCGCGCCCAAATCGGTCAACTTTAACGGCACCAAGGCGACGATTCAAGAGGCCACCGTATCCTGCGTTGGCGTTTCAGTCCGCTACAACATAGATCGTTCCATCGAACACGACAACAACAGCGGCAAGATGTCTCAAAACATGGAGGAGTCTATGGATGCCGTTGGCAACATACCCCTCATCGTGACGTTCAAAGACGGTCATGTTGAGGACGCAACCAGCCACAGCGGCTATTTCGCAAATAAACTGGATAACGGCACCACTGATGTCCACAAGACCTGGCCGTTCTCGCAAGTTTGTGACACAGACAAGATTGCAAGCGTACAAATTGGCGATACGGTCATTCCCATGAATTTGTAACGCTACGCGGCTCGTATATGCACCCGGTTCCGCACTTCGCGTCTAAAGATGCGCTGTCATCGAGCAGCGTGAGCGCAAGGCCGCCCGTATGGTCGGCTGGGAACACCTCGTTGCGCTAAAAACCACCACGAAGGGGACCGGCACCTTTGTGGTGGTTTTGCTGACTCGTCCGACCTGTCCCAACGGTTTGTCTCAATCTGTAACAGGTAGGGCCCAAATAATCGGTTAGCTGTTACAGATCGAGACAGACCACGGATGCTCGGCCGAAAATCTCAATCTGTAACAGGTAGGAACGATTTTGCCCCTTAGATGTTACAGATTGAGATATTTGACAGCTTGAATCGGCATCGCCTACAGCGCGGCGACGACCTTGTCGCCCATCGTCGTGGTGCCGAGGATCTTATCTGCCGGGGTGTTGACATCGGCGATGTCACAGGTGCGCCAGCCCTCGTCGAGCACGCGCGCCACGGCGCTCTCGATCCACGCGGCTTGCTCGCCCATGTCAAGCGCGTAGGTCAGCAGCATCGCCACCGACAAGATTTGAGCCAGCGGATTGGCCACGCCGAGCCCCGCGATGTCAGGAGCGCTGCCGGCGCTCGGCCCAAACAGCGATACGCCATCATCCAGCGAGGCAGAGGCAAGCATACCGAGCGATCCGGTAATCTGAGCCGCCTCATCGGACAGGATGTCGCCGAACATGTTCTCCGTCACCACGACGTCAAAGTCTGCCGGTCGACTGATGAGCTGCATGGCGGCGTTGTCGACGAGCAGGTCCTCAAGCTCCACGTCGGAGTACTCCTCGTCTTGCACGCGATGCACGATCTCGCGCCACATGCGGCTCGTCTCCAGCACGTTGCGCTTATCAACGCTCGTCACCTTGCCGCGACGTTTGCGCGCCGCCTCAAATGCCTGGCGCGCAATGCGCTCAATCTCGTACTCGCGATACTCCATCACGTCGACCGCACGCTGACCGGCCGCACCCGCAGCGCCCGCGCAGGTCACGGATGCGGGCGCCAAAGTCCCACGGCATGTTGTAGCCCATCGTATCGGGGATGTTCACGACCGTGGCACCGGCCTTTACGGCCGCCTCGATAATGCGCACCAGAAACTCCTGATCGGAGCGGCCGGCATCCTCGGCATAAAACTCAACATCGTCAACGAACTTGCGAGCATGTTTGACGGCATGGATCGCTCACTCAATTGCCCTTTCCTCAGTCATATGGAGCTTGTCGCGCAGGTGACTGGTGCTCACACCCAGCCCTGTATGGATACGGGGCCTCTGGGCCGTTTTGAGCGCCTCTGCAGCCACTTCGATATCCCTGTCGACAGCGCGCGTCAGGCCGCATACCGTGCATCGGTCGCCCGCAATCTTGCCAATCTCCTGTACGGAGCGAAAGTCACCAGGACTCGAGATGGGAAAGCCCGCCTCGATAACGTCCACGTTCATGCGCACCAGCTGGCGGGCGATGAAGAGCTTTTCCTCGGTATTCATGCTGGCGCCCGGCGACTGCTCACCGTCGCACAGGGTGGCGTCAAAGATTGTGATTTTGCGGCTTATATGTTCCTCCTGATTGACCGTTTTATGACAGATGGCTTTCAGGAGAGAGAAGGCCTAGAGATAGAAAAATACCCGTGTCGCTCATCACGCCTGAAAGCGGCAGACGATAGCGCACCCGGGTACAACAAATCGTTATAACGAGATTACAACCCTAGCGCGCTATCCAATCTAGTAGCGCTAGGCCTAGGAGCTGTTGCGTGTTCTTAAACATGTTGGGCTCCCTTCGGCCTCGGGTAGTACTACATCGCGCTAAAGTACAACACAAGTAAAACCACCACAAGGGTGCCTGTCCCCTTCGTGGTGGTTTCGTTGACTCAAAAGCAAGAGACCCGGTCCTGCACGAGGCAGAACCGGGTCTCTTTAGCAATGCTTGCTTTGCTCAGGCAGTAACTGTTAGTTACTCAGCCAGGAAGTCGCGCTGGATAGCGGGATCGACCTTGACGCCAGGGCCCATGGTGGAAGACACGGAGATGGACTTGACGTACTTGCCCTTAGCAGAAGAGGGCTTGACGCGCAGGATCTCGGTGTACAGGGCAGCGTAGTTCTCGACGAGCTGCTGCTCGGTGAAGGACTTCTTGCCCAGGGGCACGTGGCAGATGCCGTAGCGGTCGGCGCGGTACTCAACGCGGCCAGCCTTGAGCTCGGAGACCATCTTGGCGACGTCCATGGTCACGGTGCCGAGCTTGGGGTTCGGCATGAGGCCACGGGGACCAAGGATCTTACCGATGCGGCCAACCTTGGCCATCATGTTCGGCGTAGCGATAGCGGCGTCGAAGTTGATCTCGCCCTTCTGAATCTGGGCGACAAGCTCGTCGGAACCGATGATGTCGGCGCCGGCAGCCTCAGCCTCGCGGGCCTTCTCGCCCTCGGCGAAGACGGCAACACGAACGTTCTTGCCGGTGCCGTGGGGCAGGGAGATGGAACCACGGATGTTCTGGTCAGCCTTACGAGTATCGATGCCCAGACGGAAGTGGGCCTCGACGGTCTCGTCGAACTTGGCGGTGTCGAGCTCCTTAATGAGCTTGGCAGCCTGAAGGGGGGTGTAGAGCGTGGCGCGATCGATCTTCTCGGCAGCGGCGTTATAGCTCTTACCATGCTTAGCCATGTGCATTACCTCCTGTGGTTAAACGGGCGTGAGCCCTCCCACATCGTATCGTGTGCCCTATTGCACACATTTAACGGGCGCCCAGGTCGGAGCACCCGTCGTTACCATAAGAAATCGCTACTCAGCGATGGTGACACCCATGGAACGGGCGGTACCGGCGATGATCTTCTTGGCGGCGTCAATGTCGTTGGCATTGAGGTCCGGCATCTTGATCTCGGCGATCTTGGTGAGCTGCTCCTGGGAGAGCTGACCAACCTTGTCGGCCTGGGGCTTAGCGGAACCAGACTTGAGGTTCAGCTCCTTCTTGATGAGGTGAGCCGCCGGCGGGGTCTTGGTGATGAAGGAGAAGGACTTATCCTCGTAGACAGAGATCTCAACGGGGATGATGTCGCCCTTCTTGTCCTGCGTCTCGGCGTTAAAGGCCTGGCAGAACTGCATGATGTTCACGCCAGCAGCGCCCAGAGCGGGGCCGACGGGAGGAGCGGGGTTAGCTGCACCAGCAGGAATCTGGAGCTTAATGACGTTGGCAACCTTCTTCTCAGCCATGGTCATTCCTTTCGAATCACGAGTGTGAAGTACTTGCTATATCGTAAGCACGCACGTGTTAGAAGCACTCCTGAGATGAGCAGTCACAGAAGAAGCACGCTCGCGCGAACGGACGAAAACTTAAGCGATGACAGCGACCTGGTTAAAGTCGAGCTCGACCGGCGTCTCGCGGCCAAAGATCATCAGCGTGACCTTGAGCTTGCCAGCCTCGGTGTTAACCTCGGAGACCTTGCCATCAAAGTCGGTAAGCGGGCCATCGGTGACGCGGACGGACGTGCCGACCTGAATATCAACCGAGGTGCGCTTGGGCGAATCGCCCTTACCGGGACGACGAGTCATCTTGTTGTACTCGTCGCGGGAAAGCGGAGCGGGCTTGCCGTTGCCGCCTAGGAAACCGGTGACGCCGGGCGTGTTGCGAACACACGTCCACGCATCGTCATCCATCTCCATGCGAACCAGGACATAACCCGGAAAGATCTTAGAATCCTTGGTCTCGCGCTTGCCACCCTCTTTGATCTCGGTGACGCGCTCCATAGGAATCTCGATATCAAAGATACGGTCCTGCATGCCCATGGTCTCGATACGATGCTCGAGATCGGACTTAACGCGGTTCTCGTATCCAGAGTAAGTGTGAACGACGTACCAACGCTTAGACATGGTTTAGCCCCTCAATCCAGAGAACAGAGCAAGAGCCTCGCCAAAGCCAGCATCGAGCAGAGCGATGACGACGCCGACGACGATCAGAGAAGCGCAAACGACGACCGAGTAGTTCACGAGCTCCTTCTTATCGGGCCACGTGACACGCTTCATCTCGGACTTCACCGAAGCGAAATACTTCTTGGTGCGGGCGAAGAAACCAGGCTTCTCGTTCTTCTTGGGCTTCGCAGCCTTCTCGTTCTTCTTGGCAACGGCCTTCTTGGCCTCAACCTTGGAGTTGGCGGCAGCGTTATTGGCAGGTGCCGGCTGCTGAGCCTTCTTCTTGTTCTTCTTGTTGGCCATTTGGGTTACCTCCGCGCAATGCGCTTATACATGAGTAAACCGTAAGCCCCCAATTGGGAGCTTACGGAATAATGACTGGCACGCCAGGAAGGACTCGAACCCTCAACACTCGGTTTTGGAGACCGATGCTCTACCAATTGAACTACTGGCGTATATGACTAAAGACTAGCGAGTCTCTTTGTGCAGCGTGTGGTGACGGCACCAGGGGCAATACTTCTTGATCTCCATACGATCAGGCATGTTCGCCTTGTTCTTGGTGGTCGTATAGTTGCGGCGCTTGCACTCAGTGCACGCAAGAGTAACTAGAGTACGCATGTATCCTGAACCTTTCATATCCGCCCCGTACGGGCACGAGATGGTACTTTATCAGCTCTATGTAAGTGCTGTCAATGAAAACCTCGAATCAATTGGTTCTCGGTGGATCCATTCATATTAGGAACACATCAATGAAGCCATCGAAAGCTAATCGACGGTGCATCCAGGACCATTATCGATCCTCTCGACACCAGCAACGGCTCAATATCCATTGCAGAAAAGAACCCGGCACCCATATAAGTGCCGGGTTCTCTAAGTCAACTATATCAGAGAGCTAATTTACTCAATGATCGTGGAGACGATGCCCGAACCGACGGTGTGGCCACCCTCGCGGATAGCGAAGCGCAGGCCCTCCTCCATGGCAATCGGGTGGATGAGGTCGCCCTCGATGGTGATGTGGTCACCAGGCATAGCCATCTCGGTGCCCTCGGGGAGCTTGACCGTACCGGTAACGTCGGTGGTACGGAAGTAGAACTGAGGACGATAACCATCGAAGAACGGGGTGTGACGGCCGCCCTCCTCCTTGGTCAGAACGTAGATCTCACCGGTGAACTTGGTGTGCGGGGTAACCGAACCGGGCTTGCAGAGAACCTGGCCGCGCTCGATGTCCTCGCGCTTGATGCCGCGGAGCAGCAGACCGACGTTGTCGCCAGCCTCGCAGAAGTCCATGGACTTACGGAACATCTCGATACCGGTAACGACGGTGTTCTGGGTATCCTTGATGCCGACGATCTCGACGGGCTCGTTGAGCTTGAGCTCACCGCGCTCGACACGGCCGGTAGCAACGGTACCACGGCCGGAGATGGTCATAACGTCCTCAACGGCCATCAGGAACGGGAGGTCGTTGTTACGAGCAGGCGTCGGGATGTACTCGTCGACGGCGTTCATGAGCTCGCGAATGGCGTCCATCCACTTGGCGTCGCCCTCGAGAGCGCCCAGAGCGGAACCACGGATGACGGGGATGTCGTCGCCGGGGAAATCGTACTCGGAGAGGAGCTCACGGGTCTCCATCTCGACGAGGTCGATAAGCTCGTCATCGTCGACCATGTCGCACTTGTTCAGGAAGACGACGATGTAGGGAACGCCGACCTGACGGGCGAGCAGGATGTGCTCGCGAGTCTGAGCCATGGGGCCGTCGGTAGCAGCGATGACCAGGATAGCGCCGTCCATCTGAGCAGCGCCGGAGATCATGTTCTTGACGTAGTCAGCGTGGCCCGGGCAGTCAACGTGAGCGTAGTGACGGGCAGCAGTCTCGTACTCGACGTGGGAGACGGAGATCGTAATGCCGCGCTCGCGCTCCTCGGGAGCCTTGTCGATGTTCTCGAACGCAGTGAAGTCAGCCTTGCAGCCCTCGGTCTCGGAGAGAACCTTGGTGATGGCGGCGGTCAGCGTGGTCTTGCCGTGGTCGACGTGACCAATGGTGCCGATGTTAACATGCGGCTTAGTGCGCTCAAACTTCTCTTTGGCCATAAAGCCCTCCTCTAAACAGGTCGTCCCCGGACGGGACTTTGCCTTTATACCATAGTGGCCTCTCAACATACTATTGAGAAGCCACCGTGTTACCTATGGTAGCGGTGACTGGATTCGAACCAGTGACGCCACGGGTATGAACCGTGTGCTCTAACCAACTGAGCTACACCGCCGGATGGAGCCTGCAACCAGACTTGAACTGGTGACCTCTTCGTTACCAACGAAGTGCTCTACCGACTGAGCTATACAGGCACTTGACGGGTGGGAGCTATAGGATTCGAACCTATGTAGGCAGAGCCAACGGGTTTACAGCCCGTCCCCATTAACCACTCGGGCAAACTCCCAATCGTTCAAGTATCCGCAGGTTCTTTGGTCTTTTGGACCGCCGCCCCCGCGAACGAAGAAGATAATACGATGCAACCTTGGGGGCTGTCAACGAAAACCTCTAGATACACGGTCCCGGGCGTATCTATATACCTTTGACCTGCGGTTTTGTTGAGTTTAGATATGATGGACAGTGGATTTGGCCGCGCTGGTGACATTTCCCGAGGGAACACTTTGGCACGGTGGAGTGAGCCTGCAGAACATCCCTTCGATAACAACTCATTTGTACCTATATATAGGTTGAGATCGGGCTTCCTTGGCAAATTCGAGCGTGGATATTCTCCCGTTTGAAATCGAGCGTGGACAATCTCCCACTTTTGGCGTGCCACTGGGCCCAAAGTGGAAGATTATCCACGCTCATTCTCCAGGCGGGAGAACTATAGAGCCGAACTACTCGGGCCAGGCCAAAGTAGACCCATAGAGCGGCTCCCCCTTGGTGCAGGGGTAGCGACTCAAGTAACACGACGATAGCAAGTCGAAGAAATAAGTCATGGCATATTTCGAATAAACGCCGAGTCGGTCAATTCCGTTTCCCGCATTACCAAGGCGATATACACGGTCAAAAGACCTCGATTTGTCATCGTTGCTAAACGCAGTAATTAGAATCTTCCTGCCCGAACGGCAATCAAGATACTCACGTGCCTGTGACGCAAATAGCCCGGAGACCGATACGAGAATTATCAATGACTGCGAAACGTCTCCCATGTTTTTCAATTCCGCGACGTTAGCCCCAGCAACTATGCGAACTATCTTGCCCGCATAAAACATTTCCTGCTGAAATCGTACGAGATTGGCGCTCACATTATTGGTGCACCAGATTTCAACGTTTTTATGGCCATCAATTTCGTCGGCAAGGTGCTTAATAGCGATATCGGACACGCCGCTTTCAACCTCAGCGAACATCTCGATCATGCGAACGTCGAGCTCTGCCCTGTACTCCTCGTAGCCAAATTCCTCCTCTCGATGGCTTAAGTCGCTTGGAAAGACTGATTGAGTAAATGATTCTTTCAAATCGCTAAGAGACTGGTAGCCCAATCGATTGCAGAAACGACGAACAGCGGAACGGGACACGAATGCATCGCGGGTTATTGCGGCAACATTGATTTCGCTCGAACGCCTAATGTGAGCGATGAGATATCGAGCGATGGCGGCATCGTTTGACCCAAACTCGCTGTTGATGATTGAGCTAATGCGATTGAGCACATCGAAGTCATTGATATTCACGTGATCCCTCTTTCCGCTCTCCTCGAAATCATGGTTCATTTATTGAATCAAACAGCTTTGGTCGTTCTCCTATGATTCAAATCAGTTGACGTCATCTTAATCGTAATTCCGCCACACGTATCCACCGTGTTGAATGATGGAAAGGGGATTCATGGACAACGTGAACAACATGCCGTTTCTCTGGGGTTCCGCCACGGCGTCTTATCAGTGCGAGGGTGCCTGGAACGAAGACGGCAAAGGCCTTGGCGAGTGGGATTTCTTTAGCCACACAAGCAATAAGAACATCAACCATGTTGACGGTGATGTATCTTGCGACTTCTACCATCGCTATGAAGAAGATATCCGCATGATGAAAGAAGGCGGACAAAACACTTATCGCTTCTCTCTTTCATGGAGTCGAATCATCCCCACGGGTATCGGCGAAGTGAATGAAGAGGGTATCGATTTTTATAATCGGGTCATTGATTGTTGCCTCGAAAATGGCATAGAGCCCAACGTTACGCTGTTCCATTACGATCTACCATTCACGCTTGCTTGCAAAGGCGGATGGCTGAACAACGACATGGCAGAGTGGTTCTGCAAATACGCCAAGATTTGCTTTGAGCGCTTTGGAGACCGCGTCAAAATCTGGGCTACCGTTAACGAGCCGCATTTCTACAGCTACTGCGTAAACATGTTGGGCAACTATCCCCCCAATCGATCGCTCGACGTTCAGTCGTACATGCAGTTTCAGTACAACCTGATGCGCGCGAGCGCACTCGCAGTCCGAACATATCGTCAAATGGGCTACGACGGCATCATCGGCGCCGTCCACGATGGCGGCGTTGTCGAACTCGACCCGGCAACCGAGCACCCTGATGACGTATTTCGATACGCAGACTTTTTCGCCAATCGCATGATTCTGGCACCAGCGCTTCAGGGTCAACTGCCGCCAGAAATGGACGAAATCCTTGAAAAACTTGGCGTCTCGCTCTATCGATCCCCAAATGACGTAGAAGAATTCAGAGACGGTAAAGTCGATTTTATTGGACTCAACGTGTATTGCCGAGAGTATGTAACCGACTGGCACGGTGGAGAGCTTGCCGTTTCGGCGAACAATAAGGGCGGTTCGAGCAAAAAGGTCGAAGGAAAATGCATTGCGCCCTTGTTTGAAAGCGCCCGCGACAGCAATGTTCCCCGCAATAAATGGGGCCGCGAAATACTCCCAGGTTGCATGTATTCAACCATCATGGATGTCCACGAGCGCTATGACGCGCCCCGCATCTTTATTACGGAAAACGGACATGGCGCCTATGAGCAACCAGACGCAGACGGAATGATCCACGATGATGACCGCATCGAGCTTCTGGGCCAGTTCATCGAGCACATGATGAGGGCTAAGCGCGACGGCGCGCGCGTTGAGGGCTACTACCTCTGGTCGACGATGGATCTGTATAGCTGGATCAACGGCTACGAAAAACGATACGGACTTGTCCATATCGACTTCGAGAACAATCTGGAGCGCACCCCCAAAAAGAGCTGGTATTGGTACCGAGACCTTATCTCGAAGTATCAGGAGCAGGAAGGTTAGGAGAAAGAGATGAAATATCAGGCAATGTCCGAAACAGTCCTAAAGGCTGTTGGCGGCAAAGAGAACATTACATCGGTAACTCATTGTGCGACGCGCCTTCGCATCGACGCACGAGACACCTCGATCATCGATCTCCAGCTCGCCAAATCGGCCGATCAGGCGCTCGGGGCAGTAGTCAGCGGTGGCCAGCTTCAGGTGATCATCGGCCCCAACGTCACCGAGGCTTACAACGACTTCCTCGACTTCGCGGGAATCGAAGTCGGCGGTGGCACGGTTGCCGACGATGCCCAAACCGCCAAAGACCTTGCAGAAGGCATTAAAAGCGGTAACACCGCCATGGGCTTGATTGAGAAATTCGGGAACGTCTCTGCACAGGTATTCATGCCCATCGTCCCGGCGCTCATCGTTGGCGGACTCATTCTTTCGATCAAGAATCTCCTGGTCAATTATTGCGGATTGAGCACCGATAGCGGAACCGCCCAGGTCCTGTTGGCGATCTTTAGCGCTTCGTTTAGCTTCTTACCCGTTTATCTTGGTTATCAGCTCGCGGCCGTCATGAAGATGCAGCCCATCATGGGCGCATTGCTGGGCGCGATCATGATCAGCTCGTCCATTAGCGGTGCCGAGGGTCTCGACTTTCTTGGTATTCCCATCCCGACGAACGACTATTCGAGTACGGTAGTGCCCATCGTACTGGGCGCTGTATTCATGTACTTTGTCGACCGCGGCCTTCAGAAGATCATTCCCGACGTTACCAAACTGTTCTTGAAGCCGCTGCTCACCATGATCATCGTCGTGCCCGTCGAGCTTATTATCCTTGGCCCCGCCGGCAGCATGATGGGCTACGCGCTGAGCGATGCCGTCACGTGGCTTATGGACAACGTGGCATTTATCGCTACTCCGATCCTGGCAGCCCTTAACCCCTATTTCGTCATGCTCGGTCTCGATAAGGCTTACATCGCAATCGAAGTTACGAGCTTGGCGCAGCTCGGTTGGGCACCCATTATCTTTGGATTCATCTCAAACCTCTGCATTGGCGGCACGAGCCTCGCCCTGGCAACTGCCATGAAGGGAAGCAAAGAGAAGAGGGGTATGGTCACCACGGTTGCCGTCACCGCACTCTGTGGCGTAACCGAGCCCGCGTTCTACGGTTGCCTCATCGAGCGTCCCCGCCTGCTTGTCGGCACGGCAATCGGCGCGCTCTGCGCTGGACTCCCTGCAGGCATCTTTGTTCTGAAAGAGTATGTTGCGGGAGCATGCCCCGGCCTTCTTTCGGCACTCATCTTTATCGCTCCCGATGGGTCCATGGGTAACTTCGTGCTGGCATGCGTTGTCGCCATCATCGCCATCGTCGTCTCCTTCATCGCTGCACGCGTGATCATCAAGAAGAACCCCAGCTATATTGAGTAGATGCCCGCTGTTTGCATTGGGGACATCCTCGGCAGACCATTAGCAAGAACCCAAGAAGTTCCTTAGGAGCTCGATTAATCCATTCGGATTCCTGAGGCACAAACGACCCCGATTCCACAATGAAATCGGGGTCGTTGTTTCTAAAGCCGTCGATAGACAATCGGTGTTTACCTTAGCTCCCTATCCAAGTTAATTATCCACGCTCGTTCTCCGGTCGGGAGATTTTCTTAGCTCGCGTATCCAGAAATCCACGCTCGAGCAGGACATCCAGATCCGCGCCCGCCCTTGTCTCGATCTGTAACAGCAAGAGGCCTATTCCGCTTCTACATGTTACAGATCAAGATATTCCTAAAACACCCTAAGTTTCATCTCAATCTGTAACAGTTAGATGCCGAATATCGGTCTTGGTGTTACAGATTTAGACAAACTGGAGGACGAGACAAACCAAAAACGGGATGGGCGCTAACCCGATGGCGCACCACCTAAATAGAAACGGGCTCTGTCCCTCTTGGAGACAGAGCCCGAAACTCTCATGGAGCCAGTGACAGGAATCGAACCTGCAACCCACTGATTACAAATCAGTTGCGCTACCGTTGCGCCACACTGGCACACTTGGCGCTTTCGCGCGAAGCCAATTAAGAATAAAGGAATTGCTGACGAGGCGCAACAGACCCTTCGACCGACCACATCTCAAAACTATTCGCCAGAACGAATAGTTTTATCTGTTCGCCAAAACAAAAAACTATTCGTTTTGGCGACGGCAACGGGCTGGCCAATTGGGAAACGGGTCTCTATAGATACTCCCCTACCTCCCGCGCAGGGCCTTGAGCTTGGCCAGGGCATCGGGGCTCAGGCGGCTGCCCAGGGTCATCTTGATCTGCGGAGCTT
>CAJLRE010000028.1 GCA_905208975.1 uncultured Collinsella sp. | reverse complement strand
AGACCGGAGGGGCGCCGGGGGCGGGAATCTGGGCGTACACATTTCCTACACATATTAAAACCCTGCTTACGTTTGCCAGCCGTTCTCTACCGCTCACCGAGGGCCTCTTTATAGTGAAGCGTCATATGGCTAAAGCTGATAGGCTCCCTTAGCCAAGGCACAGCCGGCATCGAGCAACTCATCGCGCTCCTCCACCGAGAACCCCTCGGCGTATACGCGAACCACCGGTTCGGTCCCGCTGGGGCGGATCAGCAGCCAGGTGTCATCCTCGAATGCCAAACGTAAACCATCCATATGGCTTACAGCCTGCGGCGCCTTGCCGCAAATCGATTTAGGATTCATGCCAGGAAGCAGCGTTCGCAGCGATTCGGCGTCTTCGGCCTCAAGGCGCAAATCGCGACGCCCATAGCTCGTCTTACCAAAACTGGCCTCGAGCTGATCGACCAAAACGCCCAAAGGCGCGCCCGTCTTTGCCATAAGCTCACACAGAATCAGACAAGCAAGGATTCCATCACGCTCAGGCATATGCGCGGCGATGCCGATACCGCCGGCCTCCTCGCCTCCCATGAGGACGCCGCCCTTCTTCATCTCTGCAGCTATATATTTGAAACCGACCGGCTTAACGGTCACACGACAGCCAAGCGCCTCGGCAATGCGACGCACTAGCGTCGAGCACGAGAGATTGACGACGACACGCCCCTCCAAATTGCGGAATTGAACGAGGTCGCCCAAAACAAGCGCCATGATTTGATGCGGATGAATATATCTACCGCGTTCGTCGACCGCACCGATACGGTCGGCATCGCCGTCGGTCACCAGGCCTGCGCACGCCCCGTCCTCGACAACCGCACGCTCGCAAGCGTCCACCCACGGCTCAACAGGGTCGGGGCAAATGTCCTCTTGATCGGACGACTGTCCGGCATGAATCTCGTGCACCTCGACGCCTAGCTCCCGCAGCAGGTCGGCAAGATATCCCTGGGCCGCGCCGCCCATGGGGTCAACTACCACACGCAGGTGAGCGGCTCGAATGGCCTCGGCATCGACAAACGATGCCACCGCCTGCATATAGTCAGGAATAATATCCGCGGTGCGATAGCGTTCCTCGATCCCCATCGGCTCGGGGGCCATAGTCTCTTCGAGCTCTTCGATGACATCCTGATTGGCCGTCGAGCCATCTCCCATGCGCAGCTTAAGGCACAGATACCCCTGCGGATGATGGGATCCCGTCACCATGAGCGCACCGCAGGCCTCGCCGTCATACGCCGCCGCCCACGTAAGGGCGGGGGTCGGAACAGGCCGAGATGCGAGCACTGCGTCCAATCCGTGAGCGGCAAGCACGCCTGCCGCAAGCTCAGCGAACTCGCGCGCTAAGGGCCGAGTGTCGAACCCTATATATACCGTTTTGCCCGGATTGGTCTTTTGCCACAACTCGCCGACGGCATCGGCGATACGGGCAACGTTATCGGCAGTGAAGTCCTCATCGACGCGAGCGCGCCAACCGTCAGTTCCAAAATGAATTATCGCGCACACGCGCAGACACCTCGCAGTGTTTGGATCATGGTACGCATGAGGTATACCCGCAGCACGCACCCGGCAACCTGCCGGTACCAGCATTCACCATTTGGGCAAATGCTGCCGAGGACATGCAGGCAATAAAAAAACCGCCCCGTATGGAGCGGTTTTGCCCTTTATATATCGAGCGCCTCGGCCATCGCTGCCGTAGTGATTGCCGTGGTTCCACAGCAACTGCCCACCATTGCGGCACCGGCATGTCTCCATTCGATGCATGCGCGCGCGAAAGCTTCGGGGTTCTCGTGCCATACGGGGCCATCCTGAGTCTGGACCGGATCGCCTACGTTGGGACGCACCGTGACGGGAGTAGTCGCCGATGCAACCATCCTGGGCACCGCCGCGTTCGCGGCCGCAAGCGAACAGCAATTAACACCAACCGAGTTTGCGCCGTGTTTTTCGGCGTACAAAACGGCTGCCTCGATGTTGAGGCCATCGCCCAACAGGTCGCCTTTATCGTCAACGACAAAACTCACCAGGACAGGCATGCCGTCGGCGGCATCTCGGGCGCCGGCAAGCGTGGGCTGCAAATTACGGATAGACGTCACCGTCTCGATCAGCAGACCGTCAACACCAGCATTGAGCAAGGCGTGCGCCTGTTCGCGCGCAATGCCTCGGATTTCACGATACTCGACAGAGTCTTCGGCAAACCACTCAATACCGATCGGGCCCATCGAGCCCAGTAGCAGCTGAGGGTGCGCCTGGCGGGCATCGTCGACGGCCCCGCGATTGACCTCCGCCACGGACGGCGCAATCTGATCGTGCTTGAGGGCATAGCTCGATGCCTGAAAGGTGTTGGTAATGAGCACCTGCGCGCCGGCGGCGACATACAAGCGATGAATACGAGAAACGGTCTGCGGCTCTGCCAGATTCCAAAACGCCGGTGGAATGTCGGCGGCATCGTACTCACTCAACAGAACACTGCCCATGGGGCCCTGCGCCAACAAGGTCTCGCTCGACAAGCGGCGCGTAAGTTCCTCGGCACCAAAGCGGTTGTAATAACTCGTATCCATATATATCCCGCTATTCCTCGACGCTGATTCCCTGCTTTTCGAGATAGGCGAGCCAGCGGCTCATCGTGTCCTCGGATAGCGCATGCTCCATCATGCAGGCCTCGGAATCGGCTCGCTCAAATTCGACACCGAGCTCCTGAACCAAAAACGTGCGGATGAGGCGATGACGGTACCAGATAGCCGTGCCAACCTCGCGGCCGCGATCGGTCAGGATTACCTTGCCATAGTGCGATTGCTCGACAAGCTCGGATGCCTTGAGCGCCGAAACCGCTTTATTGACCGATGCCTTGGAGACGCCAAGGCGCTGCGCGATGTCGACCGATCGCACGCCGTTGGTTTCCCCCTCTTCGCTTTCAATGCGAACCATGCACTCCAAGTAGTCTTCGTTCGCCACCGTCAGATGTAGTTCGCGCGAGCTATTTGTCGTATCCATGATCTTCCGTCCCTTCTGCATTCAATGGCTGATTCTACCCCATCCAAGCGTCGCGGTATGCCGTGGCATACCGTGCTAGAGTTCTTGTTGCACACGACGACCAAGATTGGAGCGATCTTTATGGAAAACACCACCACAAACCCCGATGTCCTCGAGCGCTTTTTGCGCTACGTCCAGATCAACACGCAGTCCGAGGATGCAAACTGCGACCAGGTACCCTCGAGCGCCGTTCAGTTTGATCTTGCCAACGTGCTAGCTGAAGAGCTGCGCGAGCTTGGTGCGGAAGATGCCCACGTGACCGAGCACGCCTATGTCTGCGCGCATATCCCCGCAAGTGCGGGCGCTGAGGACAAGCCCGCCCTGGGCCTGATCGCCCATCTCGACACCACCGAAGTTGCACCGGGCGCCGGCGTGAAGCCGCACATCGTACACTACGAGGGCGGCGACCTGGTCTGCGGCACGGTTGACGGTAAGCCCGTTGCCATGAGCACCGCCAAGCTTCCCGCCCTGAACGACCTCGCGGGTGAGGACCTGGTCTGCAGCGATGGCACCACGCTGCTGGGCGCGGACGACAAGGCAGGCGTCGCCGAGATCATGTCGCTTGTCGCGCGTATCGCTCAGGACCCTTCTCTGCCCCATCCCGCACTCGGCATTTGCTTCTGCCCTGACGAGGAGATCGGCCACGGAGCCGAGCTGCTGGATATCGATACCTTTGGCTGCAAGTACGCCTACACGGTCGACGGTGGCCCCATCGGCGAGCTGGAGTGGGAGTGCTTTAATGCCGCTGAGGCGACCGTCTGCTTTGAGGGCCAGTCCATCCACCCGGGCGACGCCAAAGGCCGTATGGTCAACGCAGGCAATCTGTTCTGCGACTTCAACGCGTTGCTCCCCTACGTGCAGCGCCCGGAGTATACGGAAGGCTACGAGGGCTTTTATCACCTTGAGGGTGTATCTGCAACCGTCGATCACGCCACAGCGCGCTATATCGTCCGCGACCATGACGCCGCCAAGTTCCAGCAGAAACTCGACCTTATTGATGCCGCTGCCTCGATGCTCAACCAGCGTCTGGGTGAGAGGCGCGTGACGGTCGAGATTAAGCAGCAGTATCGAAATATGGCCGAGATCGTTCGTGACTATCCCGAGCTTATTGATGTTGCCAAGGAAGCCTACCTTGCCTGCAGCGTTGAGCCCCAAGTGCTGCCGATTCGCGGCGGCACCGATGGCGCGCAGCTGTCGTTCCGCGGTCTGCCCTGCCCCAACCTTTCCACCGGCGGCTATTGCTACCACGGCGTCAACGAGTTCGTCCCGGTCAGTTCGCTCGTCAAGATGACCGACGTGCTCCAGGAGCTCGTCGCCCGCTTTGCATAAGCCTGGCTGCATAAGCCCAAAAGACGAATCGCCCCGTCCTCTACAGAGAACGGGGCGGTTTTTGATACAAGGGGAGTAGTCAACATCGCAGGTTGAGCCAACGTCAGCGAGCGACGTCCAAGGCGAACAAGTTGGCATGAAAAAGGCAGGGCATTGACCTTCTGGTCATGCCCTGCCTTTTGAATGACAAATTGTCGCCTTGGGCGGCGCGCAGTGTCGAGTCGTTACGGCGTTTGGTAAAACGCCGTAACTTAGTAGTTGGCCTCGTAACCGTTGCCGTCACCGGTGGGCTCTTCGTAGTAGTCCGAATCGCTCGAATCGCTTGAGTCATCAGAATCGTCAGAGCTGACCGATGAGGTTGCGGTACCGTTTGCGTAGTCGTCAGACGTGTTGTTGCTGAGGTCACCGATCGTAGAGCTGGAACCGTCGGAAAGACCCATGGTGTTGGGACCCTTGGGATCCTTGCCGGCATCGACGCGCTCCATCATTTCCTTGAGCTCGTCCTCGTAGACAAAGACGTAGCTCACACCATCGATCATGGTGCTGTCGTCGGCGTACGAGGGCAGGTTGGCCGAGTAGATACCGTCGACATCCATACCGCGCATGGCATTGACCGTAGCCACGATATCCTGAACGCTCATATCGGTTACGAGCATATCGGACAGCGAATTAACCAGGCCAAAGATCTTCGTGGCATCGAAGTTATTGAGAATCTGGTTGGCAAGGGCGCCAAGCACCTGACGCTGGTGGCGCATGCGCGTGTAATCGCCGTCGGCATAGGTGTAGCGGCAGCGGGCATAGGTAAGGGCGGTGGCACCGTCCATATGCTGCTGGCCAGCGGTAATCTTAATATCCAGGTGCTCGGGGTCGTCAACATCATCGGTTGCGTTAATGTCGATACCGCCAACCGAATCAATCAGCGCCTGCATACCGTCGAAGCTGACCTCGGCATAGTGGGAAATCTGAACACCGCACAGCTCGTTGACCGCCTCGACCATGGCCTCGGCGCCGCCAACGGTATGGCAGGCGTTGATCTTCATGGTCTCGCCCTTGTACTCGACCTTGGTGTCGCGCGGAACGGAAATGAGCGTCGCCTGCTTTTGCGTGGGGTCGATGCGTGCCAGGATAATCGAGTCGGCACGATACGTATCCTCGCCCGGACGGCCGTCGGTGCCAAGAAGCAGCACGTAGAACGGATCCTTTGCCTCATCGGTGTCAACCAGAACCCGACGCAGATTGTCGGTAATGACATTAGAATCGCCGAGCTTGCCCATAATGGTGGCAAACCACAGGCCGGCAGCGGTAGTGGCACTCAGCAGCACGCCAAGCACGACAATGAGCGCGACGTGGCGAATCGTGTGGCTACGACGACGTTGGCGAGCTCGCTCGGAATAACGAGCCACGTTATCGCGACTGTAGATCTTGGCCTGCGCACCAGTTGAGGGTCTTCGAGTGGTGGTATCCGCGAGGGGCTTTTTATTAAACATAGGCAACCTGTATTAGTAGATGACGGGATCGGGGACGGTAGCATGCTCGACATGCGCGCCAAGCGCCTGCAGCTTTTCGACAAAATGCTCGTAGCCGCGCTTGATGTGATGGATAGCCGAAACCTCGGTCGTCCCGTCGGCGATCAAGCCCGCTACGACGAGGGCCGCTCCGCCGCGCAGATCGGGCGAGGTAACCTGTGCACCCGAGAAGCCCTTGACGCCATGAATCATGGCATGATGGCTCTCGATACGAATGTCGGCACCCATGCGCACCAGCTCAGAGGCAAACATAAAGCGATTCTCGAAGATGTTTTCGGTAATAACGGAACTGCCGTCGGCAAGGGCGGAGAGCACCATAATCTGCGCCTGCATGTCGGTCGGGAAACCGGGGAACGGAAGCGTCTGGATGTCGACCGGCTTGATACGCTCGGCACGGTTCACATGGACGCCATCCTCGACGCGCTCGCAGTCGATACCCATGAGCTCCATCTTCTTGAGCACCATGCCCAAGTGAATGGGGCAAAAGCCCGTGACATCGACACCGCGATCGTCGGCCATCAACGCACCGGCAACGATAAAGGTACCGGCCTCGATGCGGTCGCCCACCACGCGATGGGTAACGGGATGGAGCTCTTCCACGCCTTCGATAGTCACGACGGGCGTACCGGCGCCAACAATCTTGGCGCCCATCTCGTTGAGCATGTTAGCGAGATCGACGATCTCGGGCTCGCGGGCGGCATTGTCGATAACCGTGGTGCCCTGTGCGCGCACGGAGGCCATGATGAGGTTCTCGGTCGCACCGACGCTGGCGAACTCGAGCGTGACGGTGGTACCGCGCAGACCTTGGGGCGCATTAGCGTTGATGTAACCGTGGGCGGTATCGAACTCAACGCCCAGGGCCTCAAGACCAAGAATGTGCATATCGATCTTGCGAGCACCCAGGTTGCAGCCGCCCGGCATGGCGATCTTGGCGCGATGGAAGCGGCCCAGCAGGGGTCCCATGACGGCGGTGGAAGCGCGCATCTTGGCAACGAGCTCGTAGGGGGCCTCCCATGAATCGACCTGAGAGGTATCAATCTCGAGCGTGTGCTCGTCGAGAACATCGATCGTAGCGCCCATGCCCTTGAGCACCTTGCCCATCACGTGGACATCGGAAATATCGGGCACGTTCTGCAGCGTCGTCTTGCCCGGCGCCAGAAGCGTTGCCGCCATGAGTTTGAGCGCGGAGTTCTTGGCGCCCGAGACGGACACGGAGCCTCCGATGGCGTGGCCACCCTCAACGCGGATAATATCCAAGGTCTACCCTTTCAAAAAGCATGCCCGGGGTGGCCAAGCCATCCCGGGCATGATGTGTTCGCAAATGGTCGAACGCTAAATCGTTTGACTATTGGGCAAGCTTGAGCTTACACCATGCGATTTCATTATAGAGGTAGGCGCGGCGTGCATCATCCTCCGACAAATTACCCAGCTTCTCTTCAAAACCTTGAATATCAGCTTTAAGCTTGTCGGCATCGACGGTCGCCAAATCGCAAGCGCGCTCGGCGAGAACGGTCACGACATCGTCCGCAACCTGGGCATAGCCGCCGGCCACGGCAAACGTGTGGTCGACAGTGCCCATGGCCTTATCGGAAACGCGAACGTAACCGCGGTCGATCGTGCAGATCTCGCTAGCGTGACGCGGAAGAATGCCGAACTCGCCGTCCGTGGAAGGCAGGGCGACAAACGCCGCCTCGCCCTCATAGGCGCAGCTCTCCGGACACACGATGCGGATTTGCATAGCCACTACTTCTCCTCCATCTTGGCGGCGCGCTCGCGCACGTCGTCAATCGTGGACGCATAACGGAACGCCTGCTCGGGCAGGTCGTCGCACTCGCCGTCGACAATAGCGGCAAACGAACGGACCGTATCCTCGACGCGGATGTAGACACCGGGGTTGCCGGTGAACTGCTCGGCGACGTGGAAGGACTGAGACAGGAACTGCTGGAGCTTACGGGCGCGGTTGACCGTAAGGCGCTGCTCCTCGGAAAGCTCGTCCATACCCAGAATGGCGATGATGTCCTGCAGGTCGGAGTACTCCTGGAGCAGCTCCTGGACTGCGACGGCCACGCGATAGTGCTCCTCGCCGACAATCGAGGGATCCAGGGCGTCCGAAGAGGAGGCCAAGGGGTCGATGGCGGGATACAGACCGAGCTCGGCGATGGAACGCGAAAGGACGGTCGTGGCGTCGAGGTGCGTAAACGTCGTGGCGGGAGCCGGGTCGGTCAGGTCGTCTGCAGGGACGTAGACAGCCTGAACGGAGGTGATGGAACCCGTCTTGGTCGAGGTAATGCGCTCCTGGAGGTCGCCCATCTCGGTAGCCAGCGTGGGCTGGTAACCAACGGCGGACGGCATACGGCCCAGAAGTGCGGAAACCTCGGAACCAGCCTGAGAGAAGCGGAAAATGTTATCGATGAACAGTAGAACGTCCTGGCCACGATCGCGGAAGTACTCAGCGGTGGTAAGGCCGGCCAGACCGATGCGCAGACGCGCTCCGGGCGGCTCGTTCATCTGACCGTAGACCAAGCAGGTCTTGTCGATAACGCCAGACTCGCTCATCTCGAGGAACAGGTCGGTACCCTCGCGGGTACGCTCGCCAACACCGGTGAACACCGAGGTGCCACCGTGCTCCTGGGCGAGGTTGTTGATGAGCTCCTGAATCAGAACGGTCTTGCCGACGCCGGCGCCGCCGAACAGACCCGTCTTGCCGCCACGGATGTAGGGCTCGAGCAGGTCGACGGCCTTAATGCCGGTCTCGAAAATCTCGGTCTTGGTGGTGAGCTCGTCGAAATGAGGCGCCGGGTGATGGATGGGATAGTACTCATCGATCTGGGGCATGGGCTTGCCGTCGACAGGCTGGCCCATAACATTCCAAATGCGGCCGAGGGTCTCGGGGCCGACGGGCATCTTCATAGGTGCGCCGGTATCGACCGCGACGACGCCGCGCTGCAGGCCGTCGGTCGACGTCATGGCGACGGTACGAACAACACCGCCGGGAAGCTGAGACTCAACCTCCAGGATGGTGCTGATGTGACCCATCGGCGTATCGGCCTCGACCGTGAGCGCGTTGTAGATCGAGGGGACAGCGCCATCGAACTTAACGTCGACGACGGCGCCGATGATACGGACGATACGTCCCTCACCGGCCGTCTGACGCGCCGTGGCCTCCTCGACCGCCGCTTTAACGGTGGTATCTGCCATTAGTGTTCCTCCAATGCTGCGGCTCCGCCCACGATCTCGTTGATCTCCGTGGTAATGGAAGCCTGACGCACGCGGTTATACGTACGGGTAAGAGTCGAGATGATCGACGTCGCGTTCTCCGTGGCGGAGTGCATGGCCTTACGACGTGCACCCTGCTCGGCGGCGGCCGAATCGATCAGCGCCTGGTGAATGACGGTCAGGATGTAGCTGGGGACCAGCTCACCCAGAACGTGCTGGGCGCTCGGCACGAACTTGAACGAGGACGAGACACGCTCGGGGCCCTCGTCTGCGTTCTTGCGCGGGCCATGTGCCATGGCGACCATCTCGGGGTCGAGCGGAAGCAAATGCTCGGTACGAAGAACCTGATCGACGCGGTTGCGAGCGTGATGGTACACGATCTCGACGCGGTCGAGCTGGCCCTTGGAGTACTCGTCGCAGATATAGCTCGCGATCATGCGGGCGTCCTCGAGGTTCGGATCGGCCGAAGATCCCTCGAAGTGCATGACCGTGTTGGCGCGGCTGCGGAAGTACTCGCTCGCCTTGCGACCGCATGCGATAATCTCGCACTCGGCGCCATCATGCTCCCATTCGCGAGCGATCTTCTCGCAGGAACGCTCAACGTTGACGTTGAAGCCGCCTGCCAGACCGCGATCGGACGTGATCGCGATAATCAGACCGCGCTTGAACTCCTCATGCGTTTTGAGCATGGGGTTGTCGCCTGCAGTCTCTGCATCGCTCGCAACAGTGTGCATGACGTCGGTGAGCGCCTTCTTGTAGGGCTCAGCCTGCGTGGCGCGATCGAGCGCGCGACGGATCTTGGCCGTAGAGACCATCTCCATCGTGCGCGTGATCTGCTTGGTGCTCGTGACCGAGGAGATTCGCTTCTTAATGTCGCGAAGGTTAGCCATAGAGCTTAGTTCTCCTCTGCGCCCTCAGCTGCACTCGCGGTGGAGGCATGCTTGGAGGCGTACTCGTTCTTGAAATCGGTGATGGCCTGAAGCAGCTGCTCTTTGGTCTCGCCGTCGATCTTGTTGGTACGGACCTTCTGCAGCAAGCCACCAAAGCCAGCGTTCATGTACTCGAGCAGCTCGGCGCGGAACGGCAGCACCTCGGAAAGGGGCAGGTCGTCGATGAAGCCCTCGTTGCCGGCGAACAGCGTAACGATCTGCTCGGCGACGTCGAACGGCTTAAAGCGAGGCTGCTTGAGGAGCTCGGTCATGTGCGCACCGTGGGTGAGCTGCTTTTGGGTGGCTGCATCCAGGTCGGAACCGAACTGGGTAAAGCCGGCGAGCTCACGGTAGGCGGCAAGGTCCAGACGGAGGTTGCCGGCGACCTGCTTCATGGCCTTGGTCTGAGCGGAGCCACCGACGCGCGACACCGAGATGCCGACGTCGACTGCCGGGCGCTGGCCCTGGAAGAAGAGCTCGGACTGCAGGTAGATCTGACCATCGGTAATGGAAATGACGTTGGTCGGAATGTAGGCCGAGACGTCGCCGTCCTGGGTCTCGATGACCGGCAGGGCCGTCATGGAGCCGTAGCCGTTCTTCTTGGACATCTTGACGGCACGCTCGAGCAGACGAGAGTGCAGGTAGAAGATGTCGCCAGGATAGGCCTCGCGTCCGGGCGGACGATGCAGCGTCAGCGACATCTGACGATAGGCGACAGCCTGCTTGGACAGGTCATCGTAGATGACGAGCACATGGCCGCCGGGGTTGGTCTCGGAAGCGGGCTCGCCGTTCTCGCCGTTGTACATAAAGAACTCGCCGATAGCGGCACCGGCCATAGGGGCGATGTACTGCATAGGGGCCGAGTCGGCAGCGGTGGCCGAGACGATGATGGTGTAGTCGAGCGCGCCATGCTGAGCGAGGGTCTCACGGATGTTGGCAACCGTGGAGGCCTTCTGACCGATGGCGACGTAAATGCAGACCATATCCTTACCGCGCTGGTTGAGGATGGCGTCGATCGCGATAGCGGTCTTGCCGGTCTTACGGTCGCCAATGATGAGCTCACGCTGGCCGCGGCCGATAGGCACCATGGAGTCGATGGCAAGCAGGCCGGTCTGAACCGGCTCGCACACCGGAGTACGGTCGATAACGCCGGGGGCCTTGAACTCGATGGGACGACGGTGCGTGGCGACGATATCGCCCAGGCCGTCGATGGGCTGGCCCAGCGGGTTGACGACGCGGCCGAGCATGGCGCGGCTCACGGGAATATCCATGACGCGACCGGTGGTGCGGCACTCGTCGCCTTCCTTGATGACGTTGACGGCACCAAACAGAACGGCACCGACCTCATCGCGGTCGAGGTTCTGGGCAAGGCCGTAGACGGTCTCGCCGGTCTCGGAGCTCTTGAACTCCAAGAGCTCGCCGGCCATGGCGTTGCGCAGTCCCGAGACGCGCGCGATGCCGTCGCCGACCTCGTCAACATGGGAAACCTCTTGCGTGTCGACGGTAGCCGCCAGGCCATCGAGCTTCGCCTGCAGGGCGCGGGCGATGCTTTCGGCATTGAGGGTATCGGACATAACTAGGCTTCACCTCCGTTATTCAAAATCGTGGAACCGAGGGCCTCACGCGCTGCACGCAGCTGGGTCTTGACGGTAACGTCGCGACGCTGGCCGCGGGCCTCGAGAATCAGACCGCCGATGACGGACGGATCGACCTTCTCGATCAGGAATACCTTGCGCTTAAGATCGGCCTCGCATTTCTCGGTAATCGTGCGGCGCAGCTCGTCATCGAGCGGGACAGCCGTGGTGACGGTGACGCCTACGACGTCCTCGTCAGTCGCGGTTACCATCCGATAAGTCGATGCAATCTGCGGCAGAAGATCGAGCTGGCCGCGCTCGAACACGGTACCGAGGACGGCAAGCACCTCGGGGCTGGCGTTCGCGATGACCTCAAGCTCGTGAAGATCGCGGAACACATGGCCCTCGGCCTTAGCGGCCTCCAGAAGGGTGCGTGCATAGGTCTCGAGAACCCTGTTCTCCATGCGGCTGTTAGGCATTCAGGCTACCTGCTTCCTTGATGTAGCGCTCGATCAGACGACGCTGCTCGTCGTCGTTCTCGAGGGCCTCGCCGACGATCTTGGTCGCAACGGAGACGGAAAGATCGGCGATGGAGCCGGCAGCGGCGGCATAGATGGAGTTGCGCTCGTCCTCGGCGTTGGCGTGGGCCTTGGCGATGATGTCCTCGGCCTCCTCGTGAGCCTTGGCGATGATACGGGCGCGCTCGGACTCGGCGTCCTGGCGGGCGGCGGTCACGATGTCGGCAGCCTGACGACGGGCGTCGGTGACGAGGGCGTCGGACTCCTTGCGGGCCTCGATGGCCTTGCGCTTGGTGGTCTCGGCCTCATCGAGGCTGTCCTTGATGCGCTTGCCGCGCTCTTCCATCGTCTGCAGAATCTGCGGCCAGGCGAACTTGGCCAAAACGATGAAGATGATGAGGAAGGCAATGAGTGCAGGGACGAATTCCGCCATCTTGGGGACGAGGATCTCGGCCTTGTTCTCAGACTCCTCGGCGAATGCCGACACCGGCATGGCGAGCATGGCGCCCGTCAGCGCAACGGCGGCTTTCGCGTGGTTGAAATGCTTCATGGCGACTACCTTCGTGCTCAATTACGAAATCAGCGTAACGACGAAGCCGATCAGGCCCAGAGCCTCGGTGAATGCAGATGCAAGAATGAAGACGGTGAAGGCACGGCCCTGGACCTCAGGCTGACGAGCCATAGCGCTCGTAGCACCGAGTGCTGCAAGACCAATTGCGAGACCGGCACCGATAACGCCGAGACCATATCCGATAACTCCCACGATTCCTCCTTTGTCGTGCGCATGTGCGCAGGATAAATACCTATGTTGTAGAGGCGCACGCGGGTGCCGCGCCTCCGAACACCAAATGAATGCGACCGCTAGTGGGCGTCAGCCTCTGCGATCTGGATGTACACGGCCTCGAGGACCGTAAAGACGTATGCCTGAACAAAGGCAACGATCAGCTCGACGGCGTAGATCACCAAAAGGATCAAAACCCACGCCACGCTGGGCAGGGCGCCCACGGCGTTCATGGCCGTAAAGTGCTCCAGCATCGGCTGGGCAAAGAGCGTGGCCATGATGGCGAACGAGCCCATGACGATGTGGCCGGCGAACATGTTGCAGAACAGACGGACGGCGAGCGTGATCAGACGCAGGCACAGCGAGAAGAGCTCGATGACCCACACGAAGACGTTCATGGGGAAGGCAACGCCCGCAGGGGCGAGGCTCTTGAAGTACCCAAAGAAACCGTGCTTCTTGATGCCGAAGTAGATGAAGTACACAAACGACACGAGTGCAAGGGCGGCGGTACAGCCGATGGCACCGGTGCCGGGCTTCATGCCGGGGATGAGGCCGATAAAGTTGTTGATCAGGATAAAGAAGAACAGCGAGGCCAAAAACGGGAAGTGCTTCTTCCAGTTGTCGCCGACGACGCCCTTGGCGATATCGTCCTGCACGTACTCGATGACCCACTCGACGCCGTTAACGAAGAAGCCCTCGGGGACAACCGTCTGCTTCTTGGTAAACGCGAAGAAGACCACGAACATGACGACAGCGGCGATAAGCAGCCAGAACGAGTACTGCGTCAGGCCCGCGTTAAGGTCACCCACGACCGGAGCCGAGGAGAACTCAGCGACGAGCTCGGCGATCGCGCTGGGTAACTTGGCAAATGCGTCCAAGATTCCACCTTCCCTGTTTGCCCGCACCAAGGTGGGGCAACGCCTTTAATCCTTCATAATCACCATGCAGGCGATCACGATCCAACAAATCAAAAACCCGGCGAGCTCGCCGCACAAAAAGGCGATGAGCGCCGCGGGGACTACCAGGTGCACGATCACGACGCCCATAAAGAGCACCGCAAACGACACCATGATACCCAACATGCCCACGGTCATGTTGGCATCGCGTCGACGCGCCAGCACCGGAGCAAGCGCAAGGTACAACGGCAAAAATGCAACAAGACCGACGACGAACCCCATTGCGATGAACGGCACGTGGCCTGCCAGCTCAACCGGCATCTGCGTTCCCTTCTCGCGACATATAGCCCGCATGGAGCCATACCCCGCTCACATCGTCCTAGTATTTTAGGGCGCATGATTGCAAAATCAATGCACCGTTACCCAACCTTAATCGCGTCTTTAACCCCAGGGGGTGTCAAACGGACAAAAGGCCAAGCACTGAGGACGAATGGGTCGCGATAGCCGACGAGCGTACTTGACGAACATCGCAGCGCGCGCCGACGCAGCCCGACAGCGTTGCTGACTATTGTACGAACCGGACAGGCAATGACAAGTGGGAAAACGCAAGTTAATACACATCTGTACATTTTCTTAAGACACTCTTTATACCGCACATACGGTAAAGCGCGTTTTGGGCCCTCGGCGGCCATACCGTCACTAATAAATATGCGTGCGGGCGTCACTCGAGCGCCCGCACGCACCAATCACGCACGAATGACCACGTGCATCTGCCCTCGCCCAGCGGCTACAGCGTGCCGTAGATGCGATCGCCAGCGTCGCCGAGGCCGGGAACGATGTAGGCAGCCTCGTTGAGATGGTCATCGATGGCGCACGTATAAATATGTACGTCGGGGTCCTTTTCGGTCAGTGATTTGAGACCCTCGGGGGCCGCGACGATGCACAGCATGCGGATGTCCTTGACACCGCGCTCGCGCAAGTAGCTGATAGCCATCTCGGCCGAACCGCCCGTGGCGAGCATGGGGTCGACAACCAGGCAGATGCGTTGGTCGATATCCTTGGGCATCTTGCAGTAGTACTCATGCGGCTCGTGGGTGACCTCGTCGCGCTCCATGCCGATGTGGCCCACGCGGGCAGAGGGTACCAGGTCGAGGATGCCGTCGACCATGCCAAGGCCTGCACGAAGGATGGGAACGATGGCGAGCTTTTTGCCGGCAAGCTGCTTAAACGTGGCGGTGGTGATGGGGGTCTCGACCTCGACGTCTTCCATGGGCAGGTCGCGCATGGCCTCGTAGCCGTCAAAAAGCGCGAGTTCGCGCACGAGCTGGCGGAACTGGTTGGTGCCGGTGTTTTTATCGCGCAGGATCGACAGCTTGTGCTGAACGAGCGGATGATCGACAAGCGTCACACGGGACGCATCGTAGGTGACGGTCATGGGTTGATTGCCCCTTTCGTTGCGGCCGCAAAACGGCCTTGCTGACAAGGCGCGCAGCAATGTCGCCACCGCACGCCATACATTAGTTTAGCGGTTTGTTGTATCGAGCAGCCCATCGCAGCCCTACTGTGAGGTGCTGAGCGAGCGCCTGACTGCATCACGCCAGCCCGCAAGGTTTTGCTCGCGGCGCTCGGCGGACATGTGGGGAAGGAAGGTCCTAACGATCTGGGCATTTTGCTCCAGCTCTTCCAGGTCTTCCCAATAGCCGACGGCAAGACCCGCCAAGTACGCGGCACCGATTGCCGTGGTCTCCACCGTCTCGCATTGCAGCACGGGGATATCCAGCAGGTCGGCCTGGAATTGCATGATGAACTCGTTGCGCGAGGCACCGCCATCGACAGACAGGCGCTCAATCGAAAGCCCCACGTCCTGCTCCATGGCGCGCAGCACGTCGTAGCTCTGATATGCCATGGATTCGCAGGCGGCACGTACGATGGTCGCACGGCTCGAGGCGCCGGTCAGACCGCACACGATACCGCGAGCGTGCGGGTCCCACCAGGGAGCACCCAAACCCGCAAAGGCCGGAACGAAGTAGCAGCCCTCGTTGTCGCTAATCGAAGCGGCGAGTTGTGCCGACTCGCTCACGCTCGAGATGATGCCCATGTTGTTGCGAAGCCAGTTCATGGTGGAACCGGCAGCAAAGATGGAGCCCTCGAGCGCATAGCTGATCTTCCCGTTCGCAGCGATACCGATGGTGGAGACCAGACCGTTCTTGGATTCGACGATCTCGTCGCCGGTGTTCATGAGCATAAAGCAGCCCGTGCCATAGGTGTTTTTGGTCTGGCCGGGATGGAAGCAGCAGTGACCGAACAGCGACGCCTGCTGGTCGCCCGCCACACCCATGATGGGCGGCATGTTGGTCATGATGTCGCTCGCGACGCGGCCGTAGTCACCCGAGCTCCAGCGAACCTCGGGCATCATGGAACGTGGAACGTCAAAGAGCGCCAGCAGGTCGTCGTCCCAATCGAGCGTATGGATATTAAAGAGTGCCGTGCGGCTGGCATTGGTGTAGTCGGTGGCAAAGACCTGGCCGCCGGTGAGGTTGTAGATGAGCCAGGTGTCGATGGTGCCAAACATGAGGTCGCCCGCCGCCGCGCTCTCGCGTGCGCCGTCGACGTTGTCGAGAATCCACTGTACCTTGGAGGCCGAGAAATACGGGTCGAGCGTGAGTCCCGTGCGGGAGCGCACCAGCTCCTCGCAACCCTGTTCAACCAACGCGTCGATTGCCGGCGCGGTACGGCGGCACTGCCACACGATGGCGTTATAGATCGGCTGACCGCTCACGCGGTCCCAGACCACCGTGGTCTCGCGCTGGTTGGAGATGCCGATGGCGGCAATGCGGTCGGAGTGGATACCGCTCTTAAACTGGACTTCCATCATGACGGCGATCTGGCTGGCAAGGACCGCCATGGGGTCTTGCTCCACCCAACCGGGACGCGGAAAACTGGTTTTGACGCTGCGACGTGCCTGCGCGACGATGCATCCGTACTCGTCGACGATGGTCGCAAGTACCGAGGTGGTGCCGCAGTCGAGCGCCATGATGTAGGAACCGCCAAAGTTAAACGAGGCATCTTCCATGCCCAGGCTGCCCAGATTCAACGACATCGCTTACACCTTTCTATTGCATCGGGTCGGACAGGACCCGTTCGATCTCTGATGCGGGAAGTGCGCCTTGGCGCAGGATCTGGAGCCCGCCGTGCTGGAACGACACGATGGTCGAGGCGTCGCGACACGGGGTCTCACCGGCGTCGACGGCAACATCGACCCCCTCCAGGATGCGACCCTCGACGGCGGCAAAGCTTGCCGGCGAGGGCGCGCCGTGCGTGTTGGCGCTGGTGCAGGCAAGGGGACTGCCGCAGGCGCGGATGAGCGCCTGGACCACGGGAGAGGCCGAAGCGCGCAGGGCCACGGTGTCGTCGGCAGCACGCATAAAGGTCGGCACGCAGGGGGCTGCCTTGACCACGATAGTCAGGGCTCCCGGCCAGCATCGTCGCGCGAGTACGCGGGCATCTTCCGGAATATCCGCGCCATAGCGGTCGAGCGCTTCGATGCCATCGACCAGCCAAGCGACGGTTTGCGTGAGTTCACGTTGCTTGAGAGTGAAGATGCGGCGGTAGCCGGTACCGAGCGCAGGGACCGCGGCGCCATTGACGGTGGCTTGCGGGTCGCGCGGCCACGAGGGGGATTCGCTTGTGTCTTGGGGTGCGGCGTCCGAGAAGGCATTGACTGCCACGGCGACGCCATAGACGGTCTCGGTCGGGATCAGGGCCAGTCCGCCACAGCCGAGTACCTCGGCCGTACGCTCAACGGCAAGCCGATGCGGCTCGCGCGCTCCCTCGTATACCCGATAGACCGTCTGCATGTGTATGCCAGCCCCTTACGCTCTGGTGCAAGTTTGTTTACTGAGGGGCATTCTCGCACGAAACGTTCAATCCATTTGCCCACAGCGCATGTTGGTTTGGTGAGCGGCTATTGTAGTCGGTGAAAGTGAGGGGTTATTGGACCGCGACGAACTTCTTTGGCCTGCCGGCGTGGCGTTCTTGGGCGGCGTAGCGCTCGATGCTGTCTATCGTTATCATCCGACGGCCGTCGACGAGTTCAACATCGAGCTTTCCGGCTTTGACCAGCGCGGTAATCCGCGGAGCGGAGACTTTGAGGTCCAGCGCTGCGTCTTTAAATGTTCGGCACGCCGCTTCCCGAGCGTCCTCGTGGTCGATTTCGACTGAAAGGGCCACGACCTCGGCCGAGCGTTCGTACCCTGCCGGAGTCAAACCGTTGTTGAGGTCGTCGGCCAAAAACGCCATCAGTGCCTCGGTAGCATGGGCAATCGCTTCTTCGCGCGTATCGCCATCGGCAAAGGCGCCGGGAATCTGCGGGAAGCTAGCGCAGTAACCGTCGTCTTCTTTTATGAGAACGCAGTCATAGGTAAATCGCTGCCTCATTTTGCCTCCAACTACCATCCAGCTTGGCGACGAATACTTGCCCACGTGCCCTTCTTTGGTCGATCACCACCAGAGCCGTTCACGGTGACAACACGGTCACCAGAAACATACTTAGCATGACTACCGACTTGCGCGACCTTCACGAGTCCATCGTGCTTGAGTAGGGCAATGATTTCCCGAAAGGTAGGAGGTTGCATGGGCCGACCTCTTTCAGCCGTCCTAATTATAAACTAATTTATAATTTTTGTTAACCAGTTAATAAATATTACTGGCGCTGTTTGGGCTCGGTGACGATGGCTCGGACGGTGCGGGGGCGATCGGTGAGGTCGTGGACGATGCGCACGTCCGACAGACCCGCTTGACGGCAGAGCTTGGCCGCAGCGTCGAGCGCGCCCTCGTAGAGCTCGCAGGCAAAGAGGCCGCCGGCGCGCAACATGTAGGGCGCCGCGTTGAGCAGGCGGCGGAAGATATCGAGGCCGTCGGCGCCACCCTCGAGCGCCAGATCGGGCTCAAAGTCCTTGACCTCGTGCGGCAGCGAGCGCATGACATCGGTGGGGATGTAAGGCGGGTTGGAGACGAGCACGTCGAAGGTGCCCCACTCGTCGTGGGGAATGGAGCTCACCAGGTTGGTGAGGCTGAAGGCAACCTCATCTGCCGTGAGGCCGAGCGCGTCGCGGTTTTTGGTGGCCAGATCGATAGCACGCGGCTCAATATCGGTAGCGGTGCAGGTAACGTGGCCGCGGCGCTCCCAAGCAAGGGAGAGCGAGATGCAGCCCGTGCCGCAGCCGACCTCGAGAACGCGAGCAGTGCGGGGCTCGGCTGGGGCAGGCGCAGCGGCATCCTGAGCTGAAGCCGTCTCCTGGTCGGCACCCTCGATGGCGATGCCGTATTCGTCGAGCTCGGGCTCAGCGGCTTCCGCAGTCTCGGCTTCCGCTGCCTGTGCGGCGGCTTCCTCGGCCTCGCGGTCGGCCAGTTCCTCGGCATAGGCACGGCTACCCAGCACGTCGCCGCCTAGCGCCGCCTCATCGGCAGCCGTCAGGTTAGCGGCACGGCGCTCGGCGGTCGCGCGTTCGTCTGCCAGCGCGGCCTCGGCTTTGCGGGCCTCTTCGACCTCATCGTTCCAAGGCAGCTCAACACGCTGACGGGCAGCAGCCTCGGGGCTCAGCACCTCGGCATCCAGATAATTGAGGACTTCCTCGACGAGCATCTCGGTCTCGGGGCGCGGAATGAGCACGCCGGGGGCGCACGCGACGTCGATCATGCGAAACTGCGTACTGCCCGTGATGTATTGCAGCGGCTCGCCCTTAGCGCGGCGGACAACGGCCGCGTGCATGGTCTCGAGCTGGGCCGCGTTAAGCGTCTCGTCCATGCGCATATATAAGTCGATGCGTGCCAAACCCGTGGCAGCGCAGAGCAGCCACTCAGCAGAAAGACGGGGGTGCTCCTCGCCGCGCTCGGCCAGGTACTCCTTGGTCCACTCAAGACAACGCTTGATGGTCCAGATCTCGTTTGCCATGGGGCCCTCCCCTCTTAAGCGCCGGGCGGCGCGCGAATGTCGGAGCAGATTGTAAGCGAGGCAAGCGTTTGGCAAGGGACGATTGAAGGCAATTATCGAGAATCAGCCCAGATTTTTGCTTGGAGCCCACCTGAAGTGTTCATTCGTCGACGTCTAGATTTGCATTCGTCAAGCTTTTGGCAAGGTTGCCCCAAAACTGACCAATATCTAACCAAGAACTTGCCAAATCACTTGACGCGCGACCCATCAAAAATCGCTCCGCGACTTCTTGAACGATATTTTGAGCAATATTTTCGATAGCGGACTTATGCCGTCAATTACCTTAAGCAGGTAAGCAGCTCAAATGACATCACAGCCGACTGAATAAAATATCAAGGCAATGTCACCAATGACTCCCTACGGATCATTTGACAACCAAGGAAACGCCGATGTTTTGGCAATGTCAGCGAGCGACGTCCAGAGCGAACAAGTTGGCATGAAAAAGGCAGGGCATAGACCTTCTGGTCATGCCTTGCCTTTTGAATGACAAATTGTCGCTCTGGGCGGCGCGCAGCGTCGAGCCGTTACGCGGTTTGGCAAAACCGCGTAACCTACTAAACGGCCTGTGCCAGCTTCTCGGCTCGCTCGGCGGCGGCGAGTGCCTCGATGACGGTGCCGAGCTGGTCGCCCAGGAGGACGCCGTTGTAGGTGGAGTTGAAGCCGATACGGTGATCGGTCACACGGTCCTGGGGCTGGTTGTAGGTACGGATTTTCTCGGAACGGTTGCCGTGGCCAATCTGGCTCTGGCGCTCGGCACCGAGCTCCGCCTGCTGCTTCTCGAGCTCCATCTCGTACAGACGGGCGCGCAGCATCTGCATGCAGACTTCGCGGTTCTGGATCTGGGAGCGCTGTTCCTGCGACTGCACCACGGTGTTGGTGGGCAGGTGGGTGATGCGCACGGCGGAGTAGGTGGTGTTAACGCACTGACCGCCAGGGCCGGAGGCGCAGTAGGTGTCGATGCGCAGGTCAGACTGGTTGATCTGGACGTCGATTTCCTCGGCCTCGGGAAGCACGGCGACGGTTGCCGTGGAGGTCTGGATGCGACCCTGGGACTCGGTCTTGGGGACGCGCTGGACGCGATGCACGCCGGACTCGTACTTCATGACGGAGTAGACGCGGTCACCCTCGACCTTGAACTCGATGGACTTAAAGCCGCCGGCCTCGCTGGGGCTGGAGTCGAGCACGGTGGTCTTCCAGCCGCGCGACTCGCAGAAGCGCTGGTACATCTTGTACAGATCGCCGGCAAAGATGGCCGCCTCGTCGCCACCGGCGGCGGAGCGAATCTCGACGATGGTGTTCTTGTCGTCATTGGGGTCGCTTGGGATGAGCATGTACTTAATGTCTTCCTCGAGCTGGGGAAGCTTGGCCTCGTTTTCGGAGATGTCCATCTGGAGCATCTCCTTCTCATCGGCATCGGTAGTATCGTGGAGCATTTCCTTGGCAGCCTCGATGTCGTCGAGCGCGCCGATGTACTCGCGCGAGGCGGCGATGAGGTCAGACTGGTGCGCGTACTCCTTGTTGAGACGCGTGAACTCCTTAATATCGGAGGCGACGGCCGGGTCGGAGAGTTTCTTCTCGAGTTCCTCGTAGGCCTTGATAATCTTTTCGAGCTTGTCGCGCATGGCGGGACTCCTTTATATGCGTGAAGGTGAAAATCGGCAGAGTTGATGGGGCGCGCGGCGCCACTGCGGGGGTAAGCCCGGCTAGAACATGTCGATCTTCAGATACATGCGCATCCCTTCGCGTATGGGGTACATAGTTGCGGTCTAACCCATACATGATAGCGTGCGCAGGCAAACCTGCATATAACCCGCACGGAATGA
>CAJLRE010000027.1 GCA_905208975.1 uncultured Collinsella sp. | reverse complement strand
GCACGGTGGACAGGCGGTGTGCGATGACAAACGTCGTGCGGCCCTCCATGAGCTTGTCCATGCCCGCCTGTACGATGGCCTCGGTGCGGGTGTCGATGGAGCTCGTGGCCTCGTCCAGGATCATCGCCGGCGGATCGGCGACGGCGGCGCGTGCGATCGAAATTAGCTGACGCTGGCCCTGCGACAGTTGGGCGCCGTTGCCGGTGAGCATGGTGTCATAGCCGTCGGGCAGGCGTGTGATAAAGTCGTCCGCGCCGGCAAGCTTGGCCGCCGCGATGCACTCCTCGTCGGTGGCATCCAGGTTGCCGTAGCGGATGTTATCCATCACGGTGCCGGTGAACAGGTTCACGTCCTGCAGCACGACGCCCAGGCTTCGGCGCAGGTCGGCCTTGCGGATCTTGTTGACGTTGATGCCGTCGTAGCGGATCTTGCCGTCGGCGATGTCGTAGAAGCGGTTGATGAGGTTGGTGATGGTCGTCTTGCCGGCACCGGTGGCGCCGACAAACGCGACCTTCTGGCCCGGCTTGGCAAACACGGACACGCCGTGCAGCACCTCGTGGTCGGGCGTGTAGCCAAAGTCGACGTTGTCCATGACCAGGTCGCCGCGCAGCGGTACGTACTCGATCTCGCCGGTTGCGCGGTGCGGATGTTTCCACGCCCACATGCCGGTGTGGTGGTCCGCCTCCTCGAACTCCCAAGTCTCGGGGTTCACCTGCGCGTTGACGAGCGTCACGTAGCCCTCGTCGGCCTCGGGCTCCTCGTCGATGAGCTCAAAGATGCGGTCGGCGCCGGCAAGGCCCATGACCACGGCGTTGATCTGCTGCGAGATCTGGCCAATCTGTCCGCAGAACTGCTTGGTCATATTGAGGAACGGCACTACGACGGAGATGGACAGCGCCATGCCCGAGATGCTCAGGTTGGGCACGCCCAGCGCAAGGAAAATGCCGCCGGCAAGGGCCACCAGCACGTAGAGCAGGTTGCCCAGGTTCATAAGGATGGGCATGAGGATGTTGGCGTACATGTTGGCCTTCTGGGAGACCTCAAAGAGCTTTTCGTTGCGCTCGTCAAAATCGGCCTCGGCGGCAGACTCGTGGCAGAACGCCTTGACGACCTTCTGGCCGTTCATGACCTCCTCGATATGGCCCTCGACCACGCCGAGCTCGGTCTGCTGCGCAATGAAGAAGCGCGCGGAGTTGGAGCCGAGCAGCTTGGTCATAAAGGTCATAAAGACGACGCCGGCGATGATGACCAGGCACATCCACACGCTGTAGTACAGCATGATAAAGAACACCGTGACGATGATGATGATCGTCATGAGCAGGTTGGGCAGCGACTGGCTGATCATCTGACGCAGCGTGTCGATGTCGTTGGTGTAGTGGCTCATGGTATCGCCGCGCTGGTGCGTGTCAAAGTAGCGGATCGGCAGGTCCTGCATGCGGTTGAACATCATCTCGCGAAGCTTCTCCAACGAGCCCTGCGTGACGATAGCCATGGCGCGGTTCCAGAAGAGCGAGGACAGGACGCCGACGCCGTAAATGCAGGCGAGGGTGGTCACGAGCTGCAGAATCTTGGGCCGTGCGGCTTCCCAATCGCCCGACTGCCACGATTCGCTAATAATCTGCAGGGCGCTCTGCAGGAAGGTCGCGCCGATGGAGTTGATGATGGCGCAGAGCACCACGCCGGCGACGACAAGGGGCAAAAGCACGGGATAGAAGCCAAAGAGCGTCTTGATGAGGCGCGACATGGTGCCGCCCTTACGGTTGAGCGCGCGCTCGGCGGTCGTTGCCTTACTCATGTGCCTCGCCTCCTTCCTGGGTCTGAGCTTGCGTTGCGGTCATGTCGGTGTTGTCTGCCGCCGTGTTCGCGTCGCCAGAGACGTCGTCGGCGTCTTGCGTACCTTCGGCAGACATCTTGTTTTGCGAGGTAAAGGTCTCGCGGTAGATTTCGCTCGTCTTAAGCAGCTCATCGTGGTTGCCGATCTGCGCGATACGGCCGCCCTCCATGACGATGATGCGGTCTGCGTCCTGCACGGAGCTGATGCGCTGGGCGATGATGAGCTTGGTCGTGTTGGGCAGATAGCTTGCCAGCCCTGCGCGGATCTTGGCGTCGGTCTTGGTGTCGACGGCGCTGGTGGAGTCGTCCAGGATTAAGATCTTGGGGCGACGCAGCAGGGCGCGTGCAATGCACAGGCGCTGCTTCTGACCGCCCGAAACATTGGAGCCGCCCTGTTCGATCCAGGTGTCGTAGCCCTTGGGGAAACCGTCGACAAACTCGTCGGCGCAGGCCAGATGCGCTGCCTCGCGGACTTCCTCGTCGGTGGCGTTCGGGTCGCCCCAACGCAGGTTCTCGGCGACGGTGCCGCTAAACAGCACGTTTTTCTGCAGCACCATGGCGACCTGGTGACGCAGCGCGTCCAGGTCGTAGTCGCGCACGTCCACGCCGCCCACGCGCACAGCGCCTTCGGTGGTGTCGTACAGGCGGGCGATGAGGTTAACGAGCGTGGACTTGGCCGAGCCGGTGCCGCCGATGATGCCGATGGTCTCGCCGCTCGTAATGTGCAGGTCGATATCGTCGAGCGCCTGGCGCTTCGCATGCTTGGAATACTTAAAGCTCACGTGGTCAAAGTCGATGGAACCGTCGGCAACCTCGAGCACGGGCTCGGCGGGATCGGCGATCGTGGGCTCGGCGGCCAGCACCTCGGCAATGCGGTGTGCCGATTCGTCGGCCATGGTCACCATGACAAAGATCATCGACAGCTGCATCAGGCTCATGAGAATCTGGAAACCATAGGTAAAGGTCGAGGAGAGCTGGCCTACGTCGAACAGCGTGCCCTGACTCGTGATGATGAGCTTGGAGCCCAGGTAGATGATGACGACAAACGCGCCGTTGACGCAGATGTTCATCATGGGGTTGTTAAAGGCGAGCAGCTTCTCGGCGCGGGTGAAGTCCATCTGGACGTCGCGCGCGGCGGTCGCGAACTTCTCCTTCTCAAAGTCTTCGCGCACATAGCTCTTGACCACGCGCATGCCGGTGACGTTTTCCTCGACGGACTCGTTAAGGGCATCGTACTTGTGGAACACGCGCGAGAAGATGGGGCGCACCTTAAAGATGATAAAGAACAGCCCAAAGCCCAGCAGCGGAATGATGACCAGGTAGACCATGGCGACGCTGCCGCCCATGATAAACGCCATGGTAAAGGCGAAGATCAATACCAGCGGCGCGCGCACGGCGATACGGATGATCATCATAAAGGCCTGCTGCACGTTGTTGATATCGGTGGTCAGGCGCGTGACGAGTGAGGAGCTCGAGAACTCATCGATGTTGGCAAAGCTGAACGTCTGGATCTTGTAGAACAGGTCGTGGCGCAGGTTCTTGGCGAAGCCGCAGCTCGCATGGCTGCAGGTGACGCCTGCCGCGGCGCCAAAAGCAAGCGATGTCAGCGCGATGAGCACCAAAAGGCCCGCGGTGGGAAGCATCTCGGCTACGGTGGCGCCGTCTTTGATGGCGTCGATCAGGTTGGCGGTGATAAATGGAATCAGCATCTCGCAGAGCACCTCGCCAAGCACGAGCAACGGCGTGGCAACGGTGACTTTCATATAGTCGCGGATGCTGCCCATGAGGGTTTTAATCATCCAGTTCCTCCCAGGTTACACGGATTTTCTCGAGCATTTCGGCGAGCTGCTCGCGCTCGTCGTGGGTGAGGGCACTAAAGGCTTGCTCTCTAAAGCGAATGCGGGCCGCCTGGTCGATGCAGGCGTTTTCCCGGCCGGTTTCGGTCAGGCGAATGGTGAGCTGCCGTCGATCCTTGGGGTTACGGCTGCGCTCGATGAGGCCGTTGAGCTCGAGCTTGGACAGGATCTCGGAAAGCGACCCCGGCTTGAGGTCAAAGTGCATGCCGAGTTCCTGCTGCGACATCTCGCCGCCGGGTTGCTTGGCCAGCAGGCAGATGATGGGCGCCTTGCCGGACACGCCTCCGCCATGAAAATGCATGTAATGGCCGCAAAAGCCCAGGCCGCTCAGGATGCGCTTGGCGAGTTTGTCTTCGGCGCTGACCGCTTCGGGTATGTCTACCGGTTGCGACGGGTCACCGCCGGGCTCATGCGGAAGGACGAGTGGTTCAACACACATATCTAAGCTTCGCTCCTTTCTTTAGTTAGGTAGTTGAATTGTTTTGTGCCTAACCAATTTAGGAGCACGGTAAATAAATGTCAAGGTACCAAACTTATTATGTTCGAGCGGCACTTAGGGACGTTCCTTATGTGCCGGCATTTGGGGACACTCCTTGTGTCGACTAGTCATTTAAGAACGTCCCCAACGACTAACTTCCTCCTTCCCGTAACCTTTCCGCAACAATTCGTCCTCTGCGGTGCCAGCGCCCGTTCACAACGTCCCCTGCGCTACACTTAGTCGCACTGTGGCGCTGCCGCGCCGCGCCCGAAACAAGGGAGACCCTCATGAAGAATACTCAGCTGCTGCTGATTAACGATATGTGCGGCTACGGCAAGGTCGCGCTTTCCGCCATGCTGCCGGTGCTGTCGCACATGGGTTACCGTATCCACAATCTGCCGACGGCACTTGTGTCCGACACGCTCAACTACCCCAAGTTCTACATCCACGACACCACCGAGTACGTGCGTCAAAGCCTCGCTATCTGGGAGGAGCTCGGCTTTGAGTTCGACGCCATCTCGACCGGCTTTATCGTGACCGAGGAAGAGACGCGCATCATCTCGGACTTTTGCCACCGCCGTGCGCAAAAGGGCACCAAGGTGTTCGTCGATCCCATCATGGGTGACAACGGCAAGCTCTATGCCGGCGTGCCCGAGTCCACGATTGGCCTCATGCGGCACCTGCTGGAGTGCGCAGACTACGCGGTGCCCAACTACACCGAGGCCTGTCTGCTCGCCGATACGCCTATTGCAGAGCAGATCACGCCCGATGAGGCCCGCGCCCTTGTGGACGCCGTGCGCGAGTTGGGTGCCAAGTCGGTGGTCATTACGAGCGCCGTGGTCAATGGCACGAACGCGGTTATCGGTTACGACCATGTAGCGGGGGAGTACTTCACGATTCCCTTTGAGCTCATTCCGGTCTATTTCCCGGGTACGGGCGACACGTTCTCGGCGGTGCTCGTCGGCCGCGTTATGGCAGGTTGGAGTCTGCAGCGCGCGACGTCCGATGCCATGCGCGTGGTGGCTGAGCTTATCGAGCGCAATGCCGATCAAGAGGACAAGTCGGCCGGCCTGCCCATCGAGGCCTGCTTGGACGTGATCGACCATGAGTAATGCTGGCGAGGGCGGCGTCAAGCCTGCGGGCGAGAACAAGCCGCTCGGCGCGCCGCGTGGCAAGCGTCCGCGTATCCGCGTGAGCTGCGTGGACCAGCTAGGTGCGTGCCGCTGCCACCATGGTCACAAGCCGGGCGACGTTTTTGACTTCGACCGAGACCGCGGCAAGATGTGCGCCATGGCCTGCCATGTGGGCTTTCCCTATATCGATATCCTGCGCTATGGCGGAACCGTGCCTGGCAACGAGCCTGGTACGGCAAAGTTCTGCTGCCCCGAGGTCGACACCCTCAACGTCTGGCTTGCCGAGATCGTCGACGAATAGGTGAGCGTGGATTTTCTCCCGTTTAGAGCGCACTTGAATGCTCAAAGTGGGAGAAAATCCACGCTCATTTTTCATGCGGGAGATTATCCACGCTCGTTTCGCGCCGAAGGCGTGGCCTGCGACCTCGCTTTCCTACAGCTGCTCGAGCATAGCAGTGCAACCGTCGAGCACGTCGCGGTAGGTGGCATCGAAGTTGCCGGTGTACCAGGGATCGGCCACGTCGCCGGGGCGCTCGGTCCAATCGAGCAAGCGCGTAATCTTGTCGTCGGGGTCGTCGCCAAAGATGCGACGCAGGCCGCGCGCGTTCTCAGCATCCATATAGACAATGTGATCCCAGTCGCCATACTCCGCGCGACGCACCTGGCGCGCGCGGTGGGCAACGACGGGAATCCCGACCTCGCGCAGCTTGGCAACAGTGCCATGATGCGGCGGGTTGCCAATCTCCTCGGTCGACGTCGCAGCGGAATCAATGGCAAACTCGCCCTCGCGCCCAGCGCGGCGCACGAGCTCGGTAAGCACTGACTCAGCCATCGTCGAGCGGCAGATGTTCCCATGGCAGATAAACAGTACACGTTGCATATGCGGTTTCCTTTCGATCGCCATCATCGAGCTCGAGTATCGCATCTGCGCTTACGCCCTCGCCCGCTTGCGCTCCCAGCGAGCCAGCTTAATCGTCACCAGCGTAAGCGCCCAGGCCACAAGCGAGAACGCGGCACCAACCGCGCCAACGTAGGCAATGCCAACGCTGCTCACCACGGCGCCGCCCACTGCGGTGCCAAACGAAATGCCGACGTTAAACGCCATGGGTTCTACCGAGCTCGCGAGTACCATCGATTTGGGATGGCGGCTGCGTGCCACGTCCATAAAGTGTGTGATGCACGAGACTGAGAACAGGTACATGAGCAGCGCCAAGCTAAAGACAAAGACCAGCGCGAGCGGCATGGTGCCGCCCACGGCAAACAGCCCGAGCAACGCCGCAGCCTGCAGCACAAACGTCACAAGCAGTGCCTTCATGCCAAAACGTGCGTCGATCCATCCGCCCAGGATGTTCGAGATCAGGCAGAACACGCCGTAGGCCATAAGCGTGGTGCTCGCCTGAACAGTGCCCATGCCCAGCACCTGCTCAAGATAAGGCGTCACGTAGCCGTAGAACACATAGACCGATCCCACGCCAAACAAAAAGATGAGCATGCCGGTGATGATGCTCGGTTCGCGTAGCAGACCCGCCTGCTCGCGGAAGGTAGCGGGTTCGTCGGTCTGTCCGGCGCGCGGCATAAACGCCACGAGCGCTCCGCAGATCAAAACGGCAAAGGTCAGCGTACCGTACATGGCCACGTGCCAGTCGAGCGTGTCGGCCACAAACTTGCCAATCGAGGTCACAAAGACCATCGCCACGGAAAACGCGCCGTACACGACCGAGATGGCAAGCGAAGTTTGCTGCGGGGACAGCAGCTCGGGGATGTACGTCACGCCCACGGCGAGCAGTGCGCCCGAGACGGATCCCAGGACAATGCGCGAGATAAACAGTACCTGGAAGTTGGGCGCCAACGCCATGACCAGATTGCCGAGCACAAAGATAATGCTGTAGCACACGAGCAGCTGGTAACGACGGAAGCGCCCCGTGCTGAGCGCAAGCACCGGCGTCGCGATGGCGTAGACCAGTGCAAAAACGCTGATGAGCTGGCCCGCAGCGGCAAGCGATATGCCGAGTTCCGTCGCCAAGTCACTTTCGATGCCGATGACCACGAACTCGGAGCAGCCGAGCGAGAATCCCAGCAGCACGAGCAGCGCCAGGCAGAGCCTGGTGCGCGCGGGGGAGAGCGCGGCGGCGGTTGACTTACTTTTAGGCGTGGTTGCGGCGGTCAAGGTTGTCACTCCAATGTCGCATGAATAAGCGGGATTCAATCCCTGCAACTCTAACAGAACGAGTCAGGTGCCTGCCCCCTTTGTCGCAGGCTGCGCTTGCCTGTATAGTCGCAATACAGGCGAAAATGGTCTCAGGTACATCGCGGGCGACAGGAGATCCCATGGGTATGCACACGACAAAGGTTGCGGTGGGCGAGGGCAAGTTTGCGCTCGAGGCCCAGCTGACGGTGACGCCGCGGGGCATGGCGGTGTACGCTTGCTCGCCGGAGTACGCGCACCTGGGCGCCACGGCGCAGGCCATTCCGCGCCCCGAGCCCGGCCGTACGGCGACGGTGAGCATCCTGGCCGTTCCGTGCCATCGAGACGAAATCCCGGCGCACGATATCGCGGCGGCGCTGGCCACACGCTTTGGCGTGCCCGTTACGGCGAGCACAGGTTTTCATGTCGAGCGGGCGAGCAAGGACGACCTGCAGCGCGTGCTCGACACCACCAAGGAACTCATCGCCGCGCTCGAGGAGGTCGCCACGCGCATCCTGCGCGCCGGCTGGGATGAGGGCGGCGCAGGTGCCGAGGTCGTGGCGGTCGATGCCGCGACCGGCGAGACGCTCGGATCCGTTGACCGCATCGAGGCCCATACCGGCGAGGGCATCCTGCATCAGGCATTTCTGACGCTTTTGGTCGAGGGCCAGGGCGAGGGCGCGCGCCTGCTGCTCTGCCGCCGCAGTCCGCTCAAACGACTGTGGGGCGGCGTGCTGGCGGATGCTTGCGCGGGGCATCCGCTGCCGGGCGAGGACGTCGCCGCCGCCACGGCGCGCCGCATCAACGAAGAGCTCGGCATTACGCGCGAGCCCGACCAGCTCAAGCACCTCGGTCACGTGGTGTATCGCGAGGACCACGGCGACGACCGCTGCGAGTGCGAGTGGTGCGAGGTCTACCTTGCCCATGTTGAGCCGGGTGAGCTGCATATCAACCAAGAGGAGATCTCGGAAGTGCGCCGCGTGGCCCCGTCCGAGCTTAAAGGCTACCTGCAGGGTCACCCCGAGCAGCTGGCCCCCTGGCTCCGCGAGGCTCTGGAGGTCCCCTCCATCCGCGCAGCCCTCGCTATGTGAAAAAAGACAGTCCCTTTGCCACATCCAAACCGTCACAACATTTGATGAAAATCTCGAAAACGAGGAAAAGCGTCGAATGTTGTGACGCTTTTTGTCCAGAGGATCGCTTCTCATCCAAAAATCCCGCTTGACTGTATTGCCACAACACAGCGCAACGTAAGGGGTGTCCGATAACGGGCGCCCCTTTTTAAGTGGCAACGTGGCTGCGAATCCGGAGCGCCCCCAACAAGAAAGGTGGGGAGATGGAAGCGGAAAAGAAGGCGTTTAAGATCACCAAGCGCGAAATTGGCTTTGTGCTGGGTATCGTTGTCTTTTTGCTGGTGAAGTTTCTTCCTTTGGCGGAGCTGAGCTCGACGGTCGAGCTTACGGTCGGCGGTCAGACCTGTCTGGCGTTGACGCTCGCCACGGTGGTGTTCTGGGCGTGTGGCGTGGCACAGCCGGGCTTTGTGGGCCTGCTCTATTGCGCGCTGCTCGTTCTGTTCAAGGTGTGCGTGGACGACACGGGCGCCGCGAGCATCTCGGCGACGGTCGCCTCCACGTTTAGCTCGTGGACCAAGGCCACCATGTGGCTCGTCATCGGCGCCTACCTCATCGCCAGCGCGGTCAAGGAGTCGGGCCTGGGCGAGCGCATCGCCTATGCGTTTATGCTCAAGTTCGTGCGCGATGCCAAGTCGCTCATCATCTCTATCTTCGCGCTCACCTTTGTGCTGTCGTTGCTGATCCCGCATCCGTTCCCCCGCGCCTTCCTCATCCTCGCCGTCGTCTCGGTCATCGCCGAGTCCGCCGGCTACGGTGACGACGACCGCGGCAAGCTCGGCTTCCTCGTGTTTGCCGCTGCCGCCCCGGGCTCCATGTTCTTCCTGACGGGCGATTCCACGCTCAACCCGCTCGTTGCGCAGTACAGCGCCGAGGCCGGCGGCATGAGCCCGTCGTTTGTCGACTGGTTCCTGTACATGAGTGTGCCCATGCTGGTCGCGCTGCTGTGCACCCTGTTCCTGGGCCTCTTCCTCTTTAGGCCCAGCAAGGAACTCGTCTACGATCGCGAGCAGATCGTGGCCAAGCAGGCTGCGCTCGGCAAGCTCTCCGTCAAGGAGATCCGCACCATCGTGTGGCTTATCATCGCCATCGCGCTGTGGCTCACCGTCTCGGGCGATTACATCGGCTGGGTCACCCTGGCCATTGGCGTCTGCCTCGCCATGCCCGTCATCGGCGAGGTCCTCACCCCCGCCAGCTGGAATGCTGTCGACATCAAGTCCCTCATGTTCCTGACGGCCGCCATGGCCGTGGGCTCCGTGGGCGGTGCCACCGGTATGAACGCCTGGATCGCCGACGTCGTGCTTCCCAGCTCCGTGCCCGAGAACATCTTCCTGTTCGCCCTGCTTGTCGCTGCGCTTTCCATGATCATCCACATGTTCATGGGCTCGGTTATGGCCGTACTCGGCGTGTGCGTGCCGGCGTTCATAAGCTTCGCGGCCGGCTCCAGCGTGAGCCCGCTCGCCGTGGCGCTCATCGTCTTCACGTCCATCAACATCCACTACATCCTGCCGTTCCATAACCTGCCGATCCTTATCGGCGAGGGCAAGGACGCCGGCGGCTACACCTCCAAAGAAGCCATGCGCATGGGCATTCCCCTCACCGCGGTCGTCTTTATCGTCGTGCTGGTCGAGGCCGCCTGGTTCCATCTCTTTGGCCTGATGTAAGCGGCCGAGCGCTTGGGCTGTAAACAGCCGAGTGCTTGAACCGCGAGTTGCCAAGCGCTCCGTCTATAAGCGCTGCGGCCCCACTACGTTACCCAGCCCGGCGGCACTCCCGTCGCCGGGCGCTCTCCCGAAAGGAGCACGCTATGTCCACTACCGATGCTTCCCAGATCCACGACCTGCGCTCCGCGCTCGACTTTTTGCGTGAGATGCCCGGCCAGCTGCTCGAGACCGACACCCAGGTCGATCCGGACGCCGAGGTCTCGGGCGTCTATCGCCACGTCGGTGCCGGCGGCACCGTTATGCGTCCGACCAAAGAGGGTCCGGCGATGGTCTTCAACAACGTCAAGGGCTTTGACGATGCCAAGGTCTGCATCGGCATGCTTGCCAGCCGCAAGCGCGTTGCCGCCCTGCTCGACCTGGACGAGGAGCACCTGGGCCTCGAAATCGGCAAGCGCTTCGAGAACCTGATCGCGCCCGAGCAGATCGCCGAGGGTGCGCACGTCGACTGCCAGGAGGTCGTGTACAAGGCGACCGACGAGGGCTTTGACCTGCGCAAGATCGTTCCCGCTCCTACCAACACGCCCGTCGACGGCGGCCCCTACATCACCATGGGTCTCGCCTATGGCACGAGCCCCGACGGCTCCCAGTCCGACGTGACCATCCACCGCTTCTCCTGCGTCGACAAGGACAAGCTCGCCATGTGGATCACCCCGGGCAGCCGTCACCTTGGCGCCTTCTTTGACGAGTACTGCCAGCGCGGCGAGGACATGCCCATTTCCATCTCCATCGGCCTGGACCCCGCTGTGTACATGTGCTGCGGCTTCGAGGCTCCCACCACGCCGCTCGGCTTCAACGAGCTGCAGATCGCCGGCGCCCTGCGCGGCCACGCCGTCGAGCTTGCCGACTGCGTCACCGTTCCGCAGAAGTGCATTGCCAATGCCGAGTATGTGCTCGAGGGCTACCTCATGCACGACGAGACCATCAACGAGGATGTCAACGGCCACGGCTACGCCATGCCCGAGTTCCCCGGCTACACCGGCGGCGCCAAGGTCTGCCCGGTGATCAAGATCACCGCCGTCACCACGCGCGTCAACCCCATCATGGAGAGCTGCATCGGCCCTTCGCACGAGCACGTGTCCATGGCCGGTATCCCCACCGAGGCTTCCATCTACAAGATGGTCGAGACCGCTATCCCGGGCCGCCTGCTCAACGTCCACGCTGCTCCCTGCGGCGGCGGCAAGTTCGTTGCCATCATGCAGTTCAAGAAGTCGAGCAAAAATGACGAGGGCCGTCAGCGCAACGCCGCCATGCTCGCCTTCTCGGCATTCTCCGAGCTCAAGCATGTGATCCTGGTTGACGAAGACGTCGACATCTTCGACATGAGCGACGTGATGTGGGCCATGACCACGCGCTTCCAGGCCGACGTGGACCTCATCACCATCCCCGGTTGCCACTGCCACGTGCTCGATCCGTCCAACGACCCCGCGTTCGACCCCACGATCCGCGAGCACGGCATCGCCTGCAAGGCCATCTTCGACTGCACGGTCCCGTTCGACCTCAAGAAGAACTTCATCCGCTCGCAGTTCATGGAGATCGACAAGGACAAGTGGGCCAAGGAGATTGCGGCGTTTTAACAAACGCCGCACCGGTCGACGCTGCGCCTATTGAGCGATATCAATCAGACCGATAGCCATGGATTTTAAGGAGCAGGGATATGCCTTTTGATGTCCGTCCCCGCCGCATCGTCGTTGGCGTGTCTGGCGCCAGCGGTGCCGCGCTGGGCCTCGAGTGCCTCAAATGCCTGCGTCAGGCCGGTGCCGAGTCGGCGCTTGTCGTCACGCGCGGGGGAGAGATCACCATCGAGCAGGAGCTCGGCATGACGCTCGACGAGTTTGTCGCGCACGCCGATGTGGTCTACGACAACAAGAACATCGGCGCCGCCATCGCAAGCGGCACCTATCCGGTCGACGGTATGATCGTGGCTCCCTGCTCCATGAAGACGCTTGCCGGCATCGCGAGTGGTTACAGCGAAAACCTGTTGCTGCGTGCGGCCGACGTGCAGATGAAAGAGCAGCGCCGCCTGGTGCTCATGGTGCGCGAGACGCCCTTCAGCGCCATTCACGTCGATAACATGGCGCGCCTGGCGCGCGTACCGGGCGTCATGCTCATGCCGCCCATGCTCACGTTTTACAACGGCCCCGCTACGCTCGACGACGCGGTGCATCACATCGCCGCCAAGGCGCTCGAGGCCGTCGGCGTGTCATGCGCAAACTATAAGCGCTGGTCATAGGCGCTTTTAGGGTAGGATACGAGGAGTGTTTGAGCCCGCTGCCCCTGTGGGCGGCGGGCTTTGTGCGCTAAAAGGATGTGTCGGGAGGACTTATGCAGACGGGCATGTATGCGATTAGCGAGATGGCGAGCTTGTTTAATGTTTCGCGCCAAACGCTCATCTACTACGACAAGATCGGCCTGTTTAAGCCCGCCGTGGTCAACGAAAAAGGCTACCGTTTCTATTCGCCCACGCAGATCCCGCTCATGCGCCTGATCTGCATGTTGCGCGACCTGGGGCTCGAGCTCGACGAGGTCGACCGCCTGACCTCGACGTTCGACATTGGCGAGATGACCGATCACCTGCGCTCGCGGGTCCAGGCGCTCGACAAGCAGATTGCCGGGCTTAATGCCGAGCGCGCCAGTGTGCAGGAGCGCCTGAGCTTTTACGACGAGGCGGTCTATTGGCGCGAGCGCGAGGGCAAACCGGAGCTTAAGCAGTTTGAGCGCCGCTACGTGGTCTTTGAGGAGTTCCCGGCCGATATCGAGCGCGGCCGCTCGATGCTGCACCCCACGCTCATGCGCGCGATTCTGCGCATGCGTGCGCTCACGGGCACGCGCCCCATGCGCGGCTGGGGCGCCATGCTGCGTCGCGAGGCGCTGCATTCCGACGACCCCATTGCCGGCGCCGGCTCCTTTGCCGTGCTGCCGCGCGGTGCCGAGGAACTGCTGCCGAGCGACGCTGTCGAGCTGGCAGAGATCGGCATAGAAGTGCTGCCCGAGGGCACATACCTGTGCATGAGCCGCTGGGGCATGCCGTACGAACCCGAGGGCATCCGCGCCGTCGTGGCCTGCATGGACAAGCACGCGCTCCAGCCCGTTGGCAACGCTTTCGACTTTTGCTACCTCGATACCACGAGCTACGACGAGTCCCACCAAGAGGACTTCTGCTGCATCCAAATCCCCGTCGCCCTTCAGATGTGACAAGGGGACAGTCCCTTTGTCACATCCACGCCCATTTCTTAGAAACTTGCAAAATCTGCAAGTTTCTAAGGTGGCATCTTATAAACTTGCAAATAATGCAAGTTTATAAGTTTTCATGTCTGGACGGGCGCTAGGGAGACTCTATGAACATCGTTCGCCGAAGCCGCTATCTTGATCGACTCATTGCTTTTCAGGATACCGACCTCATCAAAATCGTGACGGGTATACGCCGTTGCGGCAAATCCACGTTATTGGACATGATGAGGGAGCACCTGGCGCAGCAGGGGGTGCCGGCAGAGCGTTTGCTGACCTTTAAGATGGAATCTCTAGAGTACGCGGGGGTTACAGATTATCTGACGTTTTATCGCATGGTTCGGGAGCGCGTTGACGGTGTCGATCGCCCCTATCTGTTCTTTGACGAGCTCCAGAATGTCGAGGGCTGGGAAAAGGCGGTTAACTCGCTCCGAATCGATTTGCCGTGCGATATCTATGTCACGGGCTCCAATGCCTTTTTGCTATCGAGCGAGCTTGCAACGCTTATCTCGGGCCGGTATATCGAGGTCAAGATGCAGCCGCTCACGTTTGGCGAGTATCTTGATTTTCGCTCGATTGATGCGGTCGTCGCCGAAGGGCTTGGTGAGAGGGTCGAGCTCGTTTCCAAGACGGGCGATCGCCTTAATTCAAACACCGTGCTCGAGCAGTACATAACCTATGGCGGCATGCCGTTTCTGGCTCATGACGAGCCGAGACGCGAGGCGTGCCGTGACTACATCCGCAGCCTCTATCAGACGATTGTCGCGCGCGATATCCTATTGCGCGCGACGCGTAGAGGTCGCGGAGCTATCACCAAGCGCGACGTTCTCGAGCGGCTCTGTGCGTATCTGGCAGACAACATTTCCAATCAAACCTCGGTCAACAAAATCGTAGGGACGCTCAACGAATCGGCGGGCGGTAAGACCAGCGCATCGACGGTGTCGGCGTATATTGACGCTCTGGAAGAGACGTACCTGTTTACCAAGGTAAAAAGGTATGACGTCAAGGGGCGGGAGCTTCTCAAGACAGGCGGTAAATATTACATAGCCGATACGGGAATCCGCAGCTACCTTGACGGATATAGAGGCAGCGATAGTGGAAGGATGCTCGAGAACGTTATCTACAACCAGCTTGTCTTTGAAGGATACGAAGTGTTTTGCGGCCATCTGCGCGCGGGGGAAATCGACTTTGTCGCAATCGGCGAGGGATCGGACCGTAAATATATCCAGGTTACCGAACGGATCGATGCCGAGGCGACAAGAGAGCGTGAGCTGCGACCGCTCAAACTAAACACGCTGGGAAAAATCCCTGATTCGTACGAGAAGATCTTGATTGTCAGGGATGGTGAGCATCCAACAGACATCGACGGCATCAGAATCGTAGGGGCGGCCGATTTCTTGCTGAGAAACAAGAGCGCCCACGGCTAAACGCAAAATGTGACAAAGGGACAGCCCCTTTGTCACATTCCGTGCGAGCGGGCGTGCCATCTGGGGGTATAAGGCTAGCAAGTGTTTATTTGCGAGGCTTAAGGGGCGCCCCGTATGGATATCGATAACTTTGAATGGTGGTATAGCGAGGGCGAGGCTCCGGACGAAGAGTGGGACGAGCCCGCGCCGTGTGACGTGTCGAGCGACGAGGACGAGACCGGCAACGATGCCGGTGTCGAGCCTGAAGCCGCCTCCGATGCCGCCGAACCCCTAACCTTTGAACAGGCTTGGGCCCAGGCCGAGGCCGACGAGGCGAAGGCCGATGCCACGGCCACGCTCGGCGAGCCGGCTGATATGTCGATCTCGCCGGCAAAGACCCCACAGCCGCGCCATACCATCGACCCCGGCAGCACGGCATCCTTCAGCATACTCGACGTGCCCGCGCAGGGTGCCCAGGCGCCCGCCCCCACCCATCGCCCCAACCTGGCTCGCGAGGAAGACGCGGGCCGTCGCTCTCCGCTCGGCCCCATTCTCATCGCCTTTATGGCCGGCGTCATCGCTTGCTCGGCGATCGGCAGCATCTGGGGTCATGTCGAGCAGCAGCGCCAAGACGCCGCCAAGGTCGAGATGTCTGTCGAGCAATCGCTCAGCCGCACGCGCTCGGTGCATGTATCGGTCGAGGTCAAGGACGGCGCGACGTGGGACACCGCGCGCGGCGACAGCCAGATGCTCGTCCATATCGTGGGTCGCACGCTCAAGGGGCAAGCGATCGACGAGTACCAATACGTCAATTCCGAAGGTGACGGCATCGAGCTCAAGCCCGGCGACTACGAGCTCACGGTCGATGAGCCGCCCGTCGCCACCGACGGCACGCGTTACCGTGCCTCAAAGCGCATGGTTCCGGTGAGTTTTAATTCACAGGCGCCCGATACGGTCGATAGCACGCCGCAGGGCGGGTTTGACCTTTACGCTATTGCTCAATAACTGCACCTGTCGCTCAACCCCGCCGCCAAGAGTGGGACAATAGCCCTCGACACCGTTGTTTACTATTGGAGGAAGTAGCATGTCCACCGTCACTACCATCAAGCGCGGCGGCCTCACCGCGGCCATCGATTCCATGGGTGCCCAGCTCACGAGCCTTGCCCTCAACGGCAACGAGTATCTGTGGCAGGGCGATCCCACCTTTTGGGGCAAGCATGCGCCCATCCTGTTCCCCATTGTGGGCTCGCTGCGCAACAACACGGCAACGTCTGCGGCCGGCACCTGCGAGATGCCGCGCCACGGACTCGCGCGCATCGTCGAGCACAAGCTGGTCGAGGTTTCGGAGGACGGCTCCTCGGTAACGTACGAGATCACCGATACGCCCGAGTCGCTCAAGGCCTTTCCGTTTCACTTTAAGCTCAACATGACCTATGTCCTGACCGGCGACGCCACGCTTACCCAGACCTTTGCCGTTACGAACACCGGCGACGTGGACCTGCCGTTCTCGGTGGGCGGCCACCCCGCATTTAACGTGCCCGCCCCCGGTGCCGAGGACGAGGTATTCGAGGATTACGAGCTGGCGTTTACCGAGGCCTGGACGAACGAGGCTCCCATCATCACGCCCGACGGTCTCATGACGTTCGAGGGTAGCTACAAGGCTCCCGATAACTCGGACGTGCTGCCCATCACGCACCGCAGCTTCGATAACGATGCCATCATGTTCACCGATACTCCGGGCTCCACGCTCACGCTGCGCGGCCGCAAGTCGGGCCACGGCGTCAAGATCGACTTTGAGGGCTTTAAGTACATCGGCGTGTGGTCTGCCGCCAACGACGCTCCGTTTGTGGCGCTCGAGCCCTGGACCGGCCACACCACCATGGACACCGAGGACGATGTCTTTGAGCACAAGGTCAACACCATCACGTTGGCACCGGGCGCTACCGACATCCGTTCCTTTAGCGTCACCCTGCTCTAGAGGTTCCGCCGTTCTAACGAACGACGGACCGGTCGACGCTGCGCGCCACCCAGAGCGACAATTTGTCATTCAAAAGGCAAGGCACGACCAGAAGGTCTATGCCTTGCCTTTTTCATGCCAAGTGGTACATGGGGCAGGCTGCTTTGCGCCAATCGTCCTCGTGTGTCTATTAATTTTTCGCGCACATGCCGCGCTGCTGGTTGCGGGCGTATATCCTGTCTTATTGTCAGCAAAACGAAATTGGGAAGGCACCAGATGCAATCTCGACAACAGCGCGACGCGCATCCACAGCCGGTATGCAGCCGTCGCATCTTTTTGGGTAGCGCTCTCGCTGCGAGCGCTTCCGTCGTCGCCGGCGCGCTCGCCGGCTGTCAGCGCCCGTCCACGCTCAAGGTGGTTCAGCCCACGACGGGCGGCGGTCGCGACGACCTGTCCGATTCCGTGATCGGCAAGGACAAGATCCGCATTGGCATGGAAGCGGCCTACGCCCCGTACAACTGGCAGGTTTCCGAAGCCAGTGAGTACACCATCCCCATCGACAACGTGCAGGGCGCCTATGCCGATGGCTACGACGTGCAGATCGCCAAGATCGTCTGCAAGGCCCTCGGCGGCGAGCCCGTTGCCGTCAAGCAGAGCTTCTCGGGCCTTATCGATTCGCTCAACAACGGCCAGATCGACCTCATCATCGCCGGTATGAGTGCCACGCCCGAGCGCGAGGAGTCGGTCGGCTTCTCCGACCCGTACTTCATTGGCTACTTTGGCCTGTTCGTAAAAGAGGGCTCGCCCTACCAGAACGCCACCAAGCTCAGCGACTTCAGTGGTGCCACGGTACTCGGCCAAAAGGACACCATGCTCGACACCGTCATTGACGAGATCCCGGGCGTCGTCCACAAGAACCCGGTCGATTCGGTTCCCACGGTGTTCTCGAACCTGCTGCAGGGCACGTGCGATGCCGTGACCTACAACACCGAGAACGAGAAGGGCTATATGGCCCAAAATCCGGGCATTGTCCCTATTCATTTTGCCGAGGGCGAGGGCTTTAAGCAGGAGGTCACGGCAAACGTCGGCTGCCGCAAGGGCTCGGACAAGCTGCTTAAGCTCATCGACAAGACACTCAAGGGCATTAGCCAGGAGGAGCGCGACCAGATGTGGGACGCGTGCCTCGACCGTCAGCCGGCATAGGGAGACAGCATGAAAGCCATCAATCGTCTGGCCTCCTTTATCAAGGCCGACCACCTTTATGTGTATCTAGGCACGAGTGTTATCGCGGCGCTCGGGCTGGCGTTTAGCCAGCGCAACCCCACGCCGCTGAGCTTCCTGGCGCCCACGGGCGTGTTCCAGGACTGCCTCTGGTCGATTCTGTGGGCCTGGATTGTCGTATCGGCGACAGCGCTCATCACCAAGCTCATGCATTGGAACGACTATCGCCAAAAGTCGCCGTTCGCATCTGAGCGCTTCCGTCGTAGCGCGCGCCTGGGCAGCTATGTCGTGGTTGCCATCGCGGCGATCTTCTTTATCGACCGCTGCGTCATGTCGTTTATCGACCTGGTGCAGGTGAGCATTGTCTCGGACTCCAACCCCAGCGACTTTTTGTCGAGCCTGGTCTACATGACCTACAAGAGCGGGGACTTCTTTATCCGCGGCATCGAGATCACCATCGCGCTTGCGACCTTCGGTACCGTCATCGCCTTTTTCCTGGCGCTGCTCTTTGTGTTCCTGCGTATTCAGACCTTCGATCGCGTGGACAACGACTTGGTGCGCTTCTTTAAGAGCATCGGCCGTGGCTTTGCGACCATCTACTCCACCATCGTGCGCGGCACGCCCATGATGGTCCAGGGCCTGCTCATCTATTACGCGGGCTTCACCGTTTTGCGCGGCATGGGCTTCGAGACCGCCCAAGCCAACCAAATCTGGAGTACCTTCACTGCCGGCCTCGTCACCATCTCGCTCAACTCTACCGCCTACATGATGGAGGTCCTGCGCGGCGGCATCGAGTCCATCGATCCCGGCCAGGCCGAGGCGGCGCGCTCGCTGGGCCTGTCGCAGTGGCAGGCTATGCGCAAGGTCGTGTTCCCCCAGGGCATTAAAAACGCGATTCCGGCGCTCACCAACGAGCTCATCATCAACATCAAGGATTCGTCGGTGCTCTCGGTCATCGGCGTGTTCGACCTTATGTACGCCACCACCACCGTCGCCGGCGTGTACTACCGCCAGATGGAGGTCTACTGCGTGGCGCTCGTGGTCTACCTGATCCTGACGCTCGTGGCGAGCCGCCTGCTCGAGGCCTTTGGCAAAAAGCTCGGCGCCGAGGCCCCGGCAACGCTGCCCAGCTCCAACTAGGCTCAAGACGAGGAGAATCATCATGGCAGATACCGCCACTACCGGCACCGCGGCCGCCGCACAGACCAATGAGCCGCTCATCCGCGTCGAGGGCTTGCGCAAGAGCTTTGGGTCGCTCGAGGTGCTCAAGGGCATCGACCTGTCCGTTAACCCCGGCGAGGTCGTCACCATTATCGGCGCCTCGGGCTCGGGCAAGTCGACCTTCCTGCGCTGCCTCAACCTGCTCGAGACCCCGGACGCGGGCCACATCTGGTTCCACGGCCAGGACCTTACGGCCGAGCGCTGCAACATCAATAAACTCCGCGAGGACATCGGCATGGTGTTCCAGGGCTTTAACCTGTTCAACAACATGGACGTGCTCGACAACTGCACGCTTGCGCCCGTCACGCTCAAAAAGATGAGCAAGGCCGAGGCCGAGAAGGTCGCGATGGAGCATCTGACGAGCGTGGGGCTCGATAAGTTCGCGCACGCCGCCGTGGGTCGCCTGTCCGGTGGCCAAAAGCAGCGCGTTGCCATCGCCCGCGCCCTGTGCATGAATCCTCAGATCATGCTGTTCGACGAGCCGACCTCCGCACTCGACCCCGAGATCGTGGGAGAAGTGCTCGAGGTCATGCGCAAGCTCGCTGCCGACGGCATGACCATGGTCGTCGTCACGCACGAGATGGCCTTTGCCCGCACGGTGTCCGACCGCGTGGTCTTTATGGACAAGGGCGTGGTGCTCGAGGATGCGGCACCGGCCGAGCTCTTCGGCAACCCCAAACACCAGCGCACCCGCGAGTTCCTCTCGCGCTATCTCGAGGACAAATAACCGATCGCAAACGCTTATGTGGCAGGGCCGCTCCGGTGGGGCGGCCCTCGTCATCACAATCGAAAGGATGTCATGGCCGAGGTTTGGCGCTTCTTTGCGCATGAGGACGATTTTGCCGATATAGACGAGGCCGGCGCGTGCGAGCGCTTGGGCCGCGTGCTGTCGTTTCCGACCATCTCGAACATGGATGCTAAGGCGGTGGACTGGCAGCCCTTCGACGACCTGCGCGCCTATATGCAGCAGGCGTGGCCGCGCGTGTTCGCGGCGGGCGAGGTCGAGCTCATCGATCATTCGTTGCTGGTGACGCTTTCCGGTTCCGACCCTGTCCTCAAACCCGTTATGCTCATGGGCCACATGGACGTGGCTCCCGTGGTACCCGGCACCGAGGCCGACTGGACGCACGCCCCCTTTAGCGGGCACGTGGACGATACCTACATCTGGGGCCGCGGCGCGATCGACATGAAGGATCAGGTCGCAGGCATTCTCGAGGCGGTTGAGTATGCGCTGGCGCACGGCTGGGAGCACGAGCGCACCCTGCTGCTGGCTTTTGGCCAGGACGAGGAGACTACGCAGTACGGAGCAGGCGCCATCGGCCGTGCGCTCGAGGAACGCGGCATTGAGCTTGAGTACCTGATCGACGAGGGCGACTACCGCATCGTTTCGGCTGCCGAGTACAGCGCGGGCGAGGGTTGGCTCATGCACGCCGACCTGGCAGAGAAAGGTTATGCCGACATTGTGCTCAAGACAAAGAGCGCGGGTGGACATTCTTCCAACCCCTACGGCGGCACGTCGCTCGAGGTGCTCGGCCGTGCCATCACCGCAATCTGCGATATCGAGTGGCCGACGCGCGTGACCGATTTGCTTGCCGCCCAGCTTGTCGAGTTGGGGCTCTACACCGCCGATGAAATTGCCGCCAACGGGGATGCCATTGTCCGCGATTGCCTCGCCAGCAAAAAGCTCTATCCGCTGGTGACGACCACCTGCGCGCCCACGCAGATCGAGGGCGGCAGCACCGGCGCCAACGTAATGCCGCAGGATATGTGGGCCAACATTAACTTCCGCATGCTCGAGGGCATGAGCGTGGCCGACGTTGTGGCGCGCTGCCGTGAGGCGGTTGCCGGGGCGGACCTTGCCGGGCGTGTCGAAGTGGAGCTGGGCCCCGGCAGCTCCGAACCCTCTCCGTCCCCGCGCATCGGTGGTTCCGGCCTCGAGACGGTTCGCTCCATCGCCGCTCGCTATTTCCGTGATCCAGAGGGGACGGAGGAAAACGGATCATTCGAGCCAGTGGCAATTGTGCCCTCGACCGTGATCGGTGCGACCGACGCTGCCAACTACCAGCACATTTGCCCTGAGTGCATTCGCTTCTCGGCCTTTGTGGTCGACGATGACGAGTGCGAGCGCGGTGTCCACGGTACCAACGAGCGCATCGCCCGCCGAGCCTACCTCCAGGGCATCCGTTTTCTCATCTCCCTGCTCCAAACGCTCTAGAATTCGACAAAGCGACAGTCCCTTTGTTGGCCGTTGGGAACGTTCTTAAACGACTAGCCGTTAAGGAACGTCCATTACAGTCGAAATTGTCAGCCCGGGGCCGTCTCGGGCTACGATTGAGGCGCGCCCAGAACGGGCCGCCGACCGGGCGCCCG
>CAJLRE010000026.1 GCA_905208975.1 uncultured Collinsella sp. | reverse complement strand
ACATCGGGACTTGCAGCGACGGACCTCGGGACGCTCTTACACCACGTCTGCGCGCGCCACCCCTCAAACAGCCCAAAACGCCTATTTCGATGCGCGCTCGGCCGCTTCGATCACGTGTTTGGCGAGGATCGCCGTCGTCACAGCGCCCACGCCGCCCGGCACGGGCGTGATGGCGTTAACGACCGGCTCCGCAGCATCAGAATCGACGTCACCCACCAGCTTGCCAGCGGCCTCGTCCCAATTAATGCCAACATCGATGATCGTCTGGCCCTCGCGAACCGCATCCACGCCAATCGTACGTGCGCGTCCAACGGCGGCAACCACAATGTCGGCAGCACGGCACTCGGCAGCAAGGTCGTGCGTATGCGTATGGCACGTCGTCACGGTCGCATTGCTCGCCGTAAGCATGGCGGCAACGGGACGGCCAATCACCAGAGACCGACCGACCACAGCAACCTTAGCTCCATCCAGCTCAACGCCGTAATGATCCAGCAAAGCAAGCACGGCTTCGGCTGTGCAGGGGGCAAAACCCTCGCCGCGCCCCGAAAGCGTGGTGAGCAGCGAAGCCGGCGTCATGGAGTCAACGTCCTTGGCGGGATCGAGTGCCGAGGCAACCGCGTCCTCGTCAAGGCCGGCGGGCAGCGGGCGGAACATCAGGCAGCCATGAACAGCGGGGTCGGAATTGATGTCCTCGATGGCCGCCAACAGCTCGTCCTGCGAAACATCGGCGGGAAGCAAAACGCGGCGAGCTTCAATGCCAACCTTCTCGCAGCGCCTGAGCGCACCGCGCTCGTAGGATAGGTCGTCCTCGCGTTCACCCACACGCACGATAGCCAACGTCGGAACAACGCCCCGCTCGCGCAGGGCTGCGCAGCGAGCAGCAAGTTCCTCAGTCAAAGCGCGAGCGACGGGAGCACCCTTCAGCAGTTCAGCCATGGCTATCCTCTCTTCCTTGCAGCGTCGGCGGCGCGGCGCGCCAGCGCATCGGCGCGCGGCAACCACATGTCGAGCAACTCATCACACGCCGTCTCGAGCTCCTCAGCACGAGCGCGATCCTTCATAGACGTGGTGTTCGCAAAGAGCGTCAAGCTCGCGCCCTGCATAGCGGAACGGCAGAACACGGCGCCGCACGCCACATCGGACAGCAGCTGACGCGAACCCTTGTCGGCCATGTCCTCGAGCAGCGCCAGCGCGCGCCCGCAGGCATCCATAATGCGATACGGCGGCATAGCGGCCACATGCAGCGCATCCTGAATCGCGGTCGCTCGAGCCGGATCGTCACGCGGAATACCGTATGCCGCGGACACCTGCCCATAGGCACGAACGTCCTCGGCAACCAACTCGACAAGCTCCTGGGCCAGCTCATCAGCATGGGCAAACGCACGCGTCAGGTCATCCGCACGATCAGCAAGCGCGGGATTGGTCGCACCGTAGCGGGCAACCATTCCGCACAGCGAGGCGCCCAGCGCGCCCACAAAGGCGCTCGCGCTGCCACCGCCGGGAACCGGCTCGCGCGCGGCCAGCGCCTCGGCAAACCCGCGGCAGGTCTTGTCCATCATCTCTTGGCTCATACGCATGCACCTTCAAGTCATATGCATCGGTCGGGTGGAAACCGCCGACCGACCGCATCGATCACGTAATGCTGCTAAGTCTAGCCCATAAGTACTCGAGCGTCAGCGCACCTGGCCATCGCGGATTACTATGACGAACGATAGGCGTCGGCACCGCAAACATGGGACACATGGCCCACCTTTCGAGACTTCCGGGCAGCGGCAACTGGGGCATACATATAGGTAAGGAGCCCTATGTTGGGGCAAGCTCATCACGGCACCGGACGACGAATGGAGGAATAACCGCACAGTAAACAAAGGCGTCATGTGCATGCGTAACCGCTGCCCCAGCGATCCGCGGCACACGATGTCCCTGGCAGACAAGGAGGACACCACCATGAAGAAAAAGACCCTATCGATCCTTTCCCTTTGCATCGCCCTCTTTGCCGCGTTTGCCCTTGTCGGCTGCGGCGGGAGCGCATCGGGCGGCGGCAGCGCCTCCAAGAGCGAGAGCAAGGAAAAGGCCCCCGTCGCCAAGAAGACCGACTTTATCTGGTTTAAGGTCGAGATGCCCGAGGGCGTCGGCGTAAGCGACTCCGCCGGCAAGAATGCCGACAGGGTCCGGCTCACCTTCCCCGAAGACGAGAACGCCTCGGCCGATCGCTTTATCCCCGTTTGGAAAACAGCGCTGACGGCAGAGGAATCCCACGCCGACCAGGCAGAAAAGAAAGGTGATACGTTCCAGTGGAAGGATGGCGGGTCCGTCGAGTATAACGGCAGGACGTGGCTCGTCGGAACGTACGAGGACAACAGCGGCGTCTCAACCCTCCTCTTTACCGACGTTGAGCCGGGAAGCGTCTACGTCCTCATCTCGAACTTCGATCTGCATAAGAAAGAAGCCGAGGCGCTCCTCAACTCCATCGAGTTCCCCGATGACATGGCGAAGGCAGTTGCCGAGGCACGCGAAGCCGAGATTTCGAGCATCGAGATCAAGTAACGGGACACCCGCACGTGCCTATGCGCACCCGCGTACACGCGCCCCATTAAAACAACGGGCACCCAACCCCGGGGAGGGCCGACAGCATCGGCCCTCCCCTCTTTTGCGTCCGAGCATATTGCCACTTAACGGCGCAAATCCGGCCCTCAGAATGGGACACATGGCCCACCCGAAGGAGCCGCTCGCGCGTACAGTAAAGGCAGGTAATCCATGGGCGGTTACAGATCGAGGAGGACACGACCATGAAAAAGAAGGCCTTAGCGATTCTCACCCTCTGCATAAGCCTCTTTGCCGCAGTCTCCCTGGTGGGCTGCGGCGGCAGCGGCGGCGCTACCGGCAGTGGCGGTGGCGGCGGAGCAGAAAAGCCAGCCGTGGATATGAGGACCGACTTCATTTGGTTTAAGGTCGAGGTCCCCGAGGGCGTCGAGATCACCGACGTCGCCGGCGACACCGCCGACAGGGCCCAGTTTAAGTTCACCGAGAGCGAGCACGCCAGCGACCGCTTCATCCCCGTCTTCGACACTGACAAGAACGCCGACGAGCTGTTTGACTACGAGGCAAAGTGGAAGGCCAACTCCGGATGGACCGAGAGCGATCCCGTTAAGTACAACGGCAAGACCTGGCGCAGCGCCTACTTTACGCACACGGGCGGCGTGACGACCGAGTACTTCACCGACGTTGACGGCGGCAGCGTGTACGTGCGCATCGACAATGTCGAAGAGCACAAGGACGCCGTCGAGACCATGATGAAGTCTCTGGAATTTGCCGACGACATCGCCGAGGCAAAGACCGAGGCCATGGACGTCAAGCTCGACGATATCGAGATCAAGCGCTAAGCGACTGGCGAGCGCAGCGGGAAACACGGGCGCAGTGCAAACAAGCGACGGTGCCCCAGCGTTTCGTACTAAGGGAGGGCCGGTAAACCGACCCTTCCTTTCTTATGCCGGTAGCCGACGAACGCAGGATGCCGGACGCCGAAACCACCCCAAATGTGGCAACGGTACGAAAACGGCAAGCACCCCAACACGTCCACCCGCCGATTTATAGCGCCGCGCACACAATTTAAGCCGACGCCTTTAAACATCCGGGCAGTATAGTGACCAAAATGAGTGCATAACCGCACCCTGCGAATGGAGGAGTTATGACCGAACACCACGCCATCAGTCGCCGAGCGTTTACGCTGGGCCTTGGACTTGCAGCGTTGTCGCCTCTGGCAAGCCTGCCCGAAACCGCCATGCTGGGCATTAGTCCGCGGACAGCCTTTGCGGACGGCACGGCCGAGTCAGCGGCCACCCTCGACAAGTTCGTCATTCGCCTTCGCCCCGCGGGCTATTTTCGCACCGCGAGCGTCAACGAAGACGGCAACGTCATCGGCAACGTCTGCCACCTGTTTAATGACGGCACGTCCAGCAAGCTCATCCTTGAGCATGTACTGACCGATGCGGACGGCACAAACTGGTACGCCATCCGCACCCTGCTCAATTTCGAAGAGCACAAGAAGACGGGCAACAGCATTTGGTCGGTCGATGGCGACTCGGACAAAGATGGAAAGGTCATCCACGTATGGAGTGGCGAGCATGACGGCAAGGCCAGCCGCTCTTTTGCGTTCGACCGCCAGCTAAACGGAACCTACATCATCCGAGACCGCACAAACGAGAAAAAAGACATTAATTACCTGGCCATAGAAAAGGACGGCAAAGACCAAGACAACAATAAGATCTGCCACAAGAGGAAGAGCATTCCTTGGGAGCTCGAACTTGTCGGTTACGACATGGGCGAGATCAATACCACGGTTAGAAGTATCGACTGGACCACGTATAGCAGCTACGTCGACGGACCATGTTGGATGAGCTACGTCGATGGCAAGAAATACCTCGACGAGCTGAGCATCCCAGGCACGCACGATTCGAGCACCTGCAGTGTGGACAACGACACCGAGCCCCAAACCTCGCTTGTAAAGTGCCAGCAGGACTACATACCAACGCAGCTGCTCGAGGGAATCCGCTATTTTGATATCCGGCTCGGAAAGGGCGACAACCCTGGCATCGACCATGGGATGTTCTACCTGCTCAAAAAAGACGGGAACTTTCTGCATCTCTCCGATGTCATCGGGTACTTCAAAACGTTTTTGAACGAACACCCGTCAGAAGCGCTCATCATGCTCGCATCGCGCGGCAACGACGAGGCTACCAACGAAAGCATAACGACGGCCTTCGCCAAGGTTATGGCCGATAACCCCGATCTGTTCTACACGTCGAGCCACGTCCCCACGCTGGGCGAGGTGCGCGGAAAGATCGTCCTGCTGCGTCGATTTGAACTCGCCGGCAACAGCGTAGACGGCCACACGTGGGGCCTCGACCTCACCGAATGGGACGACAAAATCAAGACGCATTCCGGAAAGTCCATGTGCCTCGTGAAATACGAGCAAGGCTTTGAGGCTGCGGGCAATACGGGCGACAAAGAGCCCTATAGCACAACGGTATATGCCCAAGACCATTACAGCTGCACGGGGTCCAGTAAAATCGACTGGGTCGATATGGCCCTGAAGGCAGCGACCGAACTCGAGCGCAACCTCGTATATATCCCTGCCGAGGACGGGACAAAGGTGCAGGTAACGGAGCGCTGCTGGTTTATCAACTACACGAGCTGCACGCAAAACAACCCATTTACCGCAGCGCGCGTGGTCAACGAGCATCTGTACAAGAGCTCGTATATAAACAGCACCGGAATTGAGAGCACTAAGGCAGACTGCCGCAAGCACATTGGCATCATCGTATCCGACTTTGTTGATGCGTCACTGGCCCGGAGCATCTACCAACGCAATTACAACGATGCGCAGCATAAACAGACCGTTTCGTGCTATCTCCCGACCCGCATGCGCATGACGTACGGCGACTCGCTGAGCGATGCCTCGCTCCAGGATGGCAAGACCGTTGGCGAGGGCCATTTCCGCCTCGTCGGCAGCAGCAACGTACTCAACGTGGCGGCTTCGGGCCATGCGTTTGCCATCGAATATGTGGATGTCGACGCCTTGGGCAACGAGACCGTTACGGAGCTGCGGGGTCATGTGCCCATCGATATCGATCCGCGCGCGTTGACGCCCCATTTTGAGGGGCTCGAAGGCCTTAAGGCCGGCGAAGACGTGCGCGCCAAGATTGCGGCATCACTCGAGGGCAAGCTCGAAACCGATGCCTGCACGGCCCAGCTCGAGTTTGTGCACGACGCGAACGGCGCTCCGGGCACGACAATGGCCGAGGGCGAAACATTTGCCGCAGGGACGTACTGGGTGCGCGCGAAAGGCCTTTTGGGCGACGCGGCACAGAACTACACGCTCGCCAGCGATGGAGCCGCAAGCTTTACCGTAGCGGCCTCGGGCAGTGCAGGCGGCACCGGCGCCGGCACCGACGGTGGCACGGGTTCCAACGCAGGCAGCACTGATAAGAACGGTAAGGGCAACAAGGGCAAGAACTCGGGCGGAAAACTCGCCGACACGGGCGACGGCTCCGGCATTGCCGCCGGGCTCGCTGCCGCCGCCGTGGCGACAACGGTCGCCGGCGCAGCAATGCTTGCAAATGACCGCGAAGACAACGGAGACGTTGACGATTAGGCCAGCCGGCCCTTTTGGACACATCGATTTAATGAGGGGCGCAGGACACCGTTCTGTGCCCCCGATTTTTACCTTGGCCCGAACGCCGCCATAGGCTACATCACCATGTCCAGCGCGTTAACAAACTCCTGGGCCTTCGCACGGCTGCTCAGACTAAAGACGCAAGCAGTCAACAGCCTGTTACGTAGGAAAACGTCGCGGCCCTTGATCCTGTTGACCCCCGTGATGTCCTTAAGATAGACAATCTCGGTGTGCTTGCCACCAAACGTGCCCTTCTTGAGCACCTCAATACGGTTAGGGTAGATCTTGACGTCTTTAAACCCACCCGAACCCTTGTCCTGAAACAGCAAGGTGTTGTTGTCCATGCGTGCCACTCCCATGGGGTTCGTTAAAACTGTCTCTATGGCCACATTTTAGTCACAGCAAGACCCCATGCGAAGATGTCAGACAGCGCAGCAATTCGTGTCCGCGCGAGGCTTTAAACTAAATGCGATAAACATGCATTCCACAAGAGGAAAGTGGGGCGACAGTGATGGGCGAACTGGTAAACCGCGGGGAATCGACAATCGTGCCAGAAGTTTTTTACAAGCAGGTTTCCTCGATTCTCAACGCCGCTCGCGACAAGGCCTATACCGCCGTTAACTATGCGATGGTTGAGGCGTATTGGGATATCGGCAAGAGCATTGTTGATGAGCAGGGCGGAGAGGAGCGCGCCAAGTATGGAGAGGCGCTGCTCAAGGCCCTCGCAATCAGACTTACCAAGGATTTTGGTAAAGGTTTTGAAGCAAGAGAGCTGCGTAAAATGCGTCAGTTCCATCTTGCATTTCCAATTCGGGACTCACTGCGTCCCGAATTGAGCTGGACACATTACCGCAGGTTAATACGCATTCCTGACCCCGAAACTCGAACATGGTACATGAACGAATGCGCCGATTCTCGCTGGAGCACGCGTCAGCTCGAACGCCAGATCAACACCATGTTCCGAGAGCGCCTACTTGCCAGCAAGGACAAGGAGGCCGTCACCAAGGAAATCCAAAAGAGCGCCCCGGCTCGTCGCCCCGAGGATATCATCCGCGACCCATACGTACTGGAGTTTTTAGGTTTCACGGACGATGCTGCGTTTCGCGAGAGCGATCTAGAGCAGGCACTCATAACGCATCTTCAGAAGTTCCTGCTGGAGCTTGGCCGTGGCTTCGCTTTCGAGGCGCGCCAAAAGCGCATCACCTTTGATGGGCGCCATTTCTATATTGACCTTGTGTTTTACAACTATCTGATGCGCTGCTTCGTGCTCATCGACCTTAAGACCGATGACCTTACGCATCAGGACCTGGGCCAGATGCAAATGTATGTGAACTACTACACACGCGAGCTCATGAACGAAGGCGACAATCCGCCCATAGGCATCGTGCTCTGCGCGGACAAAAGCGATTCGATTGTCGAGTACACGCTGCCCGAAGACAACGACCAAGTGTTTGCCGCCAAATACCTGCCGTATCTTCCAAGCAAGGAAGAGCTGGCGCGCGAGCTGAGTGCCGAGTACCGCGCCATCAACGAAGCGACTAATGGCGAAACGCAAGGGTAGCGGCACGTTGCGACCGATACCCCCCCCCACGGCGTTTCATATCCCCCGACATAAGAGGAGCGCTCCATGACAGACGGACCGAAAACAACACTGCGCGACTGCATCTATGGGCTCGCCGTCGGCGACGCACTGGGCGTTCCTTACGAGTTCAGGCCCCGCGGCACGTTCGAATGCGCGGACATGATCGGCTACGGCACGCATGGGCAGCCCGCCGGCACCTGGAGCGACGACACATCTATGACGCTTGCTACCTGTGATTCGATTAGGGAGCTCGGGTATATCGACACCGCAGACATGCGCGACAAATTCGTAAGCTGGATTGCCCGTGGCGAGTATACGATCGACGGCGTTTTCGATTATGGCGGCACGACCGCCCGCGCCCTGCACACCGGCAAAGGAGGCTCCGGCGAGCGCGACAACGGCAACGGATCGCTCATGCGCATCGCTCCCCTGGCGTTCACCGATGCGACAGACGAAGAGGTCAGCAAGGTCTCCGCGATTACGCACGCTCACAGAACATCGACCGACGCATGCGTCATATTTGTCGAGCTGATGAGGGATGTGATGAACGGCACGCTTCCCTCGTGGGCGCTTCATCTGAAAGGTGTGCCTGAGCAGGAAATCAGGTCCGGCGGCTTCGTGCGCGACACCCTTAAGGCCGCCAGCTGGTGCTTTGTCAACACCAACAGCTACGAAGATTGCGTCCTTGCCGCCGTCAACCTGGGCGACGACACCGACACCACCGCAGCCGTCGCCGGCGCCCTCGCCGGCACGGTCTACGGTCTCAAAGCCATCCCACAGGAGTGGATCGACACTCTACGCGGAAAAGAGCTGATTGAGAGCTGCTTGTTTTAGGGCGCCATTCAAGAAATAAGGCAGGAGGCACCATGGAGAGGAAGATCGCGAATTTAGACGAGTTCCAAGTGGACGAAAACGGGATTCCGCTATTTCCAGCAGGACTGAAGGAAGAAGCCAACCTCTACGTCCTCCCCGATGGGCGCTACCTCCCCTGCGGGCTCTACAGGACCGCGGACGGCGGTTCGCTCATTTATGAACCGTTCGAACTCAGCACCTTCGGGCAGATGCTTGCTCAATTCAAAGAGTGCTAGAGGTTTGATTGCCCGTTAGATCGACACTGTTCCAAACCATGGGGTGGGTAGGATGTCTCCCACCGCGGCCTGTGAGGTAAAATCTTGACTGCCGCGGAATCCGCCTGCGGGCAACGCTCCGATCTCCGATTGGGGTGAAGCCTATGAACTTGTTTCTTGAAATCCTGCGCCTCTCGATGTATGTGACCGGCATTGCCCGGAACCTCTACTCGATCTGGCGGGAATATAAGCAGTAACGGATAGCGAGGGGAGTCATGAAAAGGGCCGGTTGCAGCCGGCCCTTTAGACATTAGCACCTGCGTTGCCCGCGTCTCCGAAGTTTGAGTAGCTGAGGAGCGGGTTCCGCGGCACATCTTGATTTTACCCAGTGGCAAGACTCTTTTACAGCCGTTCCACCGTTTATTTACATCCGCCAATCAAGACGAGGCTACTACGCACCTTTATTACACACGATGTTTTCAGCCTGGTATAAACAAGTTCAATAATAGAATGCAAATCCAACCATCGTGTCTGATTACGAAAGGATTTTTGCCTTTTCTGCAGCAAACTCTTCCTCGGTAAGTACTCCACTCTCACGCAGTGCTGCAAGCCTCTCAAGCCTTGCAACTACATCAACCACTATCCGCCAGCGTCTCAATAGTCTGTGAAACCTGCGGATACCGCTCGAGCTCCTTCGATAGGGCATCGACTATCTTGGCAATATTCTTTGCATTTTTGCCCCCGTTTAATACGTTTGCCCTGACCTTAGATGACGACTTGACAGTAACGCCAGATCCGCCTTCAACTGGAACAACCGAAATACTGATATTTTCGCCCCAAGACCAAAGGCTCATACCAATCTCGGCTGCAACTGTTCTTGTTGTGGGCGATGCACTATCAACTTTTACTTTAGGCAGCTTTTCCATAGCTGCCTTCAAGGCATTAAACGTGTCGTCAGGAGAATACGGTACCTGAAGCTGAAGCTGCTGATCCGCAAAACCCATAATCTGGCCTCCGCTTCTTACAAGATTAAGGCTATCGGCAATGGTAGCACGTTCCCAGCAGTCTTAAGTTCGTCTCATGACCTTGCGATGCAGCCCGACGCCCCGGCACCACTCCCCTACTTACCAAAAATCGCAGCGAACAATCCCTTGCGTTTGGGCTTTTCTTCTCGGTAGGAACCCTCAGCTGCCGCTGCAACCTGGCGCGGTTGCTCGCCACCTCCACGGCGCACGATCTGGTATAGGAAGGGCGATTTAACGTATTTGACCTCGATGGGCGTGGCATGCACGGTGCTCTCACCGGACAGATGCAGGCTCGAATTGAGCGGCGCCACGACGTGCGTTTCGCGCTTGTCACTAAACACCACCGCGGCCGCGCGGCCCGTCTGTCCGTTTACGGCAATGCGCACCTGCTCGCCATCGCGGCTGTCCGTCGCCGGACGATCGACAAAGTAGACCGGCACCATCACCAGGCCATCCTTATGCTTGCGGGCCTTGCATGCCCACGTGCGGATGCTCTTTTTATTGAGCCCCAGTACAGCCTCAGCATCGTTGCCCGCAACGTCGAGCGCCAACTTATCAATGACCACCTGGTCCTTGGTAGACGCATCGACAGAGACGACGCGGAAGTCGCCTTCCTGCATGGCGGGATCGAACGGGCCGACCTTGGCAAAGTCCCATGGCTCCAAAATGCCCATGAGGCGAACGTCCAGGTAGTTTGCCCTGGGATATGCCCAGTCGAGCGCCTCGTAGTACACCAGGGTCTCCTTGCTCAGGCCCCTGCCCGGGAAGCTCGCCATCATGCGCAGGTCCGCCAGCGCCATGGGGAAGTAGAAGAGCATCATGTCGTTTTGGATCGCATCTTCTACATCGTGCCCGGCAAAGGCATCCGGGTACTGGCGCACCAGCTGCAGCGCGTTGGCACGTGCCTGCTGCGGCGAGATTTCGCAAGGAATACCCTGCTCAGGCACATACTCCGCACCTACGCCCATGGTCAGGCGCTTGCTAAACGTCCCCGGCTTGAGCAGGTCGGCAATGCCGATCTTGTTGCCGCAGGACGGGCACTCAAACACGCGCTGCGTTGACTCGCCCTCAAAGGACGCTCCGCAAAAGGGGCAAGGAATGCTCACATGCGTGGTCTCTTGGAACTCCTGCGCCGTGCCGCGGTCCTCCCACAGCAGATGCTCCAGAACCGACTGGTTGCGCCAGTACGAATTGAAGAAATACCAGTCCGGGTCCTCCGGGCGCTCGAGCTGCGACACGTGGGTGAGCTTAAGCAGTCCATCGACAACCGTCAGCGGCGCATGACGAATGCCCAGGGCGCTCTTGGGCTCCCCCGCATCGGCCTGCCACGGAACGACCGTGCCGCAATAGGCGCACTCAAAGCTGCGTTTAGCCTGGTGTGAGTACATAGGGCCGCCGCAGTTTTGGCATTTAATGGCAAACATCTCGTCCATGGATACGTCCTCCTTTGCACAGGGGCTGTCGACATTAAGTATGTCGGGCAGGCAGGCACATGCCCATACCCATGTGGCCCAAAATGGACCACCCAAGCAGACGAGAAGGTTCGCTCGTTAGCACCGGCAGACCATTGCTGCATTTTCTGAGCATCGGTGCACAGCGCCCCCGCGCGAGCTACACTATCCCCTTAAACATGATTGTGAGGACGACCGCTATGCTATTTGTAAATCGGCTGGTACATACACTTGTTCCCGGCAGCGAGGGCGAGCCGGTCGATACATCTTGCCGCACCAACGCGGGCTTTGCCGCAAGCCTCATTTGCATTGGCCTCAACATCACCCTGTGCCTAGCCAAGGGCATCGCGGGCCTGCTCGCCGGTTCCGTCTCCCTCGTCGCCGACGCTTTCAACAACCTCTCCGATGCCTCGAGCAACATCGTGAGCTTGCTCGGGTTCCGCCTTGCCAGCCGCCCGGCAGACGAAGGCCACCCCTATGGCCACGGCCGCTACGAGTACCTAGCCGGCCTGTTCGTCGCCGTCCTGGTTTGCGCCGTCGGCATCAACCTGATCCTCGGGTCGGTCACTAAGATCATCAAGCCTTCCCCCACTGCATATTCGGTGCTCTCCTTAGCCGCCCTCGTCTTGTCCATGCTCGTTAAGCTCTGGATGGCCGCGTTCAACCGCACGCTGGGCGACCGCATCGACTCGGAGACGCTCATCGCCACAGCACAGGACTCCAAAAACGACGTCATCACCTCGGGCTCGGTCTTGGTGGCGGTGCTTATTTCGCAGACGACCGGCTTTGACCTCGATGGCTGGGCAGGCCTGGGTGTGGGCATCTTCATCTGCATCAGCGGCATGGGCCTGGTGCGCGATGCCATCAGCCCGTTGCTGGGACAAGCGCCCGACCCCAAGCTCGTCCAGGCAATCCGCGACAAGATCATGTCCTATCCGCAGGTCTTGGGCACACACGACCTGATGGTGCACGACTACGGCCCCGGTCGTCAGTTTGCCAGCGCCCACGTGGAGATGCCCGGCGAGGGCGACGCATTTGAGCACCACGAGATCCTGGACACCATCGAGCACGACATCAAGCGCCAGATGGGCATTGGCATCACGCTGCACTGCGACCCCATCGCGACAACCGGCGATGACTTGCGCGGCTGGGTCAAGCGCGGCGTCATGCAGATCGATCCCGCGCTCTCCATCCACGACCTGCACGAGCACGACGGGTTCGTTTCGTTTGACCTGGTGCGTCCCGACGGCTTTGACATATCCGACGAGGAGCTGCTGGAGCTCGTCACGCGCATCGTGCACGAGCGCCGGCCCGACGTCTCGTGCGTCGTCACGTTTGATTCGGGCTTTAGCTCGCCCGAGCGTCCGGCCGAGCAGTTGTAGCCCCGCTCCGCTCGTCCGCTAGTTTCCCTGCGCTCCCGAGATGCCGTTTTGCAGGGCGTTCCAAGCATCCGTCGCCATGCCGCCCAAGTTCTGCGCGGTATCGCCCAGGTTCTGGGCCGTGTCGCCCAGCTCTTGCGCCTTGTCTCCCAATTCCTGCGCCTTGTTGCTCAGGTCCTCCAGCATGTTGGAGCTCGAGCTGTCGGTGCCGCTTTGGCCGTCGGACGAGTTGCCCGAGCTGTTCTTATGCGTGAGTTGAATTTCAAGGTTACCGTTGTCGTTATAGTAGGCAGAAGTAACAACCCAGTTGGCATCGACGACGGGCGTTGAGCCATCATCAGTCAGGACCACGGCATTCGAGAGATCGGCGCCGCGCGACTTGAGGAGCTTCTTGGCGTTGGACCAGTACTGCCCCGGAATATCGCTCAGATCGACGGTACTAGACGAGGCGGACGCGGTTTGCTCGGCAGTGGTATCGGCTGTTGAACTCCCTCGCTTGTTGAGCATGCCCGACACGATGGCAAAAACAACCGAGAGAGCAAAGAAGATCGCCAACACGATGAGGATCTTCTTGATCACGCTCGACGAACGCGACGGCTTCTTCTCCTCGTCCTCGCCATATTGCGGTATCGACTTGGGGTACTCGCGATACGGCTCGCGCGACTCGTAGCGAGGCTGCGCCGTGCGAGGCATATACGTCGTCTGCTGAGGCTGCGGAATGGGATTCTGCGGCAGGTCATCATAGGGATTCGGTGTCGAGGCGGCATAAGAATCCTGCGGCGCGTAATCAAACGGGTCCGGAGCTGCGTTGCCATAGGGGCCTTGCGAAGATGCAGCGCAAGAATCCTGCGCCGAGTCGCCATAGCCCATAACCCGGGTGGGCTCGGCAGAAGGCTGTGTCGCGGCGGGGTCGGTATAACCGGGGTTAGGAACAACGCGGGTCGCATCGGCGCTATCGCCAGCCTGCGCGGAACCGTAGCCGCCCATCACGGTTGTCTTGTCCTGATCCATGCAACGATTCCTTTCCGTCGCTCGTGAGCATCAAGTTATCCATGCATTCTACCCGCGCAAAAGCCTATGATGGGCAAAGCCATCGGTATCTACAAGACAAGTGCGGCTAGAACCAAAAGCCCCGCCGGGCCTTGGTGGGCGCGACGGGGCGGGCAAGCGGCTATGAGCGGCAGGCTTAGAACAGGCCGGTGATGTTGCCGTCGTTGTCGACGTCGATGTTCTCGGCCGCGGGAACCTTGGGCAGGCCAGGCATGGTCAGAACACTGCCAGTCAGCGCGACCACAAAGTGGGCACCAGCGGAAACCTTGAGCTCGCGCACGGTGATGCGGAAGCCCTCAGGAGCGCCCAGCGCCTTGGCGTTGTCGCTAAAGCTGTACTGGGTCTTGGCGACGCACACCGGCAGGTTGCCAAAGCCGTTCTCGCGCAGCTCGGCGAGCTGACGCTTGGCAGCCGGCGTAAAGTCAACGCCGTCGGCGCGGTAGACCTTGGTGGCGACGGCCTCGAGGGCATCGGCAACATCGGCACCGTCCTCGTAGGCAAACTTGAGCTCGCTCGGCTGCTCAATCAGGCGCATGACCTCATCGGCCAGATCGAGCGCACCCTCGCCGCCCTTGGCCCAAACCTCGGACAGCTTAACGTTAACGCCCAGCTTCTGGCACTCGGACTCGATGAGCGCAAGCTCGGCCTCGGTGTCCGTCGGGAAGCGGTTGATGGCGACCACACAGGGCAGACCGTAGACATTCTGGATGTTGTCGACGTGGCGCAGCAGGTTGGGCATGCCGGCCTTGAGCGCCTCGAGGTTCTCCTCGTTAAGATCGGCCTTGGCAACACCGCCGTTGTACTTAAGCGCGCGGGCAGTGGCGACGACCACAACAGCGCTGGGGCGAACGCCCGTCATGCGGCACTTGATGTCGAGGAACTTCTCGGCACCCAGGTCGGCGCCGAAGCCGGCCTCGGTAATGGCGACATCGCCAAAACGCATAGCCATACGCGTGGCCATGATGGAGTTGCAGCCGTGGGCGATATTGGCGAAGGGACCGCCGTGGACAAACGCGGGCGTACCCTCAAGCGTTTGCACCAAGTTGGGCTTGAGCGCGTCCTTAAGCAACGCGGCCATGGCACCCTGGGCCTTAAGGTCGCGTGCGCGGACGGGCTCGCCGGCATAGCTGTAGCCGACAACGATCTCGCCCAAGCGCTCCTTAAGATCGTTGATGCTCGTGGACAGGCACAGGATCGCCATGACCTCGGAGGCAACAGTGATGTCGAAGCCATCCTCGCGCGGAACTCCCTGGGCCTTGCCGCCAATGCCGTCGATAACATGGCGCAGCTGACGGTCGTTCATGTCGACAACGCGCTTCCAGGTGATGCGCTTAACATCGATACCGAGCTGGTTGCCCTGCTGAATATGGTTGTCGAGCATGGCGGCCAGCAGGTTGTTGGCGGCACCAATAGCATGGAAGTCACCGGTAAAGTGCAGGTTGATGTCCTCCATGGGGATGACCTGCGCCCAGCCGCCACCGGCGGCGCCGCCCTTCACGCCAAAGACCGGACCGAGCGAAGGCTCACGTAGGGCAACGGCGCTCTTGACGCCGCGACGACGCAGGCCGTCGGCCAGACCGATAGTCGTGGTGGTCTTGCCCTCGCCGGCGGGCGTGGGGTTGATGGCGGTCACGAGGACAAGCTTGGCCTGGTGATCAGTTGGCTCGTTGAGCAGGGAATAGTCGACCTTTGCCTTGTCAAAGCCGTACGGAATCAGATGCTTAACGTCGACGCCGGCGTTCTTGGCCACCTCGGTAATAGGCAGCGGCGTAACAGAACGTGCGATTTCGATGTCAGTAGGCATGGGCGGTCCTTTCGTTACCGGATGAGAAAAAGACCAATCCAGCATAGCACGGGCGCGCAATAGTAAAACACCCGCAACCGACAAACGGCGATATGTTTACCCGATGCCCAGCGATAGCCCAACAGCCCGCCAAAACAAAGCGCCCTAAACGGTAGGTTCAATCCCCAGGTGCTCAAAGGTGCGAAGGGTTGCCTGACGGCCCTGCGGCGTACGGATCATCAACCCGCACTGCAGCAGATAAGGCTCATAGACATCCTCGAGCGTCCCCGGGTCCTCGCCCACCGCGCTGGCAAGCGTCGTCAGGCCCACGGCACGGCCGGAGAACGTCTTGGCGAGTGTCTCCAAAATGCGAATATCCATCCAGTCCAAGCCAAGCTCGTCAATCTCGAAAAACTCGAGCGCCTGACGGCAGATATCGAGCTCGATGGGGCCGTTGCCGCGCACCTGCGCGTAGTCGCGCACGCGCTTGAGCAGACGGTTGGCAAGACGCGGCGTACCACGCGAACGCGAGCCGATCTCGAGTGCGCTGGGATGGTCGATCGTCACACCCAGAATGGTCGCCGAGCGTGTCACGATCTGAGCGAGCTCCTCGACCGTGTAGTAATCCAGGCGATATGAAATGCCAAAGCGGTCGCGCAATGGGCCGGTCAACATGCCCGAGCGAGTCGTTGCCGCCACCAGCGTGAACTTGGGGATATCCAGGCGAATCGAGCGCGCAGCCGGACCCTTGCCGATCACGATATCGAGCGCAAAGTCCTCCATCGCAGGATACAGGACCTCCTCGACCGAACGGTTCAGACGGTGAATCTCATCGATAAACAGCACGTCACCCGGCTGCAGGTTAGTCAGGATGGCCGCCAGGTCGCCGGTACGCGCAATAGCGGGGCCGCTCGTCGTCTTGATCTGAGCGCCCAGCTCGTTGGCGATAACCGTAGCCAGCGTGGTCTTGCCCAGACCCGGAGGGCCCGAGAAGATCACGTGGTCGAGCGTCTCGCCGCGGCTCTGCGCCGCCTCGATCAGCACGCGCAGGCTCTGCTTGATGTGCTCCTGGCCGCAGTAGTCGTCCAGGCGCTGGGGGCGCAGGGTACGGTCGACATCGAGGTCCTCGGGCGTCAGCTCCGAACCCACCATACGCTCGCCATGCGCCATGGATGCCGCCGGCGAGTTGCCGGGCGTCGCCCACAGGTCCTGAGAGTCATCGGCTTCCCACATCACGCATCCATTCCAAGTCGCTTAAGCGCCGCGCCGAGCAGATCCTCGACACGCATATTCTGCCCATCATACCCGCTCAGGGCAACATCGGTCTCCTGCGGGCTAAAGCCCATGGAGAGGAGCGCCGCACGGGCGTCATCGATCGCCGAGGGGGCGGCAGCGGGAACCGGCATCGCAACCTGTCCGGGAATCACGTCGACCGGTACAAAGCCCTTGTCCTTGGCAAAGGTGCTCTTGAGCTCCAGGATCAGACGCTGCGCAGTCTTTTTGCCCACACCGGGAACCTTGGCCATGCCTTTGTCATCCTCGGCCATTACCAGGGAATACAGCTGACCCACGGTATAGGTGGAGAGCACGGCAAGCGCCAGGCGCGGACCGACACCCGAGACGGACACGAGCCGGTCAAACATCGTGCGCTCGTCCTTGGAGGCAAAGCCAAAGAGCGTCATGGCGTCCTCGCGCACCTGCATACGGGTATAGAGGCGCACCTCGCCGCCGGGCGTAGGCAGCGTGGCGGCAGTGCTGCCCGAAATACCGAGCTCAAAGCCTACGCCCGATACATCGACAACGGCCGAGCTCATCGTGGCCTCGACAAGCGTTCCATGGAGCTGAGAGATCATCAGTATCCGGTTCCTCTCTGTTGATAGAACTCGCCGCCGGTAAGCGCCCGGGTGCGGCTGAGGTTAACGTGGCAGATGGCGCAGGCCAGGGCATCGGCGGCATGGTCGGGATGCGGGTCGTGATCGAGCTGCGTGAGCGTACGCACCATATACGCGACCTGCCGTTTGTCCGCGGCGCCGGTGCCCACAACCGCCTGCTTAATCTGCATAGGCGTGTACTCGCCAATCTCGAGCGCGCATTCCGAAAGCGCCACGAGTGCAGCACCGCGGGCATGCGCCGTAGGGATGGCCGAGCGAACGTTGGCGCCAAAGTAAATGCTCTCGATAGCAGCGGTATCGGGTCGATAGCGTTCGACAACGCCCTTGAGGTCGCGGGCGATATGCGACAGGCGCACCGCGAGCGGACTTCCGGCACTGGTCTCGATGCAGCCGTAGGCACGGCAGCGAACCTCGCCACGCCGCTCCTCGATAATCCCCCAACCCGTATGAGCCAAACCGGGGTCAATGCCCAAGATAACCAAACCAACCTCCCCTCGTCTTTTACCAAGCGCAAGGCAAGGCCCCGCGCACTACTCACGAACGTCTGTTCTAGAATAACACAACGGGGTCAAGATGCTTAGTTGAAGTATCGGGGTTGAGAGCGAATCCCATCCCCAGTTTAGTTCTGCGAGAAGAATGGGAACTGTCGGGGATCAACCGGCGGATGCGGCATCGGGCCACCCTGGGGTCCACCCTGCGGGCCACCCTGGCCGCCCATCATCTTATCGATGGCGTCCTGGACCTCGCCCTCAAACTTCTTCATACCCTCGTGCAGGCGGCGCTGGCCGTCCTCGGAGCGCAGCTCCTCCATCTGCTCGGGCGAAATACCCAGTAGCTCGCCCAGCACGCCCATCATCTCGTTTCGCACGCGCTCGCTCGTATCCTCGTCAGCAAAACGGCGCACCTCGGCGCGCGCCAGCGAATCGACCGTCATACGCTCCTTGCCGTTAAGCCCCAGATCGGACCACGCGAGCATATACGGCCAGGCGCGCTCGACAAACGAACGGGCCGAGACGATCGGCGCCGTCGGCAGCTGGCGGCGAGCCGCCTCTCCCTGGCGCACGAGCATCAGCAGCAGCGAGCAAGCCTCGGGCTTGCCGGTGGCCATCGGAATGTCGTCGAAGGGACGATTGCGGTCGACGTGCGACTCGAGCGTGCCATCGACCTCGCCCGGCTCAAGCCCGCCGAGCAGCTGTGCCGCGCGGTCGAGCATGTCAACCGGACCGTTAAGCGTCGAGAGCGCTTGCGCCAGCACGCGCTCCATGCAATCCTCCACCGCGTTGAGTGTCACGAGCTCCTGCGGCACCACGGCAGACGTACGGTTGCGTACGCGCGCCACAAACTCGAGCGTCGACAGGTATACGTCGCCAAAGGGCGCATAATCGCCCTGGTAGCCACCGCAAAGCGCGGGCGCCGCCAGCGCGTACTCAGTTTTGGACAGCGGGCTCAACGCCATCGCCCCCAGCTCGAGCGCCGTGTCCTCCAGCATAAGGCCCAGCGTGCGAGAGCGCAGGCGCTCGGCGTCGCCCGCCGACACATCGCGGTCGAGTACGCGCGCCGCATCCGGCGCATCGCGCTCAACCGTGCGAATATGCAGGCGCTCGGCAATCGCGCGAACGGCGGCACAACGGGCGGCCTCGGCCTCTTCCTGCGCCGGCGTAAAGATGCGGTTGCGTCCCAGCACCAGGCCGACCACATTGCGCGGACCCAGGGCGTCGACGGCAAGCGCTGCCAGCAGGGACGACGGCAAGTCACCCTCGAGCGCCACCACGGCACGCGACGTGCCATGGGCACGGGCGTTATCGCGCACAGCGAGCACCAGCGCCTGCCACAGCCATTCCTCGGAGCGAAACTCGGGCAGCTCGTGGTCCTCCAGGGCATCGAGCATTACGCCGCGCTGAATCTCCTGAACCAGCAGGCTCTCTTCAAAACACGGCGCTTGGGCCACCACGCGCCCACAGTCGTCGAGTACAAACGACCCGCCGGTATACACCGACTCGTCATAGGCACCGACCGGCGCCATGCAGGCAAACCACACGCTGCGCTTGGATGCGATCTTGCGGTAGGCACCGCTGCGAACGGCGGCAATGGCGGCCGTCTCGCGGTCGGTCATATCAAACGCGTTGAACTGAAAATAGGCGATGAGGTCGACGCCGGTCGGCAGCATCTCGAGTTCGCGGTCCAAGTCGAAGATCACGGCGATACGCACGCCGTCCACGTCGAACACCGGCGGTGCCCAACGGGCATCACCGTTCCCACCACGCTGCAGAGCAATGCTCGAACGGGCCGGCACCACATGGCCGTCCTTGAGCATCATGTAGTCGAGCAGGGGCTGGCCCTCAAACGAAACCGCCGCGGGCACGATGCAGATCATATCGAGTTCTTGGATACGCTCGGCGACACCGGTCAGGCCTGTCAACATGTCGTGCTCAAAGTCGACAGTGCCCACCAGGCCCCCGGGCATGGCGCCCATAAAGAGCGGAGCCGGCACGCACAGCACGCGCGCCCCGCGCTCGTGGGCCAGACGAGCCTGGTCCTCGATGCGGCCGCAAATGCCCTCAATATCACCCAGGCGCATATCGATCTGTGCAAGCGCGAGCTTCATGGCTCAGCCCTTTCCGTCGTAAACCATCGTTGTCGTAGTAAAAGCGCCGGCCGCATGATGCAGTCGGCGCTCGCATGTGCATATGCTAGCTATGATACCCCGAGCGGGGACGCGCTCCTAGAACGTCGCGGACCACAGCCCATGCAGGTTGCAATAGGCATAGACGTTACCGGTCTTGGAACCGCCGGCAAAAAACGTCGCAGGCTTCATGCCGGGCTGGAGGTAATGGACCTCCAGACGGCCCTCGGCCTCAAGGGCGATCCACTCGATGTAGTGCTCGGGCACCATAGGATGCTCGACCGAGCCCACGCGTGCGCGGATCACGTGACCGTCGCGCTCGCTCTCAACGACGGGCACGTGCTTCTCGTGCGCGGCGTCCTCGGTGTTCGCGGTCAGCTCCATGCAGCCGGCAGGGGTTGCAACGTCGTTGCCAAGAGCGGCAATGAGCTTGCCGTCGGGGTCCTTAAAGAATTTCGCCATGATGTTCTCCTTTGCTGATGTGCCGATGTTCTCGATGCTTCTTATGCCCAAAGGCGCGCGAACCATCCACGGCATCGCAAATGAACACATAATGAGCGAGGCTAGCGCCCGTCGCCGCCCAGCAGCGCCAGAACATCCTCGCGGGTAAACAGCGCCGAGGAGATGCCGTCGCCGCCGAGCACGCTGTTGACCAGGTCGCGCTTGGACTCCTGCATCTGCATGATGCGTTCCTCGATCGTGTCCTTGGCGATGAGCTTGTACACGGTCACGGTATGCTTCTGGCCAATACGATGCGCGCGGTCGGTCGCCTGGTCCTGCGCGGCCACGTTCCACCACGGGTCGTAGTGGATCACCACGTCGGCAGCCGTCAAATTAAGGCCCACGCCGCCCGCCTTGAGCGAAATCAAAAAGACCGGCACCTCGCCCGCCTGGAACTGCGCGACCATCTTGGCGCGGTTTTCCTTGGACGAAGCGCCCGTGAGCTTAAGAAAGCCGATATCCTCCTTGGCCAGACGCTTGCCAATGATGTCGAGCATGCCCGTAAACTGGCTGAACAACAGGATGCGATGCCCGCCGTCGAGCGCACCGTGCACGAGCTCCATGCAAGCGTCGAGCTTGGCACTCCCCGCCTTGTAGTCCTCGTAGTGTAGATGCGGGTCGCAGCAAATCTGGCGCAGCTTGGTGAGCTCAGCAAGCACCTTGAGCTTGTCTTTCTTAAACTCGGATGTCTCGCGATGCTGCACCTGCTGGGCGATGCGGTCCTGGTTGGCCAGGTAGAGCTTGCGCTGCTCGCCGGTGAGCTGTGCCATGACGGTGTCCTCGATCTTCTCGGGCAGATCGGCCACCACGTCTTCCTTGACGCGGCGCAGCACAAACGGCGACACGAGCGCCTGCAGGCGAGCGGCACTGTCACCCTCGGCGTGCTCGACCGGGCTTTCGAAGCGCTTGGCAAACGACTCGCGTGTGCCAAGCAGGCCCGGCATCAAAAAGTCGAAGATGCTCCAGAGCTCGGACAGGCGGTTTTCGATGGGCGTGCCCGTCAGGGCAAAGCGCACACCGGCAGGCAGGTGCTTGGCGGCGCGCGCTACCTGCGTGAGCGGGTTTTTAATGTACTGGGCCTCATCGAGCACAACGCGGGCAAAGTCCTGATCGGCATACTCGTCAATATCGCGGCGCATGAGGTCATACGACGTCACGACCACGTTATGCTCGTCGGCGCCGGTTATCTGCACGCGGCGCTGCGCCTTGGCACCCACAATGG
>CAJLRE010000025.1 GCA_905208975.1 uncultured Collinsella sp. | reverse complement strand
CGGGCGCCCGGTCGGCGGCCCGTTCTGGGCGCGCCTCAATCGTAGCCCGAGACGGGCCCGGGCTGACAATTTCGACTGTAATGGACGTTCTTAAATGAGTGGTCTCGTGAGTTTGTGGGCGAGGCGGGCGCTCGATACAAGGTGCGTGTCGTGGACACATGAGGCATGACGGAGGAGGAGCTTCCCGGAACCTTTGAGGGCAAGTTCCGCATCGATCTCCCAAGTAAGCAGTATATGATGCTTCGCCTGACCAAATTAGAGGCGTAAAACAGAGATAATCGGCTCCGGGTGTGACTTGCTGCACGACCATCGCAGGGGGGTGGCCCCTGTGATGGTCGCGGCGATGCGCGTCCGGGGCTACGCTTGTAAGGAGTGAACATGCAGGAGTTTTTTGGAATCGATGTGGGCGGTACGGCCGTTAAATGGGCTGTGCTGGGCGAGGATTTTTCCATCCGCGAGCGCGGAAGCCTGCCGACGGGCTTTACCACGGCTGATGAGACGGTCGCGGCGCTGATCTCGCTCGTCGAGCCGTATCGCGAGCGCGTGAGCGCCGTGGGCGTGAGTGCGCCCGGCGGCATCTACGAGGGAGATGTCACAGGAACGATCCATCGCGGTGGTGCGCTCACGTTTATGGATGGCTGTCCGCTCGGAAAGCTCATGCGCGAGGCTCTGGGGGTGCCGATTGCCGTCAATAACGACGGTAGGTGCTGTGCACTCGGTGAGTATGCGGCTGGCGCTCTGCGCGGGACGCGTTTTGGCGTGGTGCTCGCTATCGGCACGGGCATCGGCGGCGGTATCGTCATCGACGGCAAGGTCCTGCGCGGCGCGCACTGCTTTGCAGGCGAGTTTAGCTTCTTGCGCAACGATGTCACGACTGCTGCGAGCATGGAAAACTCCTTTGCGGGTTCGGGCGGTTGGCGTGCGCTCCGCGATGCCGCCGTTGCCGAGAAGGGCCTGCCTGCGGATTCTCCGGTGGACGGCCGCCGCGTCTTTGAGTGGATCGCGGATGGCGACATGGCGGGGCAGCGCGCGCTCGACCGCTACGCTCGCGCATTTGACGGACAGCTCATCAACCTGCAGGCCGTGCTCGACCCCGAGGTCTTTGTGATCGCAGGCGGCATCTCGTGCCATCCCGAGCTCGTCGATGCCCTGCGTGCGCAGATGCCGCTGGCCCTCTCGAGTTACGAAGGGACCCTTGCCGGCATTCCTGTGCCGCAGATAAAGGCGGCCGAGCTCGGCAACGACGCCAACCTTTACGGTGCTGTCCAGGAGGCCATGCGCCTGGTGTAGCGCATTGGACATAATCATTGGGGACGTTCTTGTTTGACTAGTCGTTTAAGAACGTCCCCAATGGCTACCCACAGAATGAGAGTGGATAATCTCCCGTTTTTGGCCTGCATACAGGCTCAAAGTGGGAGATTATCCGCTCTCGTCATTTGATTGGCACTTGCGTCACTTGCACTCATTGGGGACGTACTTAAATGAGTGGCAGTTGGGGACACTCCTTGCCGAGCTGCAAGCCGTGCGCGCCCCTTCTGGGCCTTGCGGCTCAAAATCGGTTTACGCCGTGGGCTGTTGGGGTCAAATTAGCGACATTTTGAGGATAGGTTCGATATTAGGACTGGTTCTCTAATAGAATGAGTTTGCAGGCCATTAAGCGACTGCGGGGGGGGGGTATTCATGAAAGGTATGGGAGACACAACAGCGTATTTGCGTTGGGGCATTCGGGAGATTATATGCCTGGCGCTGTTCTATTTTACGTTTTTGGCTGGCGAGTACCTCTTCGACATGCGCGTGGCCGAGTTTGTGCCGCCGAGCGAGGTTGCTACCTACGAGACCCTCATCGTCGGTGCGAGCGTAATCGGCTTTTTTGTGCGTCCTATTCTGTACTATCGCCGCCCCCGCGCGATCGATACGACGAGCGACATCACGGGCGTGCTGCTGGTGTCGGCATTGCTGCTGATGATTATGGCGGTTCGGTTTGAGGTGGTAATTGCCGGCGGTTTGATGGCGTGTTGCACGCTGGGCTACTGCGGATCGACCGCTCACGCCAACTTTGCGCGGCGCTTTGCGCGGACGCCGTACTTGGCGCGCGCGGCGGCGCTTTCATATGCTCTGGGCGTCCTGCTTCAGGTGTTCAGCCACATGGTGATACCCGCGGGGATTCCGCAGCAGTTTGTTTTTGTTGCCTGTGCGGTCGCGCAGGTGGCGCTCCTCCACGGCGTCCGCCGTGCCAAGCTGCGCGGCGAATCTGAGTTTGGGCCTGAACCCGATATCTCCGAGCTTTCGGTGGATGCATCGGAGTTTGGCGCCAAATGGCGAAACGATCCCGAGTCAACGGCGGCTTTTCGGCGCGCCGTGGTGCGTCTGACGATTGCAACCGCCTGCCTTACCGGGGTGTTTGCCGCCCTCAATGCGGGGCTCACGATCTCGCACGCCGCCGGGTCCGTTGACTTGGGCGATTGGTCGCGCTTGCTGATGGGCGTGAGCGCTCTGCTCGCCGGCGCCCTATTTGACCTGCGCGGGCGCTCGTGTATGAACATCATCATGACCTGCGCCGCCATGTTGTCCACGCTCTCATTCGCTGTGCTTATCACCGATGCCAACGGCGCCAACATACTTGCCGCCACCGTCATCTTCTATCTGGGTGCGGGCTTCTTCGTGGTGTTTTTCACGGCGAAGTTTGCCGCCATTTCGGTGTATGCGCATTGGTCGTATCTGTGGCCGTGTATGGGCCGCGTCATCAATAACGTTTGCGCGATGCTCGTGACGGCACCGGCGGTGGCGATTGTCTCGAGCCAGAACGTGCTGTTGGCAGTGGGCGTGGGGCTTGTACTGCTTGTGGGCATTGCGATCTCGCTGCTGGGACAGTCTGGGCATCAGGTCTATGACGTTGAAGTGCGCGGCGACCTGGCGTTTGCTGCTAGCGACCTTGGCACGGATCCCGTATCCGCCCAGAGCGAGCCCGCCCCCGCAGAGGTGCCGGAGTCCACACTCGACGAGCGTCTCGATACCTTCGCCGTCGCCTTTGAGCTTACGCAGCGCGAGCGCGATATTTTGGAGGCCTTGGTCGCATCGCGCGAGAGTGTTCAAGACATCGCCGCAACGCTCTTCCTTTCGCGCTCCACGCTTTACCGTCATATCGCCTCGATCAACAAAAAGACCGGCGCCTCCTCACGTGTGGCCCTCATCAACTTTTTCTGGTCCTGGGCGCCCAAGGACTAGCCCATTTGGGACGGGGCTTTTTTAGCTGTTTTGGGCAGCCACTGCCAGCGCGAACCACCACAAAGGGGACAGGCACCTTTGTGGTGGTTTTGACGGGAGCGCCTGTGGAGTTACAGCAGTTCGCCGTGGCGGGCGATGTAGCGGCGCTTGGCCAGCTGGGTGAGTGCGATGTAGGCGGCGACGATGCTGACGAGCAGCGCGAAGAAGCTCGGCGGCAGCGGCATGAGGTCTAGCGCATCGGCGATGGGGCTTGCCGGCAGCCAGGTGACGAGTACCAGACCCAGCACGGTGAGAGCGCACAGTGCCGGCGCGGCGTGGTCGCGCGCGCTCGGCAGGCGCGGGGAGCGCAGCATGTGGATCACGAGCGTCTGCGACCACATGGACTCGACAAACCAACCGCTCTGGAAGAGCGCCGTAAAGGCCGCCATGCCTGCGACGTCGCCTACAGCGGCAAGCTCTGCCCAGCTTGAGCCCACGGCGGCGGGGCACACCACAAAGAAGAGCACGGCGAAAGTCACGATATCAAACAGTGAGCTCACGGGACCCAACTCGAGCATAAAGCCCTTAATGGACGCGGCATCCCAGGCGCGCGGACGGGCGGTCCAGGCGTCGTCGACGGTGTCCCACGGCAGCGCGATGCACACGATCTCGTAGACCAGCGACAGCAGCACCAACTGCAGAGCACTCATGGGCAAGAACGGCAAGAACAGGCTCGCGACGGTCACGGATAGCACGTTGCCAAAGTTGGAGCTCACCGTGGTCTTGAGGTACTTGAGTAGGTTGCCGTAGGTGCGGCGGCCTTCGATGATGCCGCGCTCGAGCACGCCCAGGTCCTTCTGGAGCAAGATGATATCGGCAGATTCCTTGGCAATGTCGACGGCCGAATCGACCGAGATGCCGCAATCGCTTGCACGCATGGCGGCGGCGTCGTTGATGCCATCGCCCATAAAGCCCACGGTGTGGCCGAGCAGCTCGCGCATGACACGCACCAGACGCGCCTTCTGCAGCGGCGAGAGCTTGGCGAAGAGGTGGGTGTTCTCGGCGCGCTCGGCAAGCTCGGCGTCATCGAGCGCATCGATCTCGGAGCCCAGCAAGACGTTGCTCGCGTCGATACCGATCTGTTCGCAGACGGTGGCCGCGACGCGGTCGTTGTCGCCGGTCAGGACCTTGACTGCCACGCCCTTGGCCTCGAGGGTGGCGATGGCGCCCACGGCACTTGCTTTGGGCGGATCGAGGAAGGCCAAAAAGCCCATCAGCACCATGTCGCACTCGTCGGCAATGCCAAACTCGCCCACGCAGCGCGGATTGGTCTTCTGCGCCACGGCAATCACGCGCAGGCCCTCGGCATTGAGCCCGGCGACCTGCTGGCGAATCTGGGCGAGCTTATCTTCGGTGAGCGGCTGGGCGGCACCATCGACTTCGACAAAGGAGCAGATCTCGAGCATTTCCTCGGCAGCTCCTTTGGTAACCATCTGGGTTTTACCCTGGGCGTCGGCGACAACGACGCTCAGGCGACGGCGCGAGAAATCGAAGGGCACCTCGTCCACCTTGGTATAGCGGTCGCGCAGGCTCTGGCCCAGCATGGAATCGGGTGCTGCTGCCGAGGGCGTCACATCGGCGCGGTCGATGACGGCCAGGTCGATAAGGTTCTTGAGGCCAGTCTGGAAGAAGCTGTTCAAAAACGCATGGCGCAGTACGCGCACGTCCTCGTTGCCGTCGGTGTTGAGGTAGCGCTCGAGCACGATGCGGTCTTCGGTGAGGGTGCCGGTCTTGTCGCAGCACAGGACGTCCATCGCGCCGAGGTTTTGGATCGCCGGCAGTTCCTTGACGATAACCTGGCGACGGGCGAGGTCCTTGGCGCCCTGCGACAGGCTCGTGGTCACGATGACGGGGAGCATCTGCGGCGTGATGCCCACGGCCACGCTCGTGGCGAATAGCAGCGCGTCGATGACGTTGCCCTTGGTGGCGGCGTTGATGGCAAAGACGGCCGGCGCCATAACGAGCATGAGGCGTACGAGCAGCATGGAGACGCTCGAGACGCCGCGGTCAAACGCGCTCTTCTCGCCGCGCCCGTTGAGCATCTTGGCGATGCCGCCCAGGTAGGTGTCCGAGCCGGTGGCAACGACGAGCGCCATGGCGGTGCCGTTTTGCACGGAGGTGCCGGTAAAGACGATGTTCTTGCAGGCAGAGAGCGGCAGCGCGGAGCTGTCGGCACCCTCGACGACCGCGGCAGCAGCGGTCTTCTCGACGGCCTCGCTCTCGCCGGTGAGCGCGGACTCGATCACAAACAGGTCGCGCGCGGTGATGATGCGGGCGTCGGCCGGCACCATATCGCCGGCAGAGAGGCGGATCACATCGCCGGGGACGAGCTCGTCGAAGGGGATCTCGAGGCGCTCGCCATCGCGCAGGGCACAGCAGGTGTTGGAGACCAGGTCCTTGAGGGCCTCGGCCGCATTGCCGCTGCGGGCTTCCTGGATAAACTTCATGCCGCCCGATACCAGCAGCATGATGCCGATAACGATGACCGTGGAGGGGTCACGCTGCAGCTCGGGCGCGGCGAGCACGTCGATGTAGAGCGAGACCAGCGCGAGCGCGGCGAGGATGCCGGCGAAGGGGTCGATGAACGCGTCGGCGATGCGGCGGGCGAGTGTCTTGGTCGGCGCATCGATGGTGTTGGGGCCGATGGCGTCTAGGCGCTCGGCGGCGTGCTCGGTACCGAGTCCGCCGGCCCTGGCGTCAAGCAGCACGAGGGCGTCCTCGGCGCTATGGGTGGCGGCGAATATGGTGTTCTTGGACAGGCCGGTGTGAGCGGCAGGGCGCGCCGTGCGGCGGCGCTTGGAGATAGCTTCGAGTACCGTGGCGGTTTTGAGCATCAGCATAGGGTCCTCCTTGATGAAGGGAGTTAGCGTACGTGTCGTATTTGCTTCAAAAAACCTAGATGTCGCTCACGTCATGCTCTCGAACCACCACAAAGGGGACAGGCACCTTTGTGGTGGTTTTGACGATCGGTTCGTGGCGCTTATGCGTGTGCGGAATCCTCGCGGCGTGCCGAGGGCGACATGCAGGTTTTTCGACTATGACTGCCTTCCATGGCACACCTCCTTAAGGCCGAGCGCTGCGCGTTTTGGGTATCTCGTACCCGTTACAATCCGCCCGTATTCTTGATGAGGGGGTTTGCCGTGTCAACCCCAATGTTTGGAAAACCATTGCCCCTGACAAAGCCTTTACAGAATGCCGAGGCCCCAAAGCGCGCCCGCAACGCGCCCTGCCTGCGCTAAACTGGAAGGCACGTACGCGATTACGAGAGGAGCCCGCATGGAGGCTTACAAGCAAGAGTTCATCAAGTTCATGGTTGAGTCCGACGTTCTTAAGTTCGGCAGCTTTACGCTCAAGAGCGGCCGTCAGTCCCCGTTCTTTATGAATGCTGGCGCTTACGTGACGGGCTACCAGCTCAAGAAGCTGGGCGAGTATTACGCCCAGGCAATCCACGATAACTTTGGCGACGACTTTGACGTGCTGTTTGGACCGGCCTACAAGGGTATTCCGCTGGCCGTCGTGACCGCAATTGCCTACCACGAGTTGTACGGCAAGGAGGTCAAGTACTGCTGCGATCGCAAGGAGGCCAAGGACCACGGCGCCGACAAGGGCAACCTGCTGGGCTACGAGCCCCAGGACGGCGACCGCGTGGTCATGGTCGAGGACGTCACCACCAGCGGTAAGTCCATCGACGAGACCTATCCCAAGGTCAAGGCTGCTGCCGATGTCGAGATCAAGGGCCTGATTGTGTCCCTCAACCGCATGGAGGTCGGCAAGGGTGGCGTGACCACCGCGCAGAAGGAGATCGAGGCCAAGTACGGTTTCCCCGTCGCGAGCATCGTCTCCATGGCCGAGGTCGTCGAGACCCTCTACAACCACGAGATCGACGGCAAAGTCGTCATCGACGACGAGCTCAAGACCGCTATCGACGCCTACTACGAGCAGTACGGCGTCAAGTAGGTTCCGCCTCCGTTAGTTACGCGGTTTTACCAAACCGCGTAACGGCTCGACGCTGCAAACCCGCCAGAGCGGCAATCTGCCTTTCAACTTCGGCGGCATGACCAGAAGGTCAATGCCGCCTCGTTTCAAGGCACCTTGCTCGCTCTGGCGGGTTTTCGCTGTCGCTACCAAAACATCGGCGTTGTCCTGGTCCAGATGCGGCACTTGGGGACGTTCCTTTTCTGCCGACACCTGGGGACACTCCTGATGTAGTCGTTGGGGACGTTCTTAAACGACTAATCATTCAAGAACGTCCCCAATGACTACCCGCAAAATGAGCGTGGATAATCTCCCACTTTGAGCCTGCATCCAGGTCAAAAACGGGAGATTATCCACGCTCGTTATTTGAGTGTCCAATAATCCTCGCTCGTTGTTACTTGAGTCCGGGGAGGCGGGTGTAGGGGAACGAGCGCTCTAAGAACTCGGAGCAGCGGGCGTAATCTTTGGCAAAGTAGCTGCTATAGAGCGAATCGAGTACGTATTGCACGGCGATATGGCTGGCGAATTGCGTGATGCGGTGCGTCATGCTCTCGTGGTCGCTTACCGTGAGATAGGCGGCAAAGCCGGGGTGAATGCGGGCACAGTACGGCGTGCCGATGACGATGACCGGGACATGTCGACTGCTAAGGATCGGCAAGATCTCCTTGAGGTTGGGGGCAAGGCCGCTGTAGGAGATGACGATTGCCACATGGTCGGGACCCGAGGCGAGCGCCGTGCGCACCTGCGCCTCGACGCTGTCGTGGCACGTCGCGCTTTTGCCGGCGGAAAGCAGGCGATCGCGGAACATTCCCGCTGGATACAGGTTATGCGAGCCCGTGTAGATGTCCACGGTGCCGGCGCGCATGATGAGCTTGGCGGCGTGGTCGAGCTGTGCAGGGTCGAGCAGCTCCTGCGTTTCGGCCAAGGTGGTCTGGTAGAGCCCCTCCATGCGCTCCATCACCTGCGCAGGGGCGGAGGTGGCATCGAAGGGAAAGTTGATGTCCACGTCGCGCCGGTTGCCCGCCTCGGTCGCCTGGCGGATGAGCTCGACCTTGAGGTCTTTGAATCCCTCGAGGCCGAGCTTTTTGCAAAAGCGGTGCACGCTCGCGACCGAAACGTTGGCGCACGCGGCAAATTCCTTAATGGAAAGCCCGCGCACATCCTCGCCCATGGCGAGGGCCGTTCGCCCAAGTTGTTGCTCGGTGGGGGTGAGGCTTTTGCCCTGCGTGATCTTTCGCCTGATATCCATATGGCTCCTATGCGTTTGCGTCGCGATAAACCAATCATAGCGATAAATAAAACGTTCGGCTTGGCTGGGAGTTTTGGTCCGCCGGTCTATGAACGACGGACCGCTCGACGCTGTGCGGGCTCAACATAGGGGCGCTGTCCTTGTTGGGCCGTTTGCGCCCGGGGCGTTACCCGAGCACGCGTACGGGCCCCAAGAGACCGCTGGGCTCGGAGGGCTCGGTCATGCCGAACACGTCGGGGACGGCGTGGTCGAGGGTGTTGATGATATCGATCGTGAGCGCGTGCTCACCGGCTAAAAGTGCGGCGGCCTCAAAGCGGTAAGGCGGACAGATGCGGGTGCCGAGGGATTTGCCGTCGAGGGTGACGGTTGCGGTCTCAAAGACCTCCCCAAGGTCGATGACAGCGCGGCTGGCCGCTTCGCCCAGGACAAAGGAGGCCTGGTAGCGGAACGTGCCGGCCTTGCCGGGGAACTCGGCCGAGGAAAGGTCGTGCAGGTCTGCAAGCTCAACAGACTCGCCAAAGGCATCGGTACCAGGGGCAGAGAAGGCAACCGCCCAGGGCTCGTCGACGCATGTGGCTTCGTCTCCAGCAGTTGCCGCGCCGGCGGAACCTGTAGCCCCAAGGACCACGATGCAGCTCTCGTAGGGAGCCAGCTCGAGCGTGCCGTCAAAGGCGGCGGGATCGGTGCCGTTGAGCAGGTCGAGGCGCGCGCCTGCAACGGGTATGCCGTCGGCAAGCGCAATCTGAGTGGAGATACCCTGCTTGGGATGCTCGTTGACGAGCATCAGATAGGTCTCGCCCGCCCGCTCGTAGCGCAGTGCGCGCAGCCAGGGCTGGGGCGCGGCGCAAACCACGGTCTGCATGCCGGTGTTGGCAAGTGTGTCTGCGAGCTCGGTGGTCGCCAGGAGCTTGATGCCGGCGACCGCGGCTGCATCCAGGGAGGCAAAGCCCTCGCGGCCTGCAGTGTCACCGTCGTAGCGCTTGTTCGGCAACTCATCCAGCGCGTACACGGCAACACCTGCGGCTGCGGCACGCGCGGCAAAGTCGAGCACGGCTCCGCCGACAAACTCGGCTCCGGGCATCACCAGGCAGCGGTATGCCTGGCCGTTCACGCCAAAGCCGCTACCGTCTGCGGCAATTTCAACGGCATAGCGCCCTGCGTCCTCAAATGCCTCTGCCGGCACGATGTCAAAGTCGACCTGCGCGCGCATAAGCTCGGAGGCGGCATGCTGCATAAAGTTCGCCTCGCCTGCCCACTCGGCGTCCGCATGGTAGAGAAGCGCCACCGGGGTCGTTGCGCGCCCGCCGCTCAGCAGGCTCGCCGTACGGTTCATGTAGCTCATGAGCTGCCCAAAGTGTGCAAACTGGGGGTTTTGGCCATGCGCATAGAAATGCGGCGGGCAGTCCCAGTCGGGGAAGGCGGCCATGCTAAAGGCATGCGGCACAAACCAATTGACGCCGCGCACCAAAAAATGATCGGCGATCCACTTCATCTCGCGTAGGCCTTCGTGCCATCCAAATGCGCCAAAGACCTCGGCCATGCAGCGCCCCTGCTTTTTGGGGTCGAGGTGCGCTGCCGAGGAGCCCAGCTTGGGCAGCACGTAGTTATAGAACTCGAGGTCCCACACGCCGCGTCCGTAGCTGTGAAGGCCGCGGTCCATGCCGGGTACCAGCTGGTTGATCACGATGTCGACGCCCGCCATGTCCTGACCGCCCACGGCGCGGAAGTAGTGCCCGGCGCCCACGCCCAGGCGCGCGTGGCAGTCCTTGTCCTCGATAACGTGGCCGATGTACTGCACGCCGCGCGCGCGGCACCAGTCTCCGAGCTGGTCGCAGAAGCACTCCTTATAGAGGGTGCTCGCGATGTCCATATAGACGTGGCGTACGTGCGCGCCGGCCGGCTCGCGGTCCCACAGGTGCGGGAGCTCGGCCAGGTAGCGCTCGCCCAGTGCCGCGCGTAGGCGACGCTCAAGCTCGGCCGACCAGGGTAGGGGCGCGGTGGCCTTGCCGATGAGCGTGTCCGAGATGCCATCGGGGCCCGTGGTGCCCTTCTCGTTGGCAAATCCGGGCTCATCGGAGAAAAAGCCCAGGATCGTCTTGCCAAACTCATCGCCCAGATGCTCAAAATGCGGCTCGTAGACAGCATCGATGAGCTGCGCCACCGAGGCGCGGTCGACCATATTGATGTAGTCCTCGTTGTAGGAGGTCTTGCCGCTCGTGAACATCACGCATGCCTGCGTGAGGCCCGCAGGTGCATCGAAGACCAGGCGGCTGGGGTTGCCGTCTGCATCGTCGATTACTCGGTAAGCGACGTCGACGGGGCTGCCGTCCTGCATAAATGTCACGCCGTAGAAGCGCTCCGTTTTGTCGAGCATGTTGGCGAGCGCGATGCTCGCGGCGGACGTGGGGCCCACGATGTCGAACGTGCGGTGCGTGAGCACGATCTTGCGGAGCTCGGGCACGGCCTCCTTGACGGCGCCGTTGGCAAAGCCCGTGGGGAAGTGTGCGTCGTCCAAGATCCAGAGCTTAAGGCCCAGCTGCCTGCACTCGTCAATGACAAAGTGCAAGTCGCGCCACCAGCCCTCGCCGCAAAAATCGGGGTGTGGGCGGCTTTCGAGACAGACCTCGTGGATGTCGGCGCCGGCGATCTTTTCCAGATACTCGGCAATGGTCTTATGGCTCTCGCCCTTCATCCACAAAAACGGAAGCACGTGGTTGTCGTATGTGCCCTCGAGCACCTGCTGATAGTACGCGGTCATGGATCCTCCTTGGCTCGATCGATCTGCTGCATAGCACAGATTATGGACGCGTCGGCGCGTTCTGCTAATATCTGAATCACGACGAACTATGACTAAATCAACGATTGGCAAGCCATGGAGATCGACGAGCTCGAGCGTAAGCTCAGCGAACTGAGCGCCAGTGAGATCGCTTATAAAGACGGCATGGCATTTGATTGGTCGATTATGACCGAGCATGTCGAAATCGACGGATGCCCAGTGCGCAAGATTGGGCAGCCAGGGTTTGCCTATGCCCAGCCCGGCATGCCGCGCGGCCTGACGATAAGGAAAAACTCGCGCTTTAATGCAGTTCCCGAGCACGTGCATGATTACGTGGAGATGAGCTATGTGTATCGCGGGCGCTGCCCGCAGACGGTGGCGGGGGAGAGGCTCGAGTTGCGCCGCAACGAGGTGCTTTTGCTCGACGCCCTTTGCCCTCATGCCGTGGCGGCGCTCGGCGAGGACGACATCATGCTGAGCATGACCGTTTCACGCTCTTTTTTGCGCCGGAGTCTCGAGTCGAGCCTCTCGCGCGAGAGCGCGGTCTCGCGGTTTTTGTTCAACGCGCTCAACAGCGAGACGGACCATCGGGGCCATGTCCGTTTTCATTGCGGCGAGAGCCGTCGGATTCGGCGCTACATGCAGGAGATGCTCTGCGAGCTGTACGACCCGAGCCCCAACGGTCCCGAGATCGTCTTGCGTCTGTTTCAGCTGTTTTTGGCCGAGCTCATGGATTGCTACGAGCGCGAGCTGGTGCGCGGCGCGGCGGACGGCGCGGCGGGGCCCACTGCCCTGGTGACGGGAATGCTCGGCTATATCGATCGCGAATTCGCCGCGTGCTCCCTCGAGGGGATGGCGGCGGAGTTTGGCTTGAGCCCTAATTATGCGACGGCGCTCCTCAAGCGGCATGTGGGCAAGACCTTTAGGCAGCTTGTGCAGGAGCGACGCCTGGTACGTGCGGCCGAGCTTCTGTGCGGCGGCGCCACGGCCGGGGCGGCTGCGCATGCGGTGGGCTATGAAAACATGAGCTTCTTCTACCGTAAGTTTCACGACAAGTATGGCTGCACCCCCGCGGCATACCGCCGGTAAGCGCGGAGCGGATCGTCTTCGCTCCTTCGGTGTCAAAAAGTTTCAGCTGCAGCGCTGTTGCAGCGCGCGTCTGCGAAAAGAAGTGTCGGGTTTGGCACCCCTGCCCCTGTCTGTCGCGTGCGTGGGCGATACTCGGCCTATCGACCCGCAATGCAAAGGAGATGCTCATGGCAAACATCAAGTTCCCCGAGGGTTTCTATTGGGGTGGCGCCACGGCCGCCAATCAGTTTGAGGGCGCTTGGAACGTGGACGGCCGCGGTCCTTCGGTCGACGACCATTTCTTGGGCGGCAGCTACAAGGAGCCGCGTCAGATTACGATCGACATCGACCCTAACCGCTTCTACCCCAACCATGACGGCATCGATTTCTACCATCACTACGAGGAGGACATCGCGCTGTTCGCCGAGATGGGCTTCAACATGTTCCGCATGTCCATCTCTTGGAGCCGCATCTTCCCCAACGGCGACGACGCCGAGCCCAACGAGGCCGGCCTCGCCTTTTACGACCGCGTCTTCGACTGCCTGCGCGCTCACAATATCGAGCCGCTCGTGACCCTGTCGCACTACGAGATGCCCTATCACCTGGTCGAGAAATACAACGGCTGGGCGAGCCGCGAGCTCATCGGCTTCTTTGAGAAGTACTGCCAGACCGTCTTCGACCGCTATCAGGACAAGGTCAAGTTCTGGCTCACCTTCAACGAGATCAACTGCGGCACCCAGGACATGGGCAACCTCTTTGGGACCAGCATGATCCAGGGCTTTGAGGGCCCGGCTTCGGCGGTCCACACCACGCCGCAGGCCCGTATGCAGGCCCTGCATCACCAGTTTGTCGCCAGCGGCCGCGTCGTGCGCTATGCCCACGAGCACTATCCGCAGTTTAAGATGGGCAACATGGACTGCTTCATCCTCTCCTATGCCGCCACGTGCGATCCGGCCGACGTGTTCGCCACGCAGCAGGAGATGAATACCATGAACTGGTACTGCTCCGACGTGCAGGTGCGCGGCAAGTATCCGTTCTATGCCAAGCACTTCTGGGCCGAGAACGATGTCGAGCTTGTGATGGAGGACGGTGACCTGCAGGATATCGCCGACGGCAAGGTCGATTTCTACACCTTTAGCTACTACATGTCCGGCACCGTGGGCACCCACAGGGATCACGAGATGACCGAGGGCAACATGACCTTTGGCGGCAAGAACCCCTATCTGGAGTCCACCGATTGGGGCTGGCAGATCGATCCGCTGGGCCTGCGCATCGCCCTCAACGAGATTTACGCCCGCTACGAGATTCCGCTGATGGTGGTCGAGAACGGCATGGGCGCCTACGATGAGGTCGAGGAGGACGGTTCCATCCACGATCCGTACCGCATCGCCTACTTGCAGAGCCACATCAAGGCCATGGGCGAGGCCATTGCCGACGGCGTCGACCTGATCGCCTACACCTGGTGGGGTCCCATCGACCTGGTGTCCGCCGGCACCGGCGAGATGCGCAAGCGCTATGGCTTCATCCACGTCGATAAGTACGACGACGGCACCGGTACCTACGAGCGCCGCCGCAAGGACAGCTTCTACGCCTACCAGAAGATCATCAAGTCCAACGGTGCCGAGGGCCTGGATTAATCGACAATATGAGTGCCACCGGGGAAAAGCGTTGGGATGGGCTCGCGATTCGAGTCCCCACCTTAGCATTTGAACCATTTGGCACTATAATCACCATAGGCATGCGCACAACGTTGCGCTTAATCAAGAGGAGAAAACGTATGGGTCTGTTTGACATGTTCAAGAAGAAGGCTGAGCCCGCGACTGCCGCTGCTCCGTCCTCCATCTCTGCTTCTGCCGGCGCCGACGTGCTGTGCTCGCCCGTCAAGGGCAAGGTCATCAAGATGGCCGATGTGCCCGATCCCGTCTTTGGCGGCGAGGTCCTGGGCAAGGGCTGCGCCGTGTGGCCCGAGGACGATCTGGTCTACGCTCCCTGCGACGGCAAGGTGACCGTCACCATGGGTCACGCCGTGGGCCTGCAGTCCGATAGCGGCATCGAGGTTCTGGTGCACGTTGGCGTCGATACCGTCAACATGAACGGCGACGGCTTCGAGGGCTTCGTCAAGGCCGACGATGTCGTTAAGGCTGGCCAGCCCATGCTCAAGATCGACCGCGCCAAGATCGCCGCTGCCGGCTACAAGGACTGCGTCGTGGTGGCTGTGTCCAACACCGCCGAGTTCGCCGACGTCGAGCTCGCCGTCGAGGCTGACTCCGCTGTCTCCGCTGGCGATGCCATCGTCAAGGTCGTCCGCAAGTAGTCTGCGGCAACATAAGGGTGTTTTGGGGTGGTCGGGTTATCCGGCCGCCCTTTTTTATTGCAATGCGGCGGAACGTTTTATTGCGCGTTGGGCGGACCGGTAAACCGTTCGGACGTTAAATCGAGCCGACTGCGCCTTTGCTTTGCCGGGGGTGTTCGTTATCGGCTAGTATGGCCTTATTGTTACGACGCGCACCGCGTCGGGAAGCGCGGTGCCGCTTGTTGGGAGGAATGTCATGAAGAAGAAGCTGCTGCTTGCGCCCCTGATGGCTGTTCTGGTCGCGTGCGTGGTTGTGCTTTCCGGCTGCGGAGGTCCTTCGGTTGAGGAGCTCATCACCGAGGATCTTACGACGCAGTTTGACGAGGTCAAGAACGGCGGCGACGACTTCCTCGCCGGCCTGGAAGAGGCCTCGGGCGACGAGTTCGAGCAGCTGGGCATCGATCCCAAGGAGTACGCCAAGAGCTATCTCGAGGGTTTTGACTACAAGATCGGCGATGTGACGGTCGACGAGGACAAGGGCACCGCGACTGCCGATGTCACCATTACCTGCAAGTCCATGAACAAGATCGTTGAAGATTTCGCCACCCAGTATCAGGAGAAGATCGCGGCGCTCGATACGATGCCTTCCGAGGACGACCTGTACAAGATGGCCGGCCAGGTCATGGTCGACGTGACCAAGGCCGCTAAGACCAAGGACACCAAGGTTGCCTTCAAGTACACCGCCAATGACGATGGCGAGTGGTCTGCTGACGATTCCGCAACCACCGAGATGATGAATGCGATGATGAGCTAGGGGAGTTACGCGGTAGTTCGTTACGGCGTTTTACCAAACGCCGTAACTGCCCGACGCTGCGCGGGCACCAGAGCGACAACTTGTCATTCAAAGAGGACGGCATGACCAGAAGGTCTATACCGTCCTCTTTTCATGCCAATTTGTTCGCACTGGTGCCCGCTCGCTGCCCGTCCTCTACCTGCGGCGTTGCCATGGTAGTCATTGAGGCGGCACTTGGGGACGTTCCTTTTCTGCCGGCAGTTGGGGACACTCCTTGTATCAACGCCGTATCAAATGCTCGGGAAAATGCGACCCGGTTTTTTGGCCGAATTCCGGGTCGCGGTTTCCGGATGGGGCGGGTTGCGGAAACCGCGACCCGGAATATTGCTCTGAAACGGGATACGGTTTCCCCGACGCGCCTCAAACGGAAAGTGCATCCCATTTCGGAGCTCCAAAACGGGATGCACTTTCCGCGTGGAAGAATTGTCGCAGCTGCGTTAAGCGGTGTCGCTCGCTACTCGCCCAAGATTAGCTCGGCGAGTTCGTCCTGCGTATCTACCACGTAGTCGGCGCCGGCGGCTTCCAGCTCTGCGCGGCCGCGGAAGCCCCAGCTGACGCCCGCGCTCTTAAGGCCGGCGTTGTGGCCGGTCAGAACATCGACATTCGAATCGCCCACATAGAGCGTGGTTGCCGGATCGGCGCCCAGCTCTTTCATCACATGCAACGTGACGGGTGCCTCGGGCTTGGGCGGAAATGCGCCCACACGGCCCTGTACCAGCGCAAAGCGATCGGGGCCAAAGTATTTCTCGATAAGCGGGGCTGCCGAAATATGATCCTTGTTGGTGAGCACGGCAAGCTGAACGCCCGCTGTGCGCAGACGGTCGAGCATCTCAATCGTGCCGGCGTAGGGTGAGGTGTGGTCCTCCTTGTGCTCGCCGTAATAGGCCCTAAACTCGGCAAGCGTCTGCTCAAACATACGGCCGTCGCCCGCGTACTCGGCGGGCATAAAGCGCTCGACCAGCTTGAGCATGCCGTTTCCCACCTTGTAGCGGTACTCGTCTACGGCAAACGTGGGCCAGCCGTGCATCTCGCAGGTATGGTTGCTGGCGGCCGCCAGGTCCTCGAGCGTGTTGAGGATGGTGCCGTCCAGATCAAAAATCACATGGGAAAAAGCTGCTGCCATGGTTGCTCCTGCCGCTTGAGTTGTAAAACGCACCCCATGATACTGGGCATGCGTGCCGGGCATGTTTGGAATCTGAATATCTTTAATAGCCCTGAGCCTTTGTCGTTAGCAAATCCTCGGTAGCTGCTCTCCTACGAGCATGTCGAGGATACGGGTCGAGCCCCAGCCGGTGCGTACGCGCACGGCGGGACGGGCGCCCTCGGCAAGCGGCAGCACGCGGCCGATAATGGCAGCGTTCTCTCCGTAGCGGGCGGCGCGCATGGCCGCCAGCGCGGCATCGGCCTGCTCAGCCGGCACCACGGCGACCATCTTGCCCTCGTTTGCCACCTGCAGCACATCGTAGCCGAGCATCTCGCAGGCTGCCTGCACGTCGGGGCGCACGGGCACGGCATCCTCGTCGACCTCCATGGCAACGCCGCTGGCCTGCGCAAACTCGTTGAGCGTCGAGGCCAGGCCACCGCGCGTGGGGTCGCGAAAGCAGCGCGTGTCGGGTGCTGCGGCAAGCACATCGGCAATCAGCTGGTTGAGCGGCGCGGCATCGCTTTCGATGGTGCTCGAAAACGCCAAGCCCTCGCGTTGGCTCATGATGGCGATGCCGTGGTCGCCGAGTGTACCCGACACCAGAATGACGTCGCCGGGGCGGCAGTTGGCGCCGCTGAGCGCCACACCCGCGGGTACCTCGCCCACGCCGGCGGTATTGATGTAGACGCCGTCGGCCCCGCCGCGCTCAACCACCTTGGTGTCGCCGGTGATGATGCGCACATCGGCCTCGCGTGCGGTCTCGGCCATCGTCTGCACAATCTGGTGGAGCTTGTCCATGGGGTAGCCCTCTTCGAGGATAAAGCCGCACGATAGGTAGCGCACATTAGCGCCCGAGGTCGCGACGTCGTTGACGGTTCCGCACACGGCGAGTCGGCCGATATTGCCGCCGGGGAAGAACTGCGGCGAGACTACAAAGCTGTCGGTCGACATGGCGATGCGCCCGCTCGCGGGCAGCGCAGCGACGCCGGCATCGTTGCCCTCGAGCAGTTCGGGCGACCCAAAGGCATCCAAAAAGACCTCATCGATGATGCGTTTCATCATCTGGCCGCCAGAGCCGTGGCCCAACAGGACAGTGCTATCGGTGATGCTATGGGACATATCCAAAACTCCAATCGTGGGTGGTGCCAGTATGTGGGTGTGTCCGGGCTAGTCGCGGTAGCGGTAGTACGCCGCACAGCTGCCCTCGGAGCTCACCATGCACGGGCCGACGGGGTGCTCGGGCGTGCAGGTGCGGCCAAAGAGCGGGCAGCTGCTCGGCGTAATGGCCCCGCGCAGCACGTCGCCGCAGCGGCATCCGCGCGGCTCGACCGTCGCCTCAACGGGCACGTCAAAGCGAACGCGGGCATCAAAGCGCGAGAACTCGGGGCGGATGGAAAGGCCCGAGTTGGCAATCGGCCCCAGCCCGCGCCACGTGGTGTCGCATGGCTCAAACACCTGCTCGACCAGCTGGCGCGCCACGGGGTTGCCGTCTGCGTTGACGCCACGGCGGTAGGCGTTGTCGATTGCGGGCTGCCCCTCAACAACCATCTGGACCAGCATGCAGATGCCCTGCAGAATATCGACCGGCTCAAATCCGGTGACTACGCCTGGGGTCTCGAACTCATCGACCAAAAAGTCAAAGGGGGCTAAGCCCGTGATGGTGGCGACGTGTCCCGGAAGGATAAAGCCGTCGATAGTGGTCTCGGGATCGTTGGCGATGGCGCGCAGCGCCGGCGGCGTGGTCTTGTGGGCGCAATAGACCGAGAAGTTCTGGAGTCCGCGTGCATCGGCCTCCAAAATGGCGGCGGCGATGGTGGGCGTCGTGGTCTCAAAGCCGACGCCCATAAAGATGACCGGGCGATCGGGGTTGTGTTCGGCGATATCGAGTGCATCGAGCGGGGAGTACACAATGCGAATATCGCGCCCCGCCGCCTTTTGCGCGGCGAGCGAGGTAGACGACCCGGGCACGCGCATCATGTCGCCAAAGGTGGTGATGATGGCGCCGTCCATCTTGGCGAGCGCGATTGCATGGTCGATATCGCGGTTGGCGGTAACACAGACGGGGCAACCCGGACCGCTCAGCAGTTTGAGCCCGGCAGGCATAATGGAGCGAAAGCCATAGCGACCGATGCTCACGGTGTGCGTGCCGCAGACTTCCATAAGGTTGATGGTGCGGTCGCCGACGAGTTCACGGATGCGCTCGATGAGCTCGCGAGCCAGCTTGGGATCGCGGAATGCCGAGAAGTCGATACCGGAGCGAGCCGGCTGTCCGGCCGCCACTAGTAAGCCTCCGCCGGGTTGGTGGCCAGCTGGTCTTCTTCGACCAGTTCGGTCATGGTATTGACGAGCTCGAGCGTCTCTTGGGCTTCCTGCTCGTCGACAATCTGAATGCCAAAGCCGGCGTGCACGAGAATATAGTCGCCTACCTGTGCCGTCGGCACGAGGCGCAGCGAAACGGGGCGCTCGATGCCCATCATGTCGACGGTCGCCTTAAGGTCGTCGTCGCGTTTGACCACTTTACCGGGAACGGCAAGGCACATAATGTTCCCCTTTTATACGTTTTGCGCTGGATAGGCGCCTAATTACCCATCAGTTGATGGTAGCGCTCGCGGAAGTCACGAGCAAACGCGTTACACCTGTGAGACGGCGGCGCGCAGGCTGGCAAAACGGCCTATCGCGATGCTGTCTGCGCAAGGCGAGCGCGAGCGATGGCGGCCTGACCGTAGGCGATGCAGCCGTCGTTGACGGGCACGGAGTGGGGGACCAAGACGGCAAGACCGGCGTCTTTGAGTTCGTGGGTAAGGAGCTGAAGCAAAAGTCGGTTCATGAACACGCCGCCCGAGAGCGCGACGGTATCGATGCTTTCGCGCGCGCAGATTTCGCGTGCGATTCGTGCCGAAGAGCGCGCGATGGCGATATGGAAATCGAGCGCGAGCCTGTAGGCCGCAGCGCCGGCCCTGATTCCCTCCAAAAGCGCCTCAATAAGCGATCTGGAGTTTAGAACATGGTGGGCGTCCGGACGGGATGATTCGGTTACGGAAAAGCCGGCTATATTGCCGGTGAGGCAGGCACTTTCACTGCTGAGCGCGCGCCAGGCGGCGGCTTCGAGTTCTATGGCGGGTTCGCCCTCGTAGGTTGCCTTGTCGCAGATGCCCAGAATTGCTGCCGCGGCATCAAAGAGACGCCCCATGCTGCTGGTACGCGGGCTGTTGATGCCGCGCTCGATCATGGTGGCTGTCACGCTGCGCGTTTGCTCGTCGAGGCTGTCCAAAAGCCGAGCGGCGCCTGGGTGCTCGAGCAGGCCGAGCTCACTGAGCAGGGCAAAGGCGTTGCGGCGGGCGTCGCGTACGGACGCTACGCCACCGGGTAGGGCCCAAGTGCGCAGATGCGCTGCGCGCTCAAAGTCAGCAAGGCCAGCGACAAGAAACTCGCCGCCCCATATGGTGCCATCGGTGCCGGCGCCCGTGCCATCGAAGGCAATGCCGAGGACGCGCGCCTCGGGCGCAAGCTGGCCTGTGACAATCGCTTCTGCCATCACGCTCGCGATGTGCGCATGATGGTGCTGGACTTCGATAAGCGGCAGATTGTGCTCCCGTGCCTGCTCGCGCGCCCACTGACCCGATAGATAACTGGGGTGTACATCGCAGGCCAAGGCGGCGGGTGCCAAGTCAAAGAGATCTTCCAAGCGCGTGCGCGCGGCGTTCCAGGCATCGAAGGTCTCGCCGTTTTCAACATCGCCGATATGCTGCGACACAAAACAGGTTGTCTCGCCGTTCGTCCCTTCACGCGTGAGTGCAATCGTGGCTTTTTGTTGTGGCCCACAGGCGAGCACGCAGGACGGAGTGCCGTCGAGCGCCGGCAACGGCAGCGGCTGGGGTGCATATCCGCGAGCGCGGCGAACGGGCATAACAGCGCCGTCGACCACGCGTACCAAAGAGTCGTCGTAGCGCGAGAGGATCGCGCGGTCGTTACCGAGCAACGCGTCGGCGATGCCGGCGGCAACGAGGCGTTCCCAGGCAAGGTCGTCGTCGGTCTCGATGGGTTCTTCGCTCAGATTTCCGCTGGTCATGACGAGCGCGTGCATGCCGCGGGTTTCTGCCGCGGCAAGCAACAGATGCTGAAGCGGGGTGTAGGGGAGCATGACACCGAGCTCGGGAAGGTCGTGCGCGACGGAATGCGCGAGCGCGAGGGCGTCGGGGGAGCCGCCGCTCTCGCAAGCGGCACGTCGGCGCAGCAGCACAATGGGGCGAATGCTGCCGGCCAGCAAGCCGCGCTCAATGTCGTTGACATGGCACAGGCGTTCAACGTCGGCAAGGTCGCGCACCATAACGGCAAGCGGTTTGTTGCTGCGGCGTTTGCGGCGGCGAAGCTCGGCTACCGCCTGCTCGTTGGAGGCGTCGCATGCCAAGTGAAATCCGCCCAGACCCTTGATGGCGACGATGCCACCGTCGGCCAGCAGCTCAACGCAGCGCTCGATGATAGCGTCGCTGGCCTCGCGTGTGGTACCGACGGCCGGTGTCGCGGACGAATTCCCGCACGCATTGCCGTTCACAGCCTCGCTCCACGTAATATGCGGCCCGCAATCAAAGCAGGCATCGGGCTGCGCGTGAAAACGCCGGTCGAGTGGGTCGGCATACTCCGCGGCGCACTCGGGACACATGGGAAAACAATCCATCGAGGTGGCCGCTCGATCGTAAGGCAGCGAGCGGATGATGGTAAAGCGCGGCCCGCAGTTAGTGCAGTTGATAAAGGGGTAGTGATAGCGTCGGTCGGCGGGATCGAACAGCTCGCGCAGGCAATCGTCGCAGGTGGCGATATCGGGCGAGATGAGCGTCGTGTGCGCGGTCTGGTCCTGCGATGCTACGATGCGAAAACCCTCTTCATTGTCGGCATCCCAACCGTTGGCTGCCAGGTCCACAACCTCGACATGCTCTACGCGGGCTGCCGCAGGCGCATGCTCAGAAAGCGCGTCAACAAAAGCATCGAGCGCATCGGCCAGAGCATGCGCTTCGATGTGCACGCCGTCGCCCGCATTGAGCACCCAGCCGCAAATGCCATGCGCCATAGCCTCGCGATACACAAACGGTCGCATGCCAACGCCCTGCACAATGCCCGTCACATGAATATGCACATGCCGCATGCGACACCCCTCATCAAAACCGACCAAAAAGGGACAGGTTTATTTTGGTCGGTAAAACTTCTAAACCTGCCACAACAAACCTGTCCCTTTTTGGCAGGTGCGCTATAGCCCCAGGCTTTGCTTGGTGGCGGCGCAGGTGAGCTCGCCGTGCTTAACGCCGCGCAGGCCCAGCA
>CAJLRE010000024.1 GCA_905208975.1 uncultured Collinsella sp. | reverse complement strand
AGGAGGCCCCGTGAACGCCTTTGACCGCTACGCCCCGTTTATCCAAGACTTCATCTACTCCCACGATTGGGAGAGCTTGCGCTCTATCCAGGTTGCGGCGGCAGATGCCATCTTCAACACACAGGACAATGTGCTCCTGACGGCGTCAACGGCTTCCGGCAAAACCGAGGCAGCCTTCTTTCCCATCCTGACCGAGTTTTGGGAGAACCCGCCCGCAAGCGTGGGCGCCCTCTACATTGGCCCCCTCAAGGCGCTCATCAACGACCAATTCGTCCGCCTCAACGACCTGTGCGAAGAAGCCGATATCCCCGTCTGGCACTGGCATGGCGATGTCTCACAATCACACAAGGCCAAACTCATCAAAAAGCCGAGCGGTATCCTACAGATTACGCCCGAATCGCTCGAGGCGCTCCTGATCCATAAGCACATGGCAATCCCGCGCATGTTTTGCGACCTGCGCTATGTGGTTATCGACGAGGTTCATTCGCTCATGCGCGGCGACCGCGGCGGTCAGACGCTCTGTCTTATCGAGCGACTCTCGCGCATGGCCGGCGTGCAGCCTCGCCGCATTGGCCTTTCTGCCACCATCGGCGACCCCGAGCGCACGGGCGCCTTTCTCTCACAGGGAACGGGACGCGGTTGCATCATCCCCCGCTTTGAGGAACCGCGCCGCGTGTGGCGCATCTCCATGGAGCACTTCTACAACTCGGGCCCCCAGGCTCAGCAGCGAGGATTCGTAGGCACAGGTCCACAAGAAGCCGAGGTGCTTGCTTGCGAGCGTATTGAGACGGCGGCGCCCGCGGCGCTGCCCGCATCCGGACAAGACATGTGCCACAGCGGACAGCTTACACAGGAAGAACACCGTCAACGTCGTGAGCAGGCGCGGGGCAAGGCCGCTCCCAAAGACCGTCGCACTTCCTCGGCCCCCGAGGGCGAAGTCGACATCCCACGTGCGACCGAGCAGGCGCTTCTCAACCCCACCGACACGGCGCCCGACAACGCCGACCCCGGCATGGGTTATATCTTTGAGCATACGCGCGGCCGCAAATGCCTGGTCTTTGCCAACTCGCGCGAGGAGGCAGAGGCCGTGTGCTCCATGCTGCGCAGCTACTGCGAGAGCCGGCACGAGCCCGACCGTTTCCTCATCCACCATGGCAATCTTTCGGCATCGCTGCGCGAGACGGCCGAGGAACTCATGCGCGATGAGGAGCAGGCACAGACAACCGTCACCACCTCTACGCTGGAACTCGGCATCGATATCGGCCGTCTGGAGCGCGCGTTCCAGATCGATGCGCCGTTTACCGTCAGCTCCTTTTTGCAGCGTATGGGCCGCACGGGACGCCGCGATCTTCCGCCCGAGATGTGGTTTGTCATGCGCGAGGAAGAGCCCGAGCCGCGCACGATGATGCCCGAAACCATTCCCTGGAAGCTCCTGCAGGGTATCGCGCTCGTACAACTCTATCGCGAGGAAAAGTGGGTCGAGCCACCCGAGCTCGATCGTCTCCCCTACAGCCTGCTCTATCACCAGACTATGTCGACCCTCGCCAGCACCGGCGAGCTCACGCCGGCCGAACTTGCCCAGCGCGTGCTCACGCTCAGCTATTTCCACCGTGTCTCGGCAGACGATTACCGTGTGCTGCTACGTCACCTCATTAAGATCGACCATATCCAGGTCACCGAAGGTGGCGGGCTCATCGTGGGTCTCGCGGGCGAGCGCATCATCAACAACTTTAAGTTCTACGCCGTGTTCCAGGAAAACGAGGAGTTTACCGTCCGGAGCGAATCTGCTGAGCTGGGCACGATCGTTAATCCGCCCCCGCCCGGTGAGCGCATCGCCATCGCCGGACACTGCTGGATTGTCGAGGAAGTGGACTGGAAGCGCCACACTGTCTTTGCCACGCAGGTCAAGGGCCGGGTGCCGGCCTACTTTGGCGACTGCCCCGGCGACATTAACACGCATGTGCTCGAGCGTATGCGCCAAGCGCTCACTGAGCACGCAGTATATCCGTACCTTATGGGTAACGCACGGGCTCGCTTGGCGCAGGCTCGTCATACCGCCGAGATTTCGGGCGCGGGAACTAAGCCGCTCATCAACCTGGGTGGCGACACCTGGGTGCTCTTCCCCTGGTTGGGCAGCTACGCCTTCCTAGCACTCGAGCGCATGCTTAAAATCAAATGCGCCGCTGAGCTGGGCCTTCGCGGACTCGACCCGTCACGCCCGTACTTTATGCAGTTTAAGATGAAGGCCGACGAGGAGACGTTCTTTGAGGTGCTCGCCGCCGAGGCCGAAAAGGACTTCGATCCCATCGAGCTCGTCTATCCTGGCGAGGTGCCTTACTTTGACCGCTACGACGAGTTTGTTCCCGAAGAGCTCGTGCGCAAGGGCTTTGCCGAAGGCGTGCTCGACATAGAGGGCATGAAGCAGCGCGTTCACGGCTGGCGCGACCACGCCTAAGACCAGTCTTTTTTGGGACGGGGAGACTTACTTGTCGTGAAGGACGGTGCCGAGGAAGTCGGTGTCGAAGGGCACGGCTTCGGCAAAGGCGTAGTCGCCGTCGCTGGCGATGAGCAGGTAGTTTTCCTCGCCGCTGAACTTCGCATCGCCACATGGGACCACCCAGGCGTGGACGAATACCTCGAGTGCCGTGGCAGCGCAGTCGCGAAGGAACGTCACATCGCTCCCCTCGTTTGCGCTCACGATATTGGCCACGTAGATACCCCCGGGGTTCAGGCTGCCCCGCACCAGGCGCAGCGCCTCAACGGTCGCCAGCTCGCGCACGGGCTCGGCACCGCCAAAGCAGTCGCTCACAACGACGTCGTAGCGACGATGGCCCACGCTCGTCACACCCAGATACGAGCGAGCCTCGGCGGTAATCACCCGCAGGCGATCGCCCACCGCGTGCTCCAGTTCATCCAGATAGAACCAACGGCGCGCCAAGCGCGTTATCTCTCCGTCATACTCGATGACGTCCATGCGCAGGCCCTCGTGCGACATCAGCGCAAACTTGGGATAGGCAAACCCGCCGCCGCCCAGCATAAGCATGCGGTCGATACCATGCCCGTAAGCATCACGCATTGCGTCCTCAGCCTCAAACACATCGTCAAATGCACGATAGTACGCAAAGACTGGCTCCGCCCAACGATCGCCAACATAGCTCGCGCTTTGGTAGACGCCGCCCTGTACGAGCACGCGGACCTCGTCACCGCTCTCGTCGTGCACACGCTTCACACGTGCCAACCCGTTGCGGGTCCTCGCGACCTGCAGACAGGCAGCACGAACAGCGACAGCGGCCGCACCAAGCGCCGCGGCTCCCAGAGCAACGCCGGCAACGACGCCGGCAGAAACACTCGGCTTGTTCATCTAGAGCTCCTTTTGCAGATAAAGGCCATGGTCATAAAATCCAAAATGGCGATAGTACTCGCGCGTACCGATCGCGCTGATCACGTTGATGTGCGTATACCCCGCATCCCGAGCAATCTGGCACGCACGCTCCACGAGCAGACGCCCCAGGCCGTGATGCTGAGCCGCCTGGCCCTGATCGCCCACACGTGCCGCCATACCATAAACGTGCACCTCGCGAATCATCGCCTCCTCCGGCCCCGTCGGCAGCTCGTCCGCGTGCGCGGCAACAAACGAACGGTCGGGCAGCGACAGGCGCAAAAAGCCGGCGATCTTGCCTTCGGGCGTCACCCACTGCAAAAAGCGTTCGCGCGTCACCGGCGTCTCGTACGCCACCTCCTCGTCAAGGATCAGCTCATCCAAGTCGGCACCCGCCGTGCTGATCTCGCGATAGCGAATCTCACGCACCGTCGCGCCTTCTCCACGAGCCGACAAGCGGTTCTCGACGAGCTGACGTAGGTTGGGCTTCTTGTTGCCCACCATGATGTCGTCGGAGCTAAAGTCGCGAATCATGCGACTGATGCGGCAGAACGCCGGCGTCACCACGATGTCGTCGGCCAACACATCGAGCAGCTCGTCCTCGGTATAGGGGCGCCACTCGCCACGCTCGTAACAGCCCACCAGACGCGAGCCCTCGATGAGCGCACACGGGTAGACTTTGACCTCGTCGGGCATAAAGGCCCCCTCGGTCATAAAGCGCTCGTAGTCGCGCTTGTCCCCCTCGGGTGTGGCGCCCAGCAAGTTGAGCATAAAATGCGCATGGATCTTAAAGCCAAACAGGCGCGCAAGCGAAAACGCCCGCTCAATCTGCGCCACCGAAATGCGACGCTCGTTGACATCGAGTAGATGCTGGTCAAGGCTTTGGATGCCCATCTGTATCTTGGTGCAGCCCAGGCGGCGGATGAGCATGAGGGCCTGCGGCGTTACAGCATCGGGGCGCGTCTCGATAACGAGCCCCACCACGCGATGCTTCGCCGTCTCGTTGATGCGCTGCTGGCGCTCGAGCTCCTCCATCGTTGCCGTCTGCCACTCGGTGACCTCGCCCCACGGCGTACCGGGGCCGTACAGACGACGCACCGCGCGGTTATAGCCGCCCACGGCAGCATCCACACGCTCCTGCTCGTCGGCAACGCCGGCAGCGAGCTTGGCCTCGTCTGTCGCAATGCCGGCAGCCCGATAGCACTCGCGGCGCTCTGTTACCACCGGCGGCAGGGCATCGGCGGGAGCGTCATCGAGCAGGCGCCCCGCCTCGGCACGGCTGATGCCCGGACGCGCCAACATGGGGTTTGCCGCCACGCCGGCGACGGCATCGTCATTGAGCGCACGGAAAAGCTCGGACATAAACCACGTCTGATACCCTTGCGGATAGTCGCTCCAGGTGCCACCGAGCACGATAAGCTCGATCTTGTCGGTCGCATGCCCCATCTGCGAAAGTGCGGTCAGGCGAGCGCTCACCTGCAAATACGGGTCAAAGCAGTTTTGCTCCGCACGGGCGCATGCCGGCTCGGCATGCAGATAGCTTTTGGGCATGCGCAGATCGTTGGGGCAAAACAGGCAATCGCCCGAACAGGGCCACGGCTTGGCGATGACGGTAATGGTCGCCACGCCCGAAGCCGTGCGGCGCGGCTTCATGCGCAGCACCTGCAGCAGCTGACGCTCCAGCTCGGCATCGACATTCCATCCAGCCCAACGAGCCGGCTTCTCACGTTTAACCCGCTGGTAGAACGGCAGCAGACGGCGCTTGGCCAAATCTCGTTTGTCGGCACCCTCACGGCGCGCCTCGGCATGTATCAGTTTGACGAGCGCCTTGTCGTCCACGGTCTCACCGCGACGCAGAGCCTCGAGTATGTTCAAAATAATCTGTTCCATGCCCCCATTGTAAAGGCAAAGGCGCCGGAGCCAGTCACGGCCCCGACGCCTCCATCAAAGAGCATGCCTATATGCACCGATCTCCGAAAACCGCATGTCACTCCGGATCGAACGACATGTCGCCCGAACCGACCTTAAAACGATACGTGGCAGACTTATCACCGTTGTCGAATTCAAGATTCAATATGGTCTCGCCATCGTAGCCAAGCGGAAGGAAATCGCTCTCGAAGCCACCGCTGCCCACGGTGAGGCTCGCCTTAAAGCCCGTAGAGTTCGGAACCGTTATCTCCACATCGCCCGAGTCCACGCTTACGTCCATAGACTTCGCGGGGGCCTGGTAGAGCTCGAACGTCACATCGCCCGAACCTACCTTGGCATTCAGGGTGTCGGTTACAGTACCAGCAAACTCGATGTCTCCCGAGTCCAACGTCAAATCAAAGTCGTGGCACGCAATGTCCGCGACCGTCAGGTCTCCCAACCCCACGTTTGCCGTAATGCCCATCATGTTATCGGCAAGCTCACGCGGCAGTTCAATGGTGACCTTACGGTCATGGGCGCGCTCGTCATCGCAGTCGAACTGGCTAATCTTGAGTGTAGAGCCCTCGATCTTGACCAGATTCTGAGTGGCGGCATCGGAAGCAGACACCCCCTTTGCAACGTACCCGCTTTCGATGACACGCACCGGTCCGCCAGAGACACGTTTAACCTCGACCGTTCCCGACGTCACATCCAAGTCGAGCGATTGGAACGCGTCTTCGTCAAAAGTCGTGCTCGAAAGCTGCTGAGGCCGAGCGGAATAGTTACCGCCATCCAAAAGATCGTCCTCGTCAAGCATATCATCCATACCAGACAAGCCGGGTACAACATCGTCGAGATCCCACGGGCCATCAAAATGAATCAAAGTTCGCGAAACGCCAAACACAAGCCCGATAATCAGTACAAACGCTCCGATGCCAACGCCCAAGCGTACCTTCGATTCATGCGAAAGCCTCATCATTCATCACCCTCTTTGACGCTCGGCTCAGCGGTGATCGCGGTAGCCACGTCAGTATCAACCGCAGCGGAAACATCCTGAGCCTTAGCCGCCTCCGGCGCCGGACCAACCTGAATATCCCCGCGCGCCCAATCGCCATCGAGCGCACGCGCCACCCAGTGATAGATGGGGATCGTAAAGAAGATGAGCGCAGCAAAGGGGCCGGCGCCAAACGGGAACATCAGCAAAAAGAACAGTAGCCAGCACACGGCCCAATACGGGAACGACTGAAACGGACCCTTCACCGGAGTCACGCTGGTCGCACCGGCACCCGTCACCTGAGCCGTCGCCGCATTAGCTGCCTGCGCGCTCCAGCTTGCCGCTTGCGCCGCCTTGGCGGCGGCATCACTCGCCTGCGTTGCCGCCTCGGTAGCACGTGCCGCCGCCTCATGGGTACGGGCGCGCTCCGCTGCCTCGGCCTCGCGCTGACGGGCGCGGTCCTCGTTCTCAAACTCGATATCGTCCTCGATCTCATCGCTCGGATTGAGGAGCTCGTCCAAACTCACGCCATAGAGTTTTGCGAGCGAGATCAGGTTCTCGGTATCGGGCGAGCTCTCCGCACGCTCCCATTTACTGACCGCCTGGCGCGACAGCCCCAGCTTTCGCGCCAGCCCTTCTTGGCTAAAACCCTTGCTGCGACGAAGGTCGGCGAGCCGCTGCGCAGTTTCTACATTCATGGTTCCTCCTATGCTTTTGCCAGCCGTGCCGCCGGACCGTTTTTGTTCTTAAGGCGCCTTGCACAGTTAAAAATCTATCCGCCACCGCCAAAAGCATGCCACCTATTCTAGTGAGATTTTTGACAACCGGCGGTTGCGGGTGCATATGAGCTGCGGAAATGTGTCCAAACAAAGCAATGACCCGCAGCTCGGTTGTCCCCGTTGCGGCGTTAACGGTAGTATGGTCGTACTGTTTATTCCGCACCGCCAACGGAGGGAGTTCCGCGCCGTGAACCGCGATTTCGCCTCATCGCTCATTCAGCTCAACAATACGTTCTATCGCGAGCACTCCGCCTCCTTCTCCGATACGCGCCAGGCACCGTGGCCCGGCTGGGTGCGCACTATGGACATAGCGCTCGAGCAGCTCGACGTCGCCACGATCGAGCATCCCGTCCGCGTCTTCGATCTTGCCTGCGGCAACATGCGATTCGAGAACTTTGCCGCCGGCGGCGCACTTGCCGCCAAGGGCGTCGACGGCGCAAACCCCTCGGCAGATGCCAGCTGCCCCTTCGAGTTCTATGGCGTCGACTCGTGCCAAGACCTGGCCATCGATGCACATGGCCACGCCCTGCGCATTCCCAACCTGCACTTCCAGGAACTCGACGTGCTCGACGCCCTCATGAAGCTCAACCCCGCCGAGACACCCGACGTGCTTTTCGACGCCCCGCTCGCCGATATCTCGGTCTGCTTTGGCTTTATGCACCACGTGCCGTCGTGCGAGTACCGCGTACGCGTGCTCGACACCTTGGTGCGCCAGACACGCCCGGGCGGCATCATCGCCATCAGCTTTTGGGAGTTTATGAACGACGAGCGCATGGCGCGCAAGGCCGTTCGCGCCGAAGCCCGCGCCGAACTCACCCCGCCGTTTGAGGGTTACGATTCCGCGCAGTTTGAAGCCGGCGACCACCTCATTGGCTGGCAAAACGACCGCCACGCCTACCGCTATTGCCATCACTTTGACGATCAGCAGATCACCGACCTGGTGCGCGGCGTCCGTACGTTCTACAAGAGCGGCGAGGTCCCCGTGCGCGAGCTCGAGCGCTTCCATGCCGACGGTCGCAGCGGCGAGCTCAACCGCTATGTGATTCTCAAGCGTCTGTAGGCATCGACGACGCGCCGCCGAGCCGCGCCGCATCATTCGGGCAAACTATGCCCACCTTCTTCCAACGCATTGCCGAAACGCGCAGCCATGCGTTTCGCATTTATGACCAAGGAGCCTCATGGGAGCCGTCCACGTTCGCACGCCTAAGAACTTTGTACTCGAGGAGCGCCTGGAGCGCTACGCCGATGCGATTGAGACGAACCCCGAGGCCTATGCCGGAGATTGGCGCGAGGCCTGTGCGCCCGCAGGCAGCAAGCCTTTCGAACACCTTCATCTGGATCTTGGTTGTGGCAAGGGAACGTACCTTGTAGAGCGCGCGGCCCGCGAGCCAAACACGTTCTTTATCGGCATGGACCAGGAGCCCATCTGCATCGCCTATGCCGCACAGAAAATCTGCGAGCAGGAGCTGTCCAACGCACTTGTCCTGCCCCGAGGCGCCGCATCGCTGCCGCAGCTGTTTGCCGCAGGCGAGCTCGATGCCATCACCATCAACTTTCCCACACCGCAGCCCAAGGCCAAGTACGCCAAAAAACGGCTCGTCCATGTCGACCATCTGATGCTCTACCGCCCGCTCTTTGCAGCCGGCGCCACCGTCACGCTGCGCACCGACAGCAAACCGCTGCGCGACTACGCCCTGGGGCAGATTGCCGCGGCCGGCTACGACACGCTTTGGGTAAGCGACGACGTCCGCCGCGACCATCCCGAGCATCCCGAGACCGAATACGAATGCCGCACGCGCGAGATGGGTGCCGTCGTCTATGGCATTTGCGCCACACCCGGCGCGCAGCCCAGCGATGAACAGCTCGCGGCGGGCCGCGCGCAGGAGCAAAGCCTTGCCTGCTACCTGCCCGAAAACCTCGATGAGCTCACCTATGTACCTCTGGGTATGGAAGAGGCCGTCGAGAACTTTAGAAACCGCGCCCGTAAAGGCAAGAAGCGCCTGCCGCAAGAGTCCTAGGGGCTTCTGATGGTCGCGGCGTCGGCAAACAAGCGCAAATTGGCGCCAGCGAACGGCCCTCAAACCTAAGTGAGTAGACTTTTTTGCAATAGCCAGGCACAGCCCGCATAGCGAAACATAAAACCGCAGGTAGAACCCTTGCGCAAAAGTCATGTGCTCGCAATATCGCAAAAAGTCTACTCACTTGGCTAACGACTACACTAAACGGCTGGGCAGAACGCCCATTTCCTGCATTTTCTTGCCTGCGAACGCATCGATGCGACGCTACGCCATAATAGTTGGCGGACAATCGCGAGAGAAAGCAACCACACATGGCACAGACCACGACAGATACCGCCGCCAGCACCGTCTCGGGCGCCGGCGCCGCCAGCTCATTCTCGGGCGGCACGGGAACCGAGGCCGAGTTCGGCTCGCTCGGCGCGCTCTCCCCCACCTGGTGGGAGCCCGAAGACGGCAGTGAGCCCGAACCGTGGCTCACGGCCGATCAGGCCTTCGAACGCTTCTTTGAATGGACGAGCGACCGCGGCATCGAGCTGTGGGATCACCAAGAAGAGGCCCTCATGGACCTGGCTGCCGGCGATCACGTCATTTTGGGCACACCGACCGGCTCGGGCAAATCGCTCGTCGCGCTGGGCATGCTCTTTATGGGCATGGCGCAGGGCAAGCGCTGCTATTACACGGCCCCCATCAAGGCCTTGGTCAGCGAAAAGTTCTTCGACCTGGTACAGGTGCTCGGCCGCGATAACGTCGGTATGATCACCGGCGACACGCATATCAATACCAAAGCGCCCGTCATCTGCTGCACGGCCGAAATCCTTGCCAACGATGCGCTGCGCGAGGGCGAGGATGCCGACGTGGGCTGCGTGGCCATGGACGAGTTCCACTACTTTGCCGACCCCGATCGCGGCTGGGCTTGGCAGGTACCGCTGCTCACCCTGCCCCACACGCAATTCATGCTCATGAGCGCCACGCTCGGCGATGTCACCGCGATCGCCGCCTCACTCGAGGAGCACACCGGCGCTACCTGCGACTTGGTCGTCGATGCCCCACGCCCCGTGCCGCTGAGCTACGACTACGTGACGACCTCGCTCGAGGGCACCGTCGAGCTCGCAATGCGCCGCGGCGAGGCCCCGCTCTACATCGTGCACTTTAGCCAGGACGCCGCACTTGCGACGGCGCAATCCCTCGCCAACTTTGGTATTGCCAGCAAGGAGCAGCGCGAGGCCATCAAGGAGGCGGCCAAGGGCACGAGCTTCTCGACGGCCTTTGGCAAGATTCTTAAGCGCTTGCTCGGATGCGGCGTCGGCGTGCACCATGCTGGCATGTTGCCGCGCTATCGTCTGCTGGTCGAGCGCTTGGCACAACAGGGCCTGTTGCCCGTCATCTGCGGCACCGATACGCTCGGCGTCGGCATCAACGTGCCCATCCATACCGTGGTGCTCACCGCGCTCACCAAGTTCGACGGCTACAAGATGCGTCGTCTGCGCGCCCGCGAGTTTCATCAGATTGCCGGTCGCGCCGGCCGTTCGGGCTTCGATACCGAGGGCATGGTGATTGCCGAGGCACCCGAGCACGAGATCGAGAACGCCAAGCTCATGGCCAAGGCGGGCGACGACCCCAAGAAGCTCCGCAAGATTAAAAAGAAGAAGGCCCCCGAGGGCTTTGTCACCTGGAACAAGCAGACCTTTGAGCGCCTGATCGAGACGCAGCCCGAAACGCTCAAGCCGCGCCTTCGCATCACACACTCCATGGTGATTAGCGTGGTCGAGCAGGGCGGCGACGCCCGCGCCCGCGTACACGACCTCATCGAGACGAGCCTGCAGACTCCCGAGGAAAAGGCTAAGCTCGAGGTTCGCGCCGACGAAATCTTCGCCACGCTCATCGACTCCGGCGTCGTCGTGCGCACCGAGGTACCGCCCGCACCCGACGCTCCGGCTGATGCCGCGCCGGACATCGACTACGCGCTGACGGTCGACCTGCCCGAGGACTTTGCGCTCGATCAGCCGCTCTCACCGTTTTTGCTTGCCGCGCTGGAGCTGCTCGATCCCGAGAGCGAGACCTATACCATGGATCTGATCTCGATGGTCGAGGCCACGCTCGAGGACCCCAAACAGGTGCTGCGCGCACAGGAGCGTGCCGCGCGCGATCGCGCTATGGCCGAGATGAAGGCCGACGGCATCGAGTATGAGGAGCGCCTGGAGCGTATTCAGGACGTCACGTACGAAAAGCCGCTTGAGGACCTGCTCGACGCCGCCTTTGACAAGTACTGCCAGGAAGTACCCTGGGCAAACGACTACCAACTCTCTCCCAAGAGCGTTCTGCGCGATATGCTGGAGAGCGCGAGCGATTTTAAGGGCTACATTCAAAAGCTCGGCATCGCCCGCTCCGAGGGCATTTTGCTGCGCTACCTGGCAGAGGCTTACCGTTCACTCGACCGCACCGTGCCCATCGAGAAGCGCGACGAGCGCCTGCGCGACATTATCTCGTGGCTGGGCTTTGTGGTGCGCTCGGTCGACTCGAGCCTGGTGGACGAGTGGGAGAACGCCGGCAACCCGGCAGCCCTCGACGCCGCGCCGCCGCAGGGCATCGACGAGGTCGTGGCGGATCGCCGCGGCTGCACGCTGCTGGTGCGCAACGCGCTCTTCCGCCGCGTGACCCTTGCCGCCCGCGGACACGTTCGCGACCTGGGCGAACTCGACGACGACTGGGGCATGAGCGAGATCCGCTGGCAAAAAGCACTCGACGCTTACCACGAGCAGCACGAGGAGATTCTCACCGACGGCGACGCGCGCTCCTCTGCTATGTTCTCGATCGACGAGTCCGACGAGAAGGCGCTCCACGTGTGGCACGTGCACCAGATTTTTGCCGACGAGGACGGCGACCACGACTTTGGCATCATGGGCGATGTCGATCTGGACGCCACGCAAGACGGTGGCGAGGTCATCTTCAAGAACTACCGCGTCGGTTTTATCGAGGATTTGCTCGAGGATTAGCCAAGCATATTGGGACGAAACGAAGCGGGGCTGTTGGCAACATCGCCAGCAGCCCCGCTTTTTCACTATCCGCTATGCCTTACTCGGCATCCTCGACCTCATACGAATCCGCCTCGGCTGGCTCCTCGTTTGTCTCTGGCGCAGCCTCGCGTGCCTCGTCAAACGCTGCCTTCATGGTCTTGTTGCCCCATGTGAGCTTGCGAATGGTAAGCTCATCGGCCTTGTTGTGGGCCAAGCGTAGGTTCTCGGTGCTGCGGCGCAAGTCGTCCTTGGTCTTCTCGAGCTGCTTAATGGCGGCATCGATCTCCTTGATTGCCGACTCGAATTGCTTGCTCGCCAGGTTGTAGTTGCGCGAGAAGCCATCCTTGAACTTCTCCATCTTGGCTTCGAAGTTCGTGACATCGATATTCTGCTGTTTGTACTCCGCCAGTTCCTGCTTATAGCGAAGCGAACCCATAGCGGCGTTGCGAAGGAGCGTAATCATGGGGATGAAGAACTGCGGGCGGATCACGTACATCTTCTCATAGCGGTAACTCACGTCGACGATACCCGCGTTATAGAGGTCACTCTCGGGCTCCAGCAGGGTGCAGAGCACCGCATACTCGCAGCCTTTCTGGCGGCGATCGTGATCGAGTTTCTTAAAGAAATCCTCGTTCTTGTGTTTGGTCGCGGTCTCGTCGTTCTCGTTTTTCATCTCGAACATGATCGAAATGATCTCGTTGCCGCTCTCGTCACACTCGCGGAAGATAAAGTCGCCCTTGGTACCCTCGGATGCATCGTTATCCTTCTCGAAATACGCGTTGGGAAACGCCGTCATGCGCAGGCGGTTAAACTCGGTCTCGCAGTGCTGCTCGAGCGACTCGCCCACCATCTTGGTGGACAGGCGGACCTTCATGTCCTTAAGGCGCTCAATCTCTTCATCCTTGTAGCGAATCAGTTCCTCGTTCGCGCGCTTGGTCTGCGCAAGTTCGAGCTCGTGTGCCGCCTTGGCCTGCTCCTCGCGTGAATCGCGCACCGCCAGCTCACTCGTGAGCTTGGCGCGGGCCTCGTCACGCTCACGCTCCGCCGCGGCGACCGCCGCCGATAGGTTCATCTTGGCCGTCAGTTCCTGTTCGCGCAGCTGAGCACGCAGACCCTCGGCCTCCTGCTCGGACTGAGCCTTTGCGACGGAAAACTTCTCCTGAACCTTCGCGCGATAGTCAGCAAGCGTACGTTCGGCCTCGCTGCGAGCGGCCTCGAGCTCACGCTGCGACTCGGCCGCAGCAGCAGCAAGCGCCATCTCCTGGGCTTTATCCGCCGCGGAGAGCTTTGCCTGCAATTCGGCAATCTGCGCATCGCGTGTGGCTAAATCGTTTTGAGCAGCATTGCGCGCCGCCGACTCGACGAGCTTGGCTTCATCATCTTTGCGTTCCAGCTGCGCACGCAGATTGTCGATTTCTCGCTGAAGCTCGGCGTTTTCCTTTTGAGCATCGGCACGGGCCTCAACCGCCGCGCGCTGACTTGCACTCTCGCGCTCTGTGGCAGCGCCCTCGAGCTTGGCGCGCAGCTCGGCAAGCTCAGCATCGCGCTTGGCAACCTCTTGTGCCAGCTGCTGAGCTGCAGCGTTCTTCTGCTCGACAAGCTGAGCGTCGCGCTGAGACTCTGCCTTTTGCAAAGCAGCCGTCGAGCGCGAGCGCTCAAGCTCCAGTGCCTGCTCGCCCTCGCGCTGGACCGCCTTCACGCGCTCATCCAGGTCGCGCGAGAACTCGGCATCGCGCACCTGCTTGACGATATCCGCATAACCGGACGCATCGACCTTAAAAACTTCGCCGCAATGCGGGCACTTGATCTCGTTCATGGCAGCTCCTCGATGGACGCAAATTTCAACCGCCTACACTCTACCGCGCCGCACGGACAAAAAAGACGCCGCCGCCATAATGGCAACGGCGCCAGAACCACCACAAAGGCGACTGTCCCCTTTGTGGTGACTTGGGTCCTTACAGGTCGCGGTAGTCGATCAGGCGAAGATCAGGTTGAGACTCAAGCCAAGTGCGAAGCTCGGGGTCAATCAGCGCATCGACTTCCTTGGTGCGGTCGGTCGTGAGCGAGCTGTTCTCCAAGATAAAACGATCGAGATAGCCCGGATGGCACACAAAGACGACCGTCTCGCCGTCCACCATCTCGCGAACCGTCTGCATGATTGCCTCTTTGGGCTCGTAGCCCGGCTCCATCGAGCGCATCACCATGCGCAGATCAGTATCTCCGCAATGCACCACAGCCGCGGGGTCGAAGCTCGCCTTTTGCTCCTTAAGGCCCAGCTCCTGAGCAACCGCCGAGATCGCTCGGTTAAGGTTTTTGCTCATGACGGCATGGGCCTCAAAGTAATCGGGCTCGCGGCCCACGATCTCGACAAAGCGGTCATGCTGCGCGCGGATCTCGATGCAGGCCTCGTCGAAGTCTATCAACTCCTCGCCGCGCTTAAAATGATCGCGGAAGGTACGGCTGCTATGGAACTCGCCGTTCTCGTTGAGCATGCTCGGAATGAGCGCCGGGTCGGCACACGGCTTGCCCAGGCACACGTTGGTGTGCTGACCCACCGCAATGCCGACATCCGCCACGAGCGACCAGCCACGCTCGGCCTCGGGCATATTGGGCATAAGTCCCGCCGAGCGCACCAGGCCCTCATTGATACTGCGGGCAATCCCCAGGTTAACGGCATACGAATAACCGATATCGTCGGCACGAATGAGCAATTGCTTCATATTGACCCCCATCTACGGAAAGGGACACTTGAAGCGCAGCCAAGTGCCCCAGATAATTGTCCTACCGAACGGATGCTTTAGGCTTTGGCGGCAGCAGCGTCTTCGTCGAGCTGCTCCTTGGTAAAGCCAAAGAAGTAGGCGATGGCAGCGGCGGCAACAAATGCAGTGCCCGATGCAACGCAGCCCCATACGAGATTAGCAGTTCCGCCTGCAACATAACCTGTAATACCTAGGATATTAGTTGCGCCCAAAACATACGTGGTCACATTAGTGAGAGCCGCGATCAGGCCGCCGATAGCGCCGCCCGCGACCATGGCACCCAGGCAGCGAGTATACTTAAAGCCGCAGCCATACAGCGCGGGCTCCGTCACGCCACCGACAATGCCGGAGAGCGAGAAACCAAGCATAGCGCCCTTTTCGTCGACCTCCTTAAGGCGCAGGAAGGCACCGAAGGCCATGCCCCACGTGGCGAACTGAGCGATAGCACCCGCGACCATAACGCAGGAGTCAGACCCTGAGGTGAGCACCTGCACAATGCCGAGGGCAATCAGAACCTGGTGCATACCGGTCATAACCAGGAACTCCCAAAGCGCGGCAATGGCGACGAGGGAGAGGATCGTGACGATGCCGCCAGCGTTTCCGAGGCCGAACATAAAGTTGCCGACCAGGTCGCCCAGAATGGAACCAATCGGAGCTAGGGCGCACAGGGAAACGGGGGTCATCACAGCCATGGTGCACACGGGCACAAACACCGTGGAGAGCATGTCGGGGATGATCTTCTTCATGAACTTCTCGACGACCATCAGCACCGGCATAGACAGCAGCATGGGAAGCACGGTCGCAGAATAGTTGTTCAGCTGAGCCGGGAGCACGCCGTAAACCATCGTGGTCGTAGCACCAGAATCCGCAGCGGCGTTGACCAACGTCATGAACTCGGGGGCAATGAGCACGCCGCCGAGCATCATGCCGAGCGGCTGGCTGCAGCCGAGCTGCTTTGCGGCAGCCCAACCCAGATAGACAGGGAGGAAAAAATAGCCGGCGTTGTAAATCCAGTTGTAGAAGAAGTTGTAGATGTCAGAATCTGCAGACCAGATACCGAGCATGCCGTCGCCGCAAAGTACGGCAAGTGTGCGGAACATGGCGGCGCCCATGATAATGGGGATCGTCATGCACATTGTCTTGGACAGGTAGTTAAGGGCCTTCTTGCCCGCAGTCTTGACCGTCAGTGGCTCCTTGGTGCCGTCATCGAGGTTCTCGTCAATGGAGCCTTCGCCCTTGACGCCCAGCGCAATGGCGGCGTCATAGACCTTCGGCACGTTCTGGCCAATGATGACCTGATACTGGCCGCCAGACCACTGTGCGCCCAACACACCCTTGATCTTCTTAACTTCATTATCATTGGGAATGGACTGATCTTTGAGGTTCAGACGCAAGCGGGTCATGCAGTGCGTCGCGTTCGTCACATTGGAGGCGCCGCCGACGGCAGCGAGCACGTCCTCGGCAATCTTCTTGTTATCGACAGTCATGTCGAATCCCTTCTCTTCCAACTAAAGGCCGTGGGACTTCACGGCACCAAGACGCACGATTCCGCTCGCGCCTGCGCAGCGCGCGATACCAGTTGGCAAGAGATTGATTTGCATGTGATTCCCGGGTGGATCGACATGAAAAAAGCCCCGCGCACAACCGACAGAGACCCAATTATGGTCTCGGCAGAATCGGTAGTGCCTCTCGGAGCTGCGCCGTGAGTAACACCCAACACACGGCGAGTATATGCGGCAGATGCGTTCGTTGCGGCTCAGATTACCGACGAACGGTAGCAAACGACCCGCGAACGGTCGCCATGACGGAAAGGAAATACCAGAGAGCCTATTTATCCGAGTGGACAGAAGCCACGCGATTCACATGCATGATCAGATAGACGAGCTCCTCTTGGGCCAATGGCTCGCCAAAGGTCTCTTGAATCAGATCGTCGACACGGTGAGCGCAACGCGATGCCGCCGGATACTGCTCCACGAGCACGTCGTAAAGACCGGAGTTCTCGGTATCGATCGGCTCTTTCTTTGCCACGCGGTCGAGCAGATAGCGCACATGAGTGGCAAAGCGGGCAAAGGCGAACGACGAGCGATCGACCGTCACACCCAACTCTTCTTGAATAATCACGACCGTCATATCGAGCAGTCGCTCCTCGTGCTGCTCGGCAAGCACGCGCCGCTCGCTCGGCTTAACCGATGCGTTGACAATCGACATGGCAATGCCCGCGGCCTCGCTTCGGGGCATGCGCACATGAAAGCTCTTCTGGATACCGCGAACAGCCAGCTCGCCCAAGCGGTATTCGATGGGATGCAGCTGCTCAAGATCGCGCTCAAGCGGCAACGACACCACCATGTGTTCGCGGGCGCGCTTAATGGCAAACTGAATATGGTCTGCCAATGTAATGGGAAGGTTAGGACTCAATTCGTACGAAAGCTGTCCGGTCGCGATATCGGCCAGCTGAGCAGAAGACTCCAGCACCTCGGGGTCGACCTCATCGATAAACGCCAGGTACTTTGAATCGATGCCGTAAAAGGTACGCGTGATGACATCCAGGTCGACCTCATGCGGCATATCGCCAAAGCCGATACCGCGGCCCAGCGCGATAAGCTGACGCCCCGCGCCATCTTCGCAGATGGCAGCGTTGTGGTTAATGCGCTGGATAGCCCTCATGGAATCATCGCTCCTACTAAAACGCGCCGTGCAGACCATCCGCGCGGCGCGTTCATTCTACCTGCACTTACAGCTAGAGTCCAAAGAAGCCCAGGATCTGGTCGCGGCTAACGGGCTTGTAGTTGTTGGCATCGAGGCCAACGTCGTAGCGAAGGACTGGGCGCTCGCGATCGCGATTGCGCGCGTTGGTGCGGTCTCCCCTGCTGTGAATGTGCCCGTGCAGCATGATGGCGCCGCGCGCCTTGCCATTCCAGCTGAGCATGGGGTAATGGCTCATTACCAGGCGATGGCCCTTAGCGTAACCGGGGGCGACCTCCAGATAATCGCGCACCTCATCCCAAATGTGCGGCGCGTCTGGATCTTCCCAGTCGTCGTCATGGTTACCGCGGATGAGCGTTACGTTCTGACATTCGATGCGCTCGCGCAGGCGCACCGCCTCCACCAGGGGCAAACGATAGGTAAAGTCTCCCAAGATATAGAGGCGGTCGTCCACAGCCACGCACTCATTGATGGCATCGATGACCTTGCGGTTCATCTCCTCGACTGAATCAAACGGTCGATCCATGTCGTGCAAGATATTCGTATCGCCCAGGTGCAGGTCGGCGGTAAACCACATCATCGTCTCTGTCCTCATTTCGCAACGCGTATAAGACCTGTTTAGTATACAGACGCGGCGATGAGACAGTCACCCAAAGAGCCCGCCGAACAGACCTCGGCGACGCTTGTCCTTTTTATTCGAACCTTTACCCCGGGCGTTCTTATCCTTTTGCTTCTTACGGTCCTGCTCCAACTCATCGTCATCGAGTAGCATATCCTACTCAAACGGATCGTCTGTCAGATCGAACAGGTCATCGTCATCAAACACGTGCGCCTCCATTACCGATTAGCGAGCATCCACAACGTAGTTGAGAAGTCTACGGGCCCGTGCGGACACAAATTCATCCTGTCTGCGTCTTTCAATCGTTTGCCGCAACGCTTGCGCAACGGAACGCTTGCAGATAAGATAGGAACACGGATGGCACCCGTGGCAGCGGGTCTTGCCAACTCCGATACACGTTTTCATCGTGAGAAATGGCCGTCTTCGCTTACGCGGGGGCGGCCACTTTGTTTATCCCTATGTCATCTGATTCTAATGCACAAACATGCGCACGAACTTGTGCTTCCAGCTTGCGTAAGGGGCATAGCGAAACGGCACGTCCAGCCACGTTGCCTTGTTCACGATGCTCTTCTTGTGGCTAAACGTATCGAAGCTCTCGCGTCCATGGTACTGTCCCATACCGCTCGCCCCCATGCCGCCAAAGCCCATATGGCTCGTGGCCAAATGCATAATGGTGTCATTAACACAGCCACCACCAAAGGACACGTAACGCACAAAGCGCTGCTGAACCTCACGGTCTTGGCTAAAGATATACAGGGCCAGCGGCGTCGGACGATCCGTAATAAACGTCTCGGCCTCGTCTAGGCTCTCAAACGACAGCACCGGCAAGATGGGGCCGAAAATCTCCTCTTGCATCACGGCGTCATCGGGGGACACGCCGTCCAAAATCGTCGGCTCGATCTTGAGCGAAGCCTCGCGCGCGGCGCCTCCAAGCACGACCTTATCGGGATCGATCAGCCCGCGCACGCGCGCAAAATGCTTGGCGTTGACGATATGCCCGTAATCCTCGTTATCGAGCGGATGCTCTCCAAACATACGGCGGGCCTCCTCCTTGATGAGACCCAGCAGCTCGTCGTGCACGCGCGTATCGACCAGCAGGTAGTCGGGCGCCACGCAGGTCTGCCCCACGTTGAGCCATTTACCAAAGGCGATACGGCGTGCCGCGACCTTCAAGTTAGCCGTCGCATCCACGATGCAGGGACTCTTTCCGCCCAGCTCAAGCGTCACGGGCGTAAGGTTTTTACTTGCACGCTCCATAACGAGCTTGCCGACCGGAACGCTACCGGTAAAGAAAATCTTGTCCCAGCACTCGTCGAGCAGCGCTTCGTTCTCGGCGCGCCCGCCTTCGACAACTGCCACCAGGCGCGAATCAAACGCTTCTTCGCAGATTTGCTTGAGCACTGCGCTCGATGCCGGAGCATAGGCACTCGGCTTGATGACCACGGTGTTGCCCGCGGCAAGAGCGCCAGCGAGCGGCTCGAGCGTCAGCAAAAACGGGTAGTTCCACGGAGCCATGATGAGTGTGACGCCATAGGGCACGGACTGCGTCTTGCACACACTAATAGCATTGGCGAGGTCGCACGGGCGCAAGTGGGCACGGCTCCATCGGGCCACATGCGCAATCTGATGTCGAATCTCGGAAAGCGAGGTGCCGATCTCGCACATATACGCCTCGTCATGTGACTTACCCAAATCGGTCTTGAGCGCATGGGCAATATCGGCCTCGTGGGCCCGCACCGCATCGCGTAAACTCACGAGCGCACGACGTCGAGCATCGACATCAAACGTGGCGTGCGTCTTAAAGTAGGCGCGCTGATCGGCAACGATGCGCGCGATTTCCTCGGTGTTCATGGGCCCTCCTAGTTCTCGTCTTCAAACATACCACCCGCAACGACCTCGTACATATGCTCGAGCTCCAAACGGTCCATTAAAAGCGGAACGGGGTACAGGGGATTGGCCTCGGCATCGGCATGCGCCGCCATCTCAGGAATGTCGGAGCGGCGAATGCCCGTCACATATTTGGGTATGCCCAAGGCGGCGTTCATGCGGTCGACCCAATCGATAAAGGCCTCAGCAGCCACGTTGTCCAGCGCATTAGCCGGCGCAATGCCGGCCATGCGGGCGAGATCGGCGAGCTTGGGAGCAGCAGCTTCGCCATAGGCGCGAAGCATGTGCGGCAGGATGATGGCGTTGGCCAAGCCGTGGGGAATCCCGTAACGCCCGCCCAGGCTGTGCGCGATGGCATGGACGTATCCAACATAAGAGCGCGTAAAGGCAACGCCCGCTTTATACGCCGCCGAAAGCATATTGCGGCGCGCACGCATGTTGCCACCGCACTCATAGGCCTCGAGCAAATTGTCGTGGATGAGCTGCACCGCCTGGCGCGCCATCTTGCGCGTATAGGGCGTGGTGCTGCGCCCGATAAAGGCCTCGACGGCATGCGTCAGGGCGTCCATGCCCGTTTGCCCCGTAATGGAGGCGGGCAGGCCGCGCGTAAACTCGGGGTCGTGCACCGCAAAGCGCGGGATCAGCACAAAGTCGTTAATGGGATACTTGTAGTGCGTCTCGTCGTCGGTAATTACCGCTGCAAGCGTGACCTCGCTTCCCGTGCCCGCCGTGGTGGGAACGGCGATGAGCAGCGGCAGGCGACGATGGATACGCAACAGGCCGCGCATCTTGTTGATGGGCTTCTTTGGCTGCGCGATGCGCGCGCCCACGCCCTTGGCGCAGTCCATGGCCGAACCGCCGCCAAAGCCGATAATGGCCTGGCAGGCGCTCTCTCGATACAGAGATGCCGCTTCCTCCACGTTTGAGACCGTGGGGTTCGCACGCGTTTCGGCATAGACCGCAGCGCTAATTCCCTTGGACGCGAGCGCTGTCTCGAGCGGTGCCGTGAGCCCCAGACGGGCAATGCCGGGATCTGTCACGATAAGAACATGGTGTATTGAACGCTTTTGAAGCACTGCGGGCACTTCCTCAGCGTGCTCTAAAATGCGTGGCTCGGTATAGGGCAGCACCGGCAATGCGATGCGAAAAACCGTTTGATACGTTCGGCACCAGGCGCGGCGGGCTAGATGCATAAAGGAAGCTCCTTCATTTGTTGATTGGTCAACATTTGCTCGACCGATTGTACTCATCGGAGGTCGCACGAGGTCTAGCAATCGTTAATCAATCAACATCTACACATGCTTAAATTGTTTTATTAAAAATCATTCCTAATAGGCTTCACATTCGGTCTCATTTATGGATAATAGAACCCGTCAAGACGCACGTCCGGAGAGGGCCCTTACGGGACCGGACGAGCGCACCATCGCCATCGATCGAAAGGATCGAATCATGAAGTTTGTTTGCCCCGTTTGCGGTTATGTGGAAGAGTTCGACGGCGACCAGCTGCCCGAGGATTTCAAGTGCCCCCAGTGCGGCGTTCCCGGCTCTCGCTTCCTGAAGCAGGAGGAGGGCCAGCTCGAGTGGGCTGCCGAGCACGTCGTGGGCGTCGCCAAGATGGAGGGCGTCTCCGAGGACATCGTTGCCGATCTGCGCGCCAACTTTGAGGGCGAGTGCTCTGAGGTCGGTATGTACCTGGCCATGGCTCGCGTCGCTCATCGCGAGGGCTATCCCGAGATCGGCCTGTACTGGGAGAAGGCTGCCCACGAGGAGGCCGAGCACGCCGCCAAGTTCGCTGAGCTCCTGGGCGAGGTCGTGACCGACTCCACCAAGAAGAACCTCGAAATGCGCGTTGAGGCCGAGAACGGCGCCACCGCCGGCAAGACCGATCTTGCCAAGCGCGCCAAGGCCGCAGGCCTCGATGCCATCCACGACACCGTGCACGAGATGGCTCGCGACGAGGCTCGCCACGGCAAGGCTTTCGC
>CAJLRE010000023.1 GCA_905208975.1 uncultured Collinsella sp. | reverse complement strand
TTGCCGTGGCGATTGATCCCACGCTCGTGGGTGCGCTCGGCTGTAACCTGCGTGTCGACCTGCTGGGCGAGTATCGCGGCCGCACCATCTGCGACGAGCACCGTCTGTCCGATCCAGATAAGAGCGCGCTCGTGGCGCTCACCGTGGACGCCCCACGTTTCCTCGCGGAGTTTAAGGCACGCATGGCTCGCATCCTTGGCTAAACGGTTTCTGTGCCCCGTTCCAGATTAGCTACCGAGTAAATACGCCCGTTGGGGGAATAGTCGCGTCGCTTCGCTTGACAACAGGCTAAACTAGCTATTAAACATTTACTATTCTGTTTAGATTGAATTTGCGGTCGTTTAGTTGTCGAGTCACGGGGCGGTCAGGCCACGATGCTCGACCGCGACCGTTACTAGGGGGAACAATGGCCAAAGCAAGTGTTCGCGAGATCAGCCGCATCACCGGTTTTTCGCCTGCGACCGTGTCCAACGCGCTCAACCGCAAGCGCAGCGTGAGCGAGGAGACCGCCAAAGTCATCCTGGAGTGCGCGCAGTCGCTCGGCTATCAGCAGTCGACGCAGCTCGAGAGCATCCAGTTTGTGCTCGCGCGCAAGACGGGCGCCATCCTGGACGAGAGCACCTTCCACCCCGCGGTCATCGAGGGCGTGGAGCGCCAGGCGCGTCGCCACGGCATGAGCACGAGCTTTGTCTCGCTCGACTTTAGCGACCTAGACGCCGTGCGTCCGCAGGTCGAGGGCCTGATCGCCGACCCGTCTGCCGCCATCGTGCTGATGGGCACCGAGTTGGGCGAGGAGGACTACGCCCTGTTCGCTAACGCCGCCGCCCACCTGATCGTGCTCGATGGCTGGAGCGACCGCCAGTACTTCGATGCCGTGGTCATTGCCAATACCGATTCGGTGCTGCGTGCCGTGGACTACCTTATCGAGAAAGGTCACAAGCAAATCGGCTATCTGGCGGGCGACCTTCGTATCCGCAACTTTAAGGACCGCGAGCGCGGCTATCGCCAAGCGCTTGAGGATGCGGACCTCGAGGCCAATCCGGCATGGCGCGTCACGCTGGGCACCACGCTCGAGGGCGCTTATCGCGACATGGGCGCGTGGCTCGACAATGCCTCGCACGACGACCTGCCGACGGCTTTCTTTGCCGAGAACGACGTGCTCGCCGTGGGTGCCATGCGCGCGTTCAACGAGCACGGCATTCGCGTGCCCGAGGATGTCTCGATCATCGGCTTTGACGACCTATCTCTGGGCGCTTTTTCCAACCCGCCGCTCACCACGGTGCATGTTCCCAAGCACGAGGTGGGTGAGATCGCGGTGCGCCGCCTGGTGGGCAACATCCGCAATCCCAAGAGCTACACCTGCAAAACGGCTGTGTCGACCTATTTTGTCGAGCGCCAGAGCGTGCGCGAGATCTAGGCGGAGACGGCATCGCCTGCAGCGTGCCAAAGCTCGCTAGGGCAGTAAACATAGCGCTATTCAAAAGAGGGTCCTTCGGGGCCCTCTTTTTGTTGCCCTTGTATGTTCAGATTGTTTACATACCGTTTAGGCTGATTTCTCTACCGTTTACGAGACTTTCGCGCTAAACTTTTAAACAAAAGAGTAAAACATTTAGTAAACATAACAAAACGAAACATGCGTCTGTTTACTGAACATGTGACTAGGGGAGGACGTACATGGACAAGATCAAGCTCGGCTTTGTGCCCACGCGCCGCAGTATCTTTAGCGCGCCGGACGCGATCAAGTATCGCGGTCTGACGGCTGATCGCCTGCGCGAGATCGGCGTCGAGATTGTGGATATCGACGACATCAACGACGAGGGCCTGCTGTTCGACGACAGCCATATCGAGCCTATCGTCAAGAAGTTCCGCGCCGAGGGCGTCGACGGCATCATGCTGTGCCACGCCAACTTTGGCACCGAGTATGTCTGCGCCCGCCTTGCCCGCGAGCTCGGCCTGCCCGTGCTGCTGTGGGGCCCGCGCGACGAGCGCCCCGAGCCCGATGGCACCCGTCTGCGCGATAGCCAGTGCGGCCTGTTCGCCACCGGCAAGGTCCTGCGCCGCTTCCGGGTTCCCTTCACCTATATGACCAACTGCCGCCTGACCGACCCCGAGTTCGAGCGCGGCGTCTGGGACTTCTTGGCTGTGTGCAACGTGGTCAAGACCTTCAAGCACACCCGCATTCTGCAGATGGCCACCCGTCCGTTCGACTTCTGGTCCACGATGTGCAACGAGGGTGAGCTGCTCGAAAAGTTCAATATCCAGCTTTCGCCCATCCCCATGACCGAGCTTGTCCAGGCCGTGCGCGATGCCCAGGCCGACGAGCAGGCCATGAACGCCATGCTCGCCCACATCACCGACAGCTTTGAGATCTGCATCCCCGAGGACAAGGTCCCCGCGGTCGCAGGGCTCGCCATCGCCATGAAGCGCCTGGTCGAGAAGTACGGTTGCAACGCCGGCGCCATCCAGTGTTGGAACGCCCTGCAGGACGAGCTGGGCATTATGCCCTGCGCCGCCAACGCCATCCTCAACGAGATGGGTATCCCCGTCGTGTGCGAGACCGATATCCACGGCGCCATCACCGCGCTGATGGTCGAGGCGGCCGACCTGGGCCGTCACCGCGGCATGTTCGCCGACTGGACCGTGCGCCATCCCGATAACGAGAACGGCGAGCTGCTGCAGCACTGCGGCCCCTGGCCCTGCAGCTGTGCGGCCGTCAAGCCTAAGCTCACCTACCCGCTGGCCTTCGATCACCCCGGCGCGCTGACGGCCGAGGCCAAGCACGGCGACCTCACCCTTGCCCGCTTTGACGGCGACAACGGCGAGTACTCGCTGCTGCTGGGCAACGCCCGCGGCATCGACGGCCCGGCCGGCATGGGCACCTACCTGTGGGTCGAGGTCGACAATCTCAAGCGCCTCGAGGCCAAGATCGTCGAGGGCCCCTACATCCACCACTGCGTCGCCATTCACGCCAACGTGGTGCCGGTGCTCTACGAGGCGTGCAAGTACATCGGCATTGCCCCCGACCTGTACGACCCGATTGAAGAAGACGTCAAAGCCTACCTGCGAGGAGAGTAGAAATGGCAACTATCGAAGAGCTTGAGTCCCTGCGTTGGGACCTTCGCCGCGATTGCGTCGATATCATCATGGCTGGCGCCGGCGGCCACATCGGCGGCGACATGTCGGTGATCGACGCCCTCATGACCCTCTACGCCAACCACCTCAACATTTCGCCCGAGACCGTCGACGATCCCGGTCGCGACCGCTTCGTGCTCTCTAAGGGCCACGCCATGGAGGCCTACTACGCGGTGCTCTGCCACGAGGGCTATCTGGACCTCGACGACGTCAAGGCCCGCTTCTCCAAGTTCGGCAGCCCCTACATCGGTCACCCCAACAACAAGCTCAAGGGCATCGAGATGAACTCCGGTTCGCTGGGCCATGGCCTGCCCGTGGCCGTGGGCATGGCGCTTGCCGGCAAGATGGACGGCCGCGACTACCGCGTCTACACCATCATGGGTGACGGCGAGCTTGCCGAGGGCTCGGTCTGGGAGGGCGCCATGAGCGGCGGCAACTACCAGCTCGATAATCTGTGCGCGCTCGTGGACCGCAACCGCCTGCAGATCAGCGGCAGCACCGAGGACGTCATGAAGCAGGACTCGCAGGAGGAGCGCTGGGCCGCCTTCGGCTGGAACGTGCTCTCCATTCCGGGCAACGACGTCCAGGCCATCGACGCCGCGCTGACGCTGGCCGCCGAGACCAAGGGTAAGCCCACGGTCATCATCCTCAACACGGTGAAGGGCTATGGCTCGCCCGTTATGGAGGACAAGGCCTCCTGGCATCATCACCTGCCCAACGATGAGGAATATGCCCAGATCATCGCCGATTTCGCTGCCCATAAGGAGGCCATCAATGGCTAACAAGATCGCCAATCGCAAGGTTATCTGCGACACGCTGCTCGAGGCCGCGAAGACCGATAAGGACATCGTCGTCCTGTGCTCCGACTCCCGCGGCTCCGCGTCGCTCACGCCGTTCTTCGATCGGTATCCCCAGCAGTCCGTCGAGGTCGGCATTGCCGAGCAGGACCTGGTGAGCATCGCCGCCGGCATGGCTTCGTGCGGCAAGAAGGCCTGGGCCGCCTCGCCGGCGTCCTTTGTGACCACGCGCTCGTATGAGCAGTGCAAGGTCGACGTCTCGTACTCCAACACCAATGTTAAGCTCATCGGCATCTCGGGCGGCGTGTCCTACGGCGCCTTAGGTATGAGCCACCACTCTGCGCAGGATATCGCCGCCATGAGCGCGATTCCCAACATGCGCGTGTATCTGCCGAGCGACCGCTTCCAGACCGCCGAACTCGTGCGCGCCCTGGTCAACGATAACAAGCCGGCCTACATCCGCGTGGGGCGCAACCCGGTCGAGGACGTGTATACCGAGGACGAGTGTCCGTTCCAGATGGACCGTGCCACCTGGGTTCGCCGCGGCAACGATGTGACGCTCGTCGCCACCGGTGAGATGGTCCGCCACGCCGTGGATGCCGCCGACCTGCTGGCCGAGCAGGGCATTTCGGCAACGGTGCTCGACATGTACTGCGTCAAGCCGCTCGACGCCGAGGCCGTGATCGAGGCTGCCGGTGCCACGCGCGCCGTCGTGACGGTCGAGGAGCACAGCCCCTTCGGCGGCCTGGGCTCTATGGTCGCGCAGGTGGTGGGCGAGCATTGCCCGCGTCCGGTCAAGTGCCTGAGCCTGCCCGACGCGCCGGTCATCACCGGCACGAGCCCCGAGGTCTTTGCGCACTACGGCCTCACCGGCGAAGGCATTGCCAAGACCGTCGCCGAGTTCCTCGGCAACTAGTAGACACAGACGCTGCGCGGCCGCCAAGCACCGCACCTTGCCGTTCAAACCGTCGCTTGCGTACGCAAAGTACGCGGCGCTCCTCTTTCACGGCAATCTGCGGCACTTGGTGGCCGCTCGCTCCTTGTCCGTCGGGTTTTAGTTTTTGAATCGGCGGGGGAGACAGGAGAGTACATGAGTAAATACATCATCGGGATCGATCAGTCCACGCAGGGCACCAAGGCGCTGCTGGTGGACGAGGGCGGCCATTTGATTCATCGTGCCGACCGCTCGCATCGCCAGATTGTCAACGAGGCCGGCTGGGTGAGCCATGATCCGGCCGAGATTGCCGCCAATGTGCTGGCCGTGGCGCGCGCTGTGGTGGAGGAGACCGGGGTCGATCCGGCCGACATCGCCGGCATCGGCATCTCCAACCAGCGCGAGACCACCGTTGCCTGGAACCGCACGACGGACGAGCCGCTGTGCGATGCCGTGGTGTGGCAGTGCGCCCGCGCCCGCGAGCTGTGCGACAAGCTGGCCGCGCGCGAGGGTGTGGCCGAGCTGGTGCGTGACATGACGGGTCTGGTGCTCTCGCCCTACTACCCGGCGGGCAAGATGGCCTGGATCCTCGCGAACGTTCCCGCTGCTGCCGAGGCTGCCGCGGCGGGCGAGCTGTGCCTGGGTACCATCGATGCCTGGGTGGTCTGGACGCTCACGGGCGGTGCGGAGTTCCGCTGCGACTGGTCTAACGCCAGCCGCACGCAGCTCTTTGACCTGCGCCGTGGCTGCTGGAGCGAGCCGGTGTGCGAGGCCTTTGGCGTCGACGTGGCCTGCCTGCCGCAGGTGACCGATTCCGACGGCCTGTTCGGCACGACGGATCTGGGCGGCTTTTTGCCGGCGCCCGTGCCCATTCACGGCGTGCTCGGCGACAGCCACGCGGCCTTGTTTGCCCAAGGCTGCCATAGTCGCGGCATGGCCAAGGCGACCTATGGCACCGGCAGCTCGGTCATGATGAACGTCGGCAACGAGTTCGTTGCCAGCTCGCACGGGCTTTCGAGCTCGCTCGCATGGCGCATGGACGGCGTGACCGAGTACGTGCTCGAGGGCAACGTGAGCTATGCCGGCGCCGTCAAGACGTGGCTGCGCGACGATCTGGAGCTCATCAATAACCCCGAGGAAGTTACCGACCTGTGCTACGCCGCCAATCCGGCGAGCCGCGTCTACTTTGTGCCGGCGTTTACCGGTTTGGGCGCGCCGCACTGGGCGAGTGACGCCGAGGGCTGCGTCTTTGGCATGACGCGCACCACGGGTCGCGCGGAGTTCGTAAAAGCTGCAGACGAATCGATTGCCTATCAAATCTTTGACGTAATTGACGCAATGGTCGAGGATTCGGGCGCGGCACTTGCCGAGCTTCGCGTTGACGGCGGTCCCACGCGCGATGCGTACCTGATGCAGTTTGAGAGCGACTTGGTTGGCTCGCCTATCCGCATCGCGAGCAACGACGAGATGAGCGGCCTGGGTGCGGCCTGGGCCTGCGGCATTGCGCTGGGCATGTATACGCGCGATGTCGTCGACGTCTATGGGGCCCGCGGCATCGTGGAGCCTGCCATGACCGCCGACGAGCGCGCCAAAAAGATCACCGGCTGGCGCCACGCCGTAGCCGCCACCATCTCGTACACTGCCTAGAATGATTTTTCTGGGACGGGGATTAAAAAATCATTCGGGCCCCGTCCCGGGTAGCTCATTTGGGACGGGGCTTTTTTGACTGGTATGATTGGTGCGACCATTCGAACCAGCTAAAAGAGCCCCGTCCCAATTTGACTATCGAGAGGATCTGCCATGGAGCGCATCGCGAGTTTTTCCGTTGACCATCTGCTGCTTGAGCCCGGCGTGTACGTGAGCCGCATCGACCGCGATCCGGCGACCGGTGCCGCCGTCACCACGTTTGACCTGCGCCTGACCACGCCCAACAAGGAGCCGGTCATGAACACGGCCGAGTGCCACACCATCGAGCACCTGGGCGCGACGTTCCTTCGCAATCATGCCGAGTGGTCGAGCCGCATTGTCTACTTTGGCCCCATGGGCTGCCGCACGGGCTTTTACCTCGTCGTATTTGGCGAGGTGACGAGCGAGGAGATCTTGCCGCTCGTGCGTGAGCTGTTCGCGTTTGTCGCGGGCTTTGAGGGCGATGTTCCCGGTGCCGCTCCCGAGGAGTGCGGTAACTACCTGGACCAGAACCTCCCCATGGCAAACTGGCTTGCGCGCCGTTATCTCGACCGCGACCTGGCCAATATCGACGAGAAGCACCTGCACTATCAGCAGGCATAAGGATGCTGGCAGGAATAGCGTTTGCGCCAGAAGCGCTCCCACTCTTGTGGGGGCGCTTTTTCATATCGAGCACTCAAAACAGAACGAGATTGTTCTAGAATGTTCGTACTGTCACATAAACGAACAGGAGTGAACATGCATATCTACTCTGTCAACGATCCCGAGTTCAAATCCTATGGCAACGTTTGGGATAACGTTCCGTCCGAGCTCACGTCGCCCGTGCTCGAGGCGCTCTCTGCCACGCCCATCCCCGAGGGCAGTAAGTACGTAGCAAGTGCGCCGGAGCTCGAGGGCGTCAAGGATGCCGGCAAACTGGGCTTTCTCATGTTTGGCGGCCGCCCCTTCCAGCTCGGCTGGTGCAACGGCCACAACACGCAGCTCAACTGCCTGGAGTATCACCGCGCCAGCGAGTTTAACCTGGGCGCCCGCGACTTTATCCTGCTCGTGGCGCATCGCTGGGAGATCGAGGACGGCAAGCTCGACACCGCGTGCGTCAAGGCGTTCCGCGTGCCGGCGGGTACGGTCGTCGAAGTCTTCAACACCACGCTCCACTACACGCCCTGCATGGTCGACGACGGCGGCTTCCAGGTGATGGTGGCGCTGCCGGCGGGCACCAATGGCCCGCGCCCCGAGGCTGCGGCCGACATGCTCGCGGCCGGTGACAGCTACTGCTACTGGAAGGCCGACAAGTGGGTTCTCTGCCACGCAGATAGTCCCAAGGCTGCCGAGGGCGGCTACGTGGGCCTCGTCGGCAAGAACCTCGACATCGCCTGTGACTAGCATCTTCCGTCTCGATTTGTAACATCTAGCGGGCTAAATCGTCTCTACCTGTTGCAGATTTAGACAAACTGCGGGGGGCTGCCCAAAAATCTCGATCTGTAACACCAAGCCCGGTTTTGGCTGCCTACCTGTTGCAGATCGAGACAAACCGTCCCCAACCACCACAAAGGTGCCTGTCCCCTTTGTGGTGGTTTGGGGCGGCGGTATCAGAAAGTGTCAAGCAGGGGCGGCTACCGGGCCGCCGTGTGCGAAAAGAAGTGTCGGCCTGCGTCGTTGCCGTTGAGTAGCGCGCTGCTTACGGGGATACTGAAACCACGACAAACAGCGTGTGAAAGGATCGATGTATGGCTTTCCGTAAAGACTTCCTGTGGGGCGGCGCGACGGCTGCCAACCAGTGCGAGGGCGCTTATGACGTGGATGGCCGCGGCCTGGCCAACGTGGACGTGGCGCCGCACGGCCCCGAGCGCTATGCGGTGGTCTCCGGCCAGCGCAAGATGCTCGACTTCGAGGACGGCTATTACTACCCCGCGCAGACCGGCATCGATTTCTATCACCATTACAAGGAGGACATCGCCCTCTTTGCCGAGATGGGCTTTAAGACCTTCCGCATGAGCCTGGCGTGGACCCGCATCTTCCCCAACGGTGACGAGACCGAGCCCAACGAGGCCGGCCTGGCCTTCTACGAGGACGTGTTCCGCGAGTGTCAGGCGCACGGCATCGAGCCGCTCGTGACCATCACGCATTTCGACTGCCCGATTCACCTCATCAAGGAGTACGGCGGCTGGCGCAACCGCAAGCTCATCGACTTCTACAAGAACCTCGCGACCACGATCTTCACCCGCTACAAGGGCCTGGTAAAGTACTGGCTTACCTTCAACGAGATCAATATGATCTTGCACCTGCCGTTTATGGGTGCCGGTCTGGTCTTTGAGGAGGGCGAGAACAAGGAGGCCGTCGAGTACCTGGCCGCCCACAACGAGCTCGTCGCCAGCGCTTGGGCAACCAAGATCGCTCACGAGATCGACCCTGAGGTCAAGATCGGTTGCATGCTTGCCGCAGGTAGCTACTACCCCTACAGCTGCCGTCCGGGCGATGTGCGCCAGGCGCAGATTGACAACCAGAGCAACTATTTCTTCGTCGACGTTCAGAGCCGCGGTTACTACCCGGCCTATGCCGTCAAGAAGCTCGAGCGTCTGGGCATCGATGTGGGCATGACGGACGAGGACCGCGAGATCCTGGCCGCCAACACCGTCGACTTCATCAGCTTTAGCTATTACAGCACCCGTTGCTCCGCCGGTGCCGATAACCCCGATGTCGAGCGCACCCAGGGCAACGCCTTCGCCGGCGCCAAGAACCCCTACCTGCAGGAGAGCCAGTGGGGCTGGGCCATCGATCCGCTGGGCTTCCGCATCACCCTCAACGACCTGTACGACCGTTATCAGAAGCCGCTGTTTGTGGTCGAGAACGGCCTGGGCGCCAAGGATGTTGTCGAGGAGGATGGCTCCATCAACGACGACTACCGTATCGACTACCTGCGCCAGCATATCGCCGCGATGCGCGATGCGGTGACCGAGGACGGCGTTGACCTGCTGGGCTACACCACCTGGGGACCGATCGACCTGGTGTCTGCCGGCACGGGCGAGATGTCCAAGCGCTACGGCTTTATCTATGTCGACCGCGATGATGCGGGCAACGGCACCCTCAAGCGTTCCAAAAAGAAGAGCTTTCACTGGTACAAGCATGTCATTGAAACGAATGGTGAGGATCTGTCCTAAGGAAGCCGAGACACTCAACTTCAGAGTTTCCTAACCAAAACGCCCGGCGAGCAGTTAATGCCCGCCGGGCGTTTTGTTAAAAGAAGTGAAAGCACTCATTGGGGACGTTCTTAAACGACTAGTCGCTGGCGACGTCCCTCGCCGTCGGCGGATTTTGGGACATGTGGCCCGCTTTTTGGGCCCGCCTGTCGGTACACTAAAAGCACTATGGGTACCTGCGAGCGACATATCGGCCACGCGGCCGCCCGATCCGCACCCGTGGCGGATCCCAGGGGCGGCAGGCTCTTCGCCATGCCGCGATTCCTTGTTGGCATAACACATCGGGTGTACCGTCACCGCGTCTTTGCTATCGCCGGCGCCATCACCGCGCTGTTCCTCATGGTTTTGGCAGTCTTGCCGGCGCTGTTCGCCTTCGACCCCAAACTTTCTAACGCCGTGCCCGCCTATAGCGAGGTGTCCGAAGAGGTCGTGGATGCGCTCGTCCACTCGAGCTCTCTCCCGCTGCTTGTCGCCGCAATTGCATTTTCAATCTGGGGTGTGTTGGCGTACCTACGCTGCTTGGACTACGTCTTGCGCCGCCGCCTTGTTGCCATCGCCGCCATTTGTGCCCTGTGGATGATCGAGGTCATCCTCAAATATAAGTCGTTCACGCCGTTCTATGCCACCGTGCTGTGGTACCTGTACTACGTGCCCATGACGCTCATTCCGCTGATTTACCAGCTGTGCGGTCTGCGCCTCGCGGGTTTGGAACAGCATCGTATGGGGCGTCGGTACCGCACCGTTTTGTGGGTCATGGCTGTCCTGCTTATCGGCTTTGTGCTTACTAACGATGTTCATCAGCAGGTCTTCCATTTCGATCGATCGAGTGGAACCTGGAGCAACGATTACACATATGGTTGGGGCTACGGTACCGTTCTGGTATGGACAGCCTTTAACTTCGTTGCCTTTTTTATCTTGGTAGGACGGTCCTCGTCTTTTCGTATTCAGCGTTTCTCGGGCACGGCCGCGCTTGTCCTATTGGGCGGCGCGTTCTTTGCCATTTCATATGCGCTGCGTGTGCCCTGGGCATGGAGGCTTAATTTTTCACTTGTCTACTGCGTCCTGTGCGTGGTGGCGATGGAAATCTGTCTCGATTGCGGTGTCATCCCGTCGTACCACGATATCGCCGGTATTTTCGGCACCTTGCCGCTTGACCTCAAAGTTCTAACGCGTGACCTGCAGGAAGTCTATGTCACGCCGGTGTCAAAGCCAATGCCGGTAGGCGTGCGTGAGGAGTTGCGGGTCCAAGAGCACGGGCACGCTCACGCCTTTGCCGTGGCGTCCGATCCCGATGTAATGTATCGCGCCTTTCCGCTGCTGGGTGGATCGGCTCTCCTTGCCCAGGACGTCTCGGAGCTCAACGAACTCAATCGCGAACTGGCGCATCGTCGCATGGAGCTGCAACGCCAAAATGAGCTGCTTGCCGCCGACTACGACCTTAAGACACATTTGGCAGACCAAGAGGCCGAGACCTTACTGGTCCAAGACGTGGACCAAGCGCTTGCCCGTGCGCTCGAAGGGATGTACGACCTGCTGAGCTCGCTGCCGCCGTTGACCGATGAGGCATCTTCGCACGAGCGTTACCGCATGCTGCAGCGCGCCAAGATGCTCGTCGCCTATTGCAAACGCAAGGGGTCGCTCACGTTGGCACAGCACGGGGAGAGCGGTTTTGACCGCGACCGCATTCAGCTCATCGCCAACGAGCTTGCAAGTGACCTACGCACCATCGATGTCGATTGCGCCTCGATTATCGCCATACGGCGCCCGATGCACGCCAGTACGGTAAGCGCCCTGTACGACTGCGTGTATGACTTTGCGTTTTTTGCCTACACCACCGACCATCCGGCGCTTATGTATCACTTGGGCGACCATGACCGGTGCAGTGTCGAGCTGCGCGCCACGCTTTTTCCAACGATGATGAAGATCTTTCGCAGACGCCCGCTGCGCAAGAGCTCGAAAGCGCTCTGCAAGGGCGCAACGTGGCATACCGCCTTGAGGGCGAGCCCGGCCAGCTGCGCATGATCGTCTTGATGCCGAGGGCGGGTGAGTGACGATGCAGATTTCGTTCATCCTTCCCCAAATCGTTGCGCTCGATGTTGTCTTTGCCCTGGCTGCGTGTCTGCAGATGATCCACGTCCCGCTCATCGCATCGCGCCGCTCGTCCTATAACCGTAAGGTGATTTGCGCCTACGAGACGAGCCTTGTGCTTCACCTGATGATTTCGGCGCTCATCTTATTCGCGTCGTCTGGCTCGTATCTGGTGGCGCCGCTTGACGTTTGCGCCAGGGCAATGGGCGGAGTGCTGTGGCTCAATGCCGCGATCTTTGCCTATGGCGTGGTCCTTATGGTGCGCTATCGTCGCCCTGTCATGCTGGCCGAGCTGCTGCTTGTTGGCGCCGTGACACCGCCGGTGGTTTTTGCCATGGGCTCGGTGTGGGCCGTTGTCCTTATCGCAGCGGGAGCGTTCTTCCTGTTCCGTTCCGTCGCGGCGCTCTTGATGGACGTCCGTAACCGCCAAGAGGATATCACCGCGTTCTCGACGATTGAAACCATCAACGTGATTCCCGTGGGCATCCTGTATCTGGGCTCGAGGGGCCGTCCACTGCTCATGAACCGCTGCATGCGCAAAAACCTGGCGGAGCTTCATATGCCCACCGACCTAGGCGATATGAGCGGTACATGGAACGACCTGCGCAAGCTCAGCATGCAAATGCCCGAAGGCGGTAAGAACCGCGTGCGGATCAACCTGGACCGCTTTGGTGAGGCGCGTGCGGTGGTCGAGGTTTCTCCCGCCGAGATTCGCCTGTTTGTGTGCGATGACGTTATGGTCTCGGGCCGTTCGTTCGAGCGCATAATCGGTCTGGACGTGACAGAGTATGCGCATGCGCATGACCGCCTGGCGCAGGCCAATCACCTGCTTGAGCTTGCGGGCCAAGAGCTCCAGGCCCAGATCGAAGAAGTCAAAAAAGTTGCCGACAATGCGGCCTATCTGCGCATGCGCACCCGCGTTCACGATGTGATCGGCCAGCGCCTATCAATCCTTCATCGCTATTTGGAGGAGGGGCGCTTGGACGACGAGTCGCTCGAGCAGATCGACCCGCTGCTGCGCTCAATCGCTGCCGATCTGCGCAGCGGGGGCGACACCGAACCGGCAGAGCAACTGGGCGATATCGTCCATGCTTTTGGCCTGGTGAGCGTGCAGATCGATGTTGAGGGTGCGCTGCCTGAGGACGCGCGTGTCGCCGCTGCCTTTTTGCAGATTATCCGCGAGGCCTCGACCAACGCCACCAAGCATGCGCAGGCGCATCGGGTCCATGTGCGCTTGTGGCAGGAGAGGACGGATGCTGACGCCGTCGCGCACATGACGATTTCTAACGACGGGTCCCCGGCCCCCGTATCGTATCGCGATGGAACGGGTATCCCAGGTATGAGGCATGTCGCGCAAGATCTGGGTGGCAGCCTAGAGGTCCACGCCACCCCGCCCTTTACGCTTACGGTATCCATTCCGCTTAACGCTAGCGACACGTCCCAAAGGAGAAACTCATGATCCGCGTGTTAATTGTCGAAGATCAGGCCATCCTGCGCGAGAGCCTGGCGCGCTCCGTTGGCGACCAGCCCGATATGGCCGTCGTTGCCGCGATCGCCGATGCCTCCGAGGCCTTGGGTGTCGCGCTCAAGGAGCGCCCGGACATGATACTGATGGACGTGTGCACCGAGCACGATTCAAACGGCATCGTGGCGGCGGCACGCATCAAGGAGCAGCTGCCCGAGTGTCGCATCATTATCATGACAGGCATGCCCGAGATCACCTTTGTCGATCAGGCCCGCGAGGCGGGCGTCGATAGCTTTGTGTACAAGAACGTCGGTATCGACGAGCTGTTCTCCGTGATGCGCTCCACGTTGGCTGGCTACTGCACGTTTCCCAAGCCGCCCGAGAGCATTTTTTCGGGTACAGCAGCCCTCGACGATGTCGAGCTATCGATTTTGCGCCTTGCCTGCGAGGGCAAGAGTCGTCGCGAGATCGCGGCCGAGCTGTTTATGAGTGAGGGCACCATCAAGCGCCGCATCTCGGAGATCCTGAGCAAGACCGGCTACGACAACATCATGCGCCTGGCCGTGCATGCGGTGACCGAGGGTAGCATCGTTCCCAACATGGAGCGCCCGTAATCGACGCGCTCACCCGTGTTCCGGCACCGCAAGGATAGGCCGCCCACCGTTTCGCATCTAAAAACGGCGGGCGGCCTGCTTGTATGGGCAGTGCTGTCGGCATAAAGCGACGGGGCCGCAGGATCATCTCCTGCGGCCCCGTCTGGTGTGCGCGGATGTGTCCGCCAATCCGCGGCTGATGTTACGTGCCGCTACGCGACGGTTGCGCTGTAGGAGGCGACGTCCTCGTAGGAATCGGTCAGGTAGGCGTCGATGCCGATGGTCGTGTTGACCAGGTCGTCAAGGCTGTCAAGCTCGCCGCTCGAGAACGTGAATTCCTCGGTGGCGTTGGTGCCGGGCATCAGGTGAGCCGAGAACCAGGGTTCCTTCATGGTGCCGTTGACGTTGGTCTTGCCGCTGGGGGCGTAGAAGGTCAGGTCCTTGTCGCTCTTGTTGGTGATGTTGACGACAAAACCGATGTCGTCCCACTCGTCCTTGAACTTCTCGGTGATGGTGATGGTGCACAGGTCGTCATCGGCAACGGTGACGGCGGGGGAGATTTCAATCTTCTGGACGTCGTCGTCTTCGACGGCCTCGTCGATCTCTTCTTCCTTCTCGGCCGCCTCGCGATCCTTCTTCACCGTGCCGGACAGGTCCTTGTCGGACTTGGTAAAGACAAGATTGCCGTCATCCTCTTCGAGGATGAGCTTGCCGTCCTTGAGCTTCATGTCATGCGACTCGTCTTCGGCGGTGATGGTTACGGTGGTGGCGTCCTTTGCCTCCCATTTAAGGTCGACGACTTCAAGGAACAGGTCGAGGGCACCTGTACCGTCCTCATCGAGAATCAGGACGCAGTGCACACCCCAATCCTCGAGCATCTTCATGTACTCATCGGTCAGTTCTTCGCCCTCCAGGGTTCCACCCGAGAGTTCCCAGCTGCCGACGAAGTTGGCCTTGGGGTCTTTGCCGCCGCCGCTGCAGCCCGTCAGGGCAAAGGCGAGCGCAAGGACGCATGTCAGAAATGCGAGTACGGACTTTTTGAACGTTGTCTTCATGGTGTCCTCCTTTATCGAACGAAACCCATAGAAGCAAATGCAGGGGTGGCGGAACCCCCGCCAATTACCAGATAAAGGGGCTAGGGCCTGGGTGTTCCGCAGTTGCTGCAGAACTTGCCGCCGTTTTCGCTACCGCAGTTGGGGCAGAACCACTTGGCCGGTGCCGGGGCGGGTGCGGGGCTGCCGCACTCGGAGCAGAACTTGCCGGTGTTGGTGGCGCCACAGCTGCAGGTCCATGCGCCGGCCGCAGGTGCGGCAGCGGGTGCCGGTGCGGGAGTGGGTGCCGGAGCCGGCTGCGGGGCGGCCTGCTGCTGTGCCTGGCCGGCGGCGAACAGCTGGCTGGCGTTCATGCCGCCCATGCCACCCGCCATGCCCATGCCCATAAAGCCTGCCATCGCGCCGTTGGGGTTGGCGGCTGCCGCGCGCATTGCGTCGCTCTGGGCGCTGGCAATGTTGGCGGCTGCCATGGTGGGATCGCGCATGACCGCGGCTTTCTGCAGGTCCTTGATCATCTGCTCGTCCTCTTGCGAGGCGGCGATGGAGTTGACGCCAAAGCTTACGATCTCGACGCCGCGCAGGTCACGCCAGTCGGCAGAGAGGACCTCGTTGAGCGCGCGGGCGAGCTCGGTGGTGTGGCCGGGGATGGCGCTGTAGCGGATGCCCATCTCCGAGATCTTGGCAAAGGCGGGCTGCAGGGCGGTGAGCAGCTCGGACTTAAGCTGGCTGTCGATCTTGTCGCGCGTGTAGCTATCGGTCACGTTGCCGCATACGTTGGTGTAGAACAGCAGCGGGTTGGTGATGCGGTACGAATACTCGCCGTTGCAGCGCACGGAGATGTCGACGTCCAGGCCAATGTTGTTATCGACCACGCGGAAGGGCACGGGCGAGGCGGTGCCGTACTTGTTGCCGATGATCTCCTTGGTGTTGATGAAGTAGACACGCTGGTCCTTGCCCGCGTCGCCGCCAAAAGTAAAGCGGCTGCCGATATTGGCGAAGGTCTCCTTGATGGAATCGCCCAGGTTGCCGCTAAAGACGCTCGGCTCGCTGCCGGTATCGAAGACGAACTCACCGGGCTCCAGCGCGACTTCGATGATCTTGCCGTTTTGCACCACGAGCATGCCCTGGCCGTCGTTGACGGCGATGACGGAGCCGTTGGAGATGACGTTGTCCTCGCCGCGCGTGTTGGAGCTGCGGCCGCCGGTGCGCTTGCTGCCCTTGCAGGCCAAGACGTCAGCGGGCATCGATTCGCAATAGATAAATTCCTTCCACTGGTCGGCCATGACGCCGCCGGCAGCACCCAATCCAGCTTTCAAGAGTCCCATGGTGATCTTCCTTTCTCGTCAAAGGCCGGGTGGTATTGGTCAGAATGGCTAATCGTCCTTGTTGTCCTTCATGACAACGGTGGTCTCGGTGTGGCTGAAGGTGTCGTGCTTCTCGGTCAGGTCGAGCTCGCCGCAGTAGCAGTCGGCGTGGGTGGCCTCGTTGGCCGTCTTGAGCTGGCCTACCAGCAGCACGTCTGCGATGATCACGATGATCAGCGGCGCGACGATGTTGATGAGGATGCCCTCGACATCAAAGGTGAGGTAATCCGGATCGAAGGCGTTCTCGCCCATAAAGAGAATCTGGGAAAGGACAAATCCGATCGCAAAGAACAGCACCGAGGCGATAGCGAGCTTGGGCTTGGAGCAGGGAAGCTCGCCGACCATGCGGCCGGTTTGGCCGTTCATGGCAAACAGGTAACCCTTGCCGTTCCACGAGGTAGAGAGCATCCACACGGGGAACAGAGCATAATCGTTTTCTTCCCAGGTGTAGTCGAGCTGCTTGCTTTCGACCGTGGCGTCGTCGTACTCGTCGACGACGGTCTCGCGCAGGGCTGAGATCGTGCTCTCCTCCATGCGGCGCTCGGCGCGCGCCTTGCAGGTTTCGCAATCCTCGTCATAGCGGTTGGCGATGTAGCCGGGCATATAGGCGACCGAGAACGGGCGCAGCGCGTCGTAGTCAAACGGCTCGATGGCGTCCATGTGGCCGTCGGGCATCTTGGACGATCCGTCGACGGGCACGCGCTCAAACGAGATATTGCCCTTACGGTAGGCGTCGTAGTGGTCGGTGGTCGTGACGGTGCGGTCGGATTCCTCGGTCACGGTCTCGTTGGTCGCGTCAAAGTACACTTCGCCGTCAACGCGGGCGCCGTAGAGCCAAAACGGCACGTAAACGCCTTGGACCTCGTCGATGTGGTTGCCGGTGACAAAGCTCTTGGGCAGCAGGATTTTACCCTTGTAGTGGTCTTTGAGCGCGGCCATGACATCGTCGCGCCCGAGCTTAAACGGAATCACCAGGTCGGGTGAGAAGTCGCCCGAGAGCTGGCCGGGTGCCACGGCGGAGTTGCCGCAGTACGGGCAGGTGGTGACGGCGACGGTGCCGTCGGACACGAGCTCGGCGCCGCACGACGAGCAGATGTAGCCGGCGTTTTGAGCCAGCTCCTGCACGGCATCGTCGACAGCAGGCTTGGGGGCCGCGGCTGCGGCATCGGCTTTGGCATCTGCCTTGTCCTGGCGCTCGCGATAGAGGGCCTCGACTTCTTCGACTTCAAAACGCGAATCGCAGTAGTCGCAGACGAGCTTTTGCTCGGCACTGGCAAAGTGAAGGGGGCCGCCACACGCGGGGCACTGATAGTTGACGCTCTCGAAGGCCATGATCGGTCCTTTCGCTGCCGGAGGCTATGCGCCGATGGCGCCGCCGCAGTATTCGCAGCGCCCGCTGGCATCGGGAATGGTGGTTGCACCGCAGAAGGGGCAGGTGACCGCGGTCTTGGGGGCCTTAGCGGCCACGACGCTGTCGCGCGTTTCCTGACGCAGCTGCACCAGCGCGTCGCGGACCTCGGTTGCCTGGCGCTTGGCCTCGCGGTATTCGATGGAACCGCGCTGATCGATGGTGGAGTCGTTCACGCGCAGGTTGATCTCGGTAAAGTACGGCGTGTTGACGTGGATGGTCAGGTTAAAGTCGTAATCCAGGTCGTAGCGCGGCGGATTGTAGCTCTCGCGCTCGCCGTCTTTTGTCTCGCGATAGATTTCGGTGCGGTGCTCGTCGATATCCATATCGCAGCCGAGTACCTGCGAGAACTCGATGATGTCGGGATTGGCGTCGCGCCAGCGGCTCTGCGAAGTGATGATCAGCAGGCCCGCGTCTTCGTCGAGCATGATGTTGGTGCGCCCGGCCGAGAGTGTGCGCGTGGGGTTGAACGACGCCAGGCGCTCGGCATTGGCCTCGCGGTAGGCGAGTTGCTCGCGGATATCGTCCGCGGTGCTGGAGCGATAGCCGTGGAAGTAGGGGGAGAGCTTGCCGGCACACTCTTTGCACAGGTAGCCTTCGCTGATCTTGGTCTTTCCCAAAAGTCCCAGCTCGGTACCGCAAATCGCGCACTCTTTCTTCTCGAACATCTTGTCAAAGAAGCCCATGGCTGCCTCCCATCAACTGGTAGCGTGTGTCACTTTTGATGATGGGGGAGTGCGCAGCCTTTCACGATACCCAGACGGCTCAACGAGTCTCCACAACTGGGACACATGGCCCATTTTTCCTACTCATTGGGGACGTACTTAAATGAGTGAAACTACTCATTTAAGTACGTCCCCAATGAGTACCCGTAGAATGAGAGTGGATAATTTCCCATTTTTGGCCTGCTTGTGGGCTCAAAGTGGGAGATTGTCCGCTCTCGTTGTTTGGGTGTCCAAAAATCCCCGCTCGTTTGACGCCTGGGGACACTCTTTGCCGAATGCGGCGGCTGCCGAATGTGGGCGCCGCCCTTGCTATGCCACGGTTACGGCGACCTGGGCGTAGCGGGTGCAGGGGCGCTCGACGCGCGTCTGGACGGTGAGGGTGAGCACAAGGCGGTCGCCGGGTCGCGCGTCGGCGGGCACGATGAAAGCGGTGTCTACCGTGCATTCTTGCCACATCGACAGATCCTGGACGCCTGCATAGCTCGATGGGTCTACGGCCACATCCCAATGTGCATCGAAGCCCTTGCCGTCGGGGTCGACGATGGTCGCTGTAAGGTTGACGCGCTCGCCGGCTGTGGCGCTGCGGTCGGCAGTGACCTCGACAACATGCGCCGGATGCGAGCAGATGGCCGGATCATGGGCACACCATTGCGCGCGGGCGGCAAAGTCTTCCTGATAGGCACGCAGATAGGGATTGAGATTGTCGTCTGCGGGCGTGCCGATGGAGGCAAAACCGGCGGGCGCGTTCGCATCGGGATGCCCATCAAAAAACATGCGTCCCAGCAGCGTATCGAAGCCGCGGTCGTCGATACCGCGCAGGCCAAACGGCAGCAGCGGAATATAGGTCATGCTGTCGCCTTCGGCCATAAAATCGCCGCGCTCAAACTGCATCGCGGGCATGCCTTCCAGGCCCCAATCCAGACGGGCATGCTTGCCAAACTGAAAGCGCTCAGGCTCGTTTTCGTAGACCTTACCATCGCCATAGAGCATATAGCGTGCCATGAGGGGGCCGTTGCCCTGCGTGAGATTCTGCTCGGGCCAGGGAGCCTTAAACAGCGGCAGCGTATCGGGCTGAGCTGTTTTGGCGTCGAAATAGTTGCCATACATATAGGGCGTACGCCAAAAGATGAGCTCGGGAAAGAGCTCGCGCCCATGGTCGAGCCACGAGTTGTCCTGTCCCACGCCATCGGCAACGCCCATCACGCGCACCTTCTGATAGACCTGCTGCTGCACGGCGGGCCACTCGGGCGTGGCGCGATAGCGCTCGGCAATACTCATGAGGGCGCGAACGATCGTATTCATACCACCCCAGCTGAGCAACCATAACGTACGCGGATCATCATCCAGAATCGCCTGCGCAATTACGCGAGACCCCTCAGTTTCCTCAGTCACATCACCCTCAAAGGCAACATTTCCCACAAACGTACGCTCGATCATCTGGGCAGGCGTGGGAAACGGCGGTTCACCGGCGGCGTCCGCATTTGCCCGCAACTGCGGCCAAGCCTGGGCATATTCATTACTCCAGAGACTCTCAATCCAATGCTCGGGAAACGGCCGATACTCACGAAGCTCGCCGGCTAGCGGATCGGGCTCATGAGGCACAACAGCCCACTCATAAGAGCGCCGCCCTTTGGTCCGCCAATGTGGATTCACCTCACCCAGCGTATGGATGCCATCGCCAAGAAAGTGATACTGCGAAGCCGTGTACACCACAGCCTGAACATCAAGCAAGTTGAGATACAGAGCCAAATGAACAAGCGAGTTCATATCATCGACTTCCATATCAGTGGTAACAATCACTCGAGTCAACTTCTGGGACATAGGAACAGCTCCAATCAAAATCAATTCAGCCAGTTACGCGCAAGGCAAGACGGGACCCACGCCCCCATCGCCCGCGACCCGGCGGCCCGCCGGAAGCGGCCGACCAGCGTTTCGAACAACGTTAACTTAGGGGGCTCTGACCTTTAGTTTTGTAAACATTCCGCAGCGCGAGCCCCGCTTATCCGATGCTCCGAAGGAGCAGGATAAGCGGGGCTCATGCGCGAGGACGTTTACAAAACTAAAGGTCAGAGCCCCCGATGGGATGGTTACCTCGAAACCCTGGCCGACCACTCCCAGCAGCCCACCGGCTCGCCGTCGATGAGTACGTTGCCCCCGTCGAAGTCTTGATAACACAGGTCGTTGAATTGGTGGATCCACACGCCGTGGTTGAACGTCTTCTTGGCCGAGCCGTCGGCCTCGCGATACACGCCGGTCAGGTCCTCGACATGGCTAAAGTAGGTGAGGTGCACGTTGGCGCCGGCATCGCGCAGGCGCGCCGTGAGCGGCAGCACGGTCTGTTGCGGTGACACAAGCTCGTCGCCCTTGGAGTGCGTAAACCACAGCGGCGTCTTGGCGAGCGCGGCTACGTCCTCGTCCGTGGCGTTGTACCACGGGGCGCAGCAGGGAAGGCCCGCGGCGAAGAAATCGGGGTAGTCGGCGCACAGGCGCAGGGTCATAAAGCCGCCGTTGGAAAGACCGGCGACCACGATGCGGTCGGTGTCGATGCGGTCGGCATGCTCGGCGACAAACTCGTCGATAAGCGCCTTGAGCACGGAGGAGTAGATGCTCTGGTTGGAGCGACCGAGTTGCTCGACGCCGTTGTCCATCCAAAACGTGGGCGACTGCGGCACGAGCACCCAGGCAAAGCCGCCAAAGTAGCGCTGGATCTGCGCCTGGCTGATGGCCGTCACGCGGTTGCCGATATAGGCGCGCGTGGCGCCTTCGCCCTGCGTGGCGCCCTTGCCCTCGCCGGCGCCGTGCAGATACACCACGAGCGGTGCCCTTTGGGGCACGACCGTCGCCTCGGGCGCAAAGGGGTTGAAGCATGCCGAGTCTTCGGCCTTAAAGGTGGGCTCAAAGAAGCCGTATTCGAGCGCGATGCCGTCGACGGCGGTCTTTTGCGTGGCGTTGCTCCAGCCTTTGAGCGCGGGGCAGATATCGCCACGGCAGGTGTCGAAGACCAGGCCGCAGGTGGGATCGTCGCCGTCGTTGCCGGGAAGAGCTGTGAGCTGCGTGATGCGCAGCTGGTCATCGAGCATGCGCGAGCCCATGACGCCGCCTTCGATGGTCTTGGTCAGGCGCTGCTCGGCGACCTCGAGCGCCACATGGGTGCCCACGGCGAGCTTACGTCCGTTCTCGTCGCACGGATATGCGGCGAGAATGTCGATGTAACCCACGGAGGGCGCGGCATGGTCGGCGCCGCGCTCCTTGCGCATCAGAACCTCGCCCGAGCGCTCGTGACGCTCTACATATATATGGAAGGTGTTCGCGTCGATGTCGTTGGCGCGCACGGTGCAGGGCAGGTCGAGTACGACCTTGCTGATCCAGGGGCCAAAGTCGCCCAAGGTGGTGACGGTTGCGTAGGTACACAATTTGAGCTCCATGAGCTGCCTCCCTTACGCCGCGAATGCCTGGCATCTGCGGCAATACAAACTAAACATGTTTAGTGTAATCTAGAATTGAAGAATAACCAGATGAACTCGGTAAACGGCAAAATTGAACACGCCATGAACTACTAAACATATGTTTATTAGCTTCTAGCAGGGCTTCTGTTGATGAGTTAACAGGTCATAGAGGTGTTAATCAAAATAAAAGCCCACGTAAAGAGCCATATATCAATAGACAGTCAAAGAGACTATCTTCCGCCATTCAAATACGTTCACCCCCGATTTCCTACCGTTCGCCGGACTCTGCACGGTAAAATTGCCACAAATGAGGCGCTCCGTGTAAACTAAAGCCCGTAAACGTTCAGTAAACACTTTGTTTACGACAGCGTATCCAAGGGTCCGACAACCGTAAGGGGTTATAGTCGCCGGGCCAAAGGCGTGCCTACGCCCAAGGGGGCTGGCACACGAAGATATGGGGAGGGGTCCCATGGCAGTAGATAACAAGCAGATTGCCACCGATGTCCTCGAGCTCGTGGGCGGTGCGGAGAATGCCACCGTCGCCACCAACTGCATGACGCGCCTGCGTCTGACGCTCAAGGATAACAACAAGGTTGACGTGGAGAAGATCAAGAAGGTCAAGGGTGTTCTGGGTTGCCAGTTCGCCGGCAGCCAGCTCCAGGTCATCATCGGCCAGAACGTGCCCAAGGTGCTCGCCGAGTTCGTCGCCATCTCCGGCGTCAAGCAGGGTGAGGCCGTCAACGAGAACCTCGATGCTCCCAAGGAGAAGTTCGAGCTCAAGAACCTGCCCAACATCATCCTCGACTATCTGTCGGGCTCCATGACCCAGCTCATCCCGCTGCTCATGGCCGGCGGTCTGTTCCGTACCATCGCGGCCGTCCTCGGCCCCACCATGCTCGGTGTGCTCTCGGCCGACGACCCGACCTACACGTTCCTCTACACCACCCTGTACGAGGCAACGTTTACCTTTATCCCCATCTACCTGGGCTATGCCGCCGCTAAGAAGCTCGGCGCCAGCCCGGTGCTCGGCATGCTGCTCGGTGGCGCCCTCATGGCTCCTTCCGTGGTGAGCGTCGCCACCCAGGAGGGCGGCGGAATCATCTCCGTCTACGGCATCCAGATCGCCGCTGCCAACTACCAGCAGTCCGTCCTGCCGATCATCCTTTCGGTGCCCGTCCTGTACTTCATCGAGAAGTTCTTTAAGAAGGTTATGCCCGACGTGCTGTCCACGGTCTTCACGCCGTTCTGCACCATGATCGTCACGATCCCCATTGCCTTCATCGTCCTCGCTCCGATCGGCAACGAGATCGGTACGCTGATCGCCAACGCCCTCTTCGGCCTTGCTGACCTTGGCGGCATCGGCATCCTGATCGTCATGGCCATCCTCGGCGCCTTCTGGCAGCTCTTCGTGGTCTGCGGCATGCACATGCCCGTCATCCTGCTCGCCCAGGTTCAGATCATCGCTGCCGGTTACGATCCCTTCGTCTTCGTTTCCACCAACTGCGCTATGGCCGCTGTCTGGGGCTGCGCCTTCGGTGCCTTCCTCAAGATGAAGAACCCCGACGAGAAGTCCCTTGCCATCGGTTACGTCATCTCCGCCATCGCCGGCGGCGTTACCGAGCCTGCGCTCTTCGGTATCCTCATGCGCTTCCGCCGCACCATGCTCGGCATGTTCATCGGCGGTGCCATCGGCGCTGTGTTCTCCGGCCTCATGGGTGTTACCTACTACCTCGCAGGCGGTGCGTCCAACTTCCTGGTCTTCACCAACTACCTGCAGGGTGGCCAGATGAACACCGTCTGGGCTATCGTTGGTATGGCAATCTCCTTTGTCATCGCCGCTGCCGTCGTCTTTGCCTGCGGCTTCTCCAAGGAGGAACTCGCCGAGATGGAGGCCTAAGGCCAAACCGTTCGGTCACATATGACCTCACCTACACGACGGGGCCCCGTCAGGCGTAAGCCCGGCGGGGCCCTTCTTGCAAGGTAGACTGATGGGGCGGACGGGATTCGCCCGCGAGGGTTTGCCAAGCGGCAGGGGCTTTCGCACGGGGTTACCGCGAAAGCCCCCGGCGGTTCGCAAATCCTTTATCAAACGAAAGGACATGCAGATGAGTTTGGGAAAGCTGACCGTCAACGGTCGCCAGGACGGCTTTTTGTGCGAGGGCAAACCGTTCTTCTGGTTTGCCGATACGTGCTGGAGCGCATTTACGAGCATTGCCGAGGATGACTGGAACTACTACCTGACCCGCCGTGCCGAGCAGGGCATGAATGTGCTGCAGATCAACACGCTGCCGCAGTGGGACCGCTGCTGCCCCGACCTGGGCATTTGGCCCTATGCCAGCGAGGACGGCGTGCACTTTGATTGGTCCCGTCCCAACCAGGCATATTGGGACCGCGCCGCCGCCATGTGCCGTGCTGCCGTCGAGCACGGCATCCGTCCGGCGCTCGTGCTTATGTGGTGCAACTACGTGCCCGGTACCTGGGGTGCCAAGATCGCCGAGCGTTGCGGCGCCGAGGTTATGCCGCGTGAGGAGGTCCGTGCCCACGTTGCCCGCGTCGTCGAGAACCTGGGCGAGTTCAACCCCGTCTACGTGGTGACGGGCGATACCGACTTTGCCGGCGACGAGGCGATCGCCTATTACGAGGACGCGCTCGACGAGGTCGTCAAGCGCGCGCCCGAGGCGCTGCGCACCATGCATATCAACCGCGCCAATCGCACCATTCCGGCGCAGTATCTGGACCGTCTGGACTTTTATATGTTCCAGCCCGGCCACAACTACGAGGGCCAGCCCGAGGCATGGCGTCTGCCGCAGGACTTTATCGCCAACTACCCTAAAAAGCCGATGGTCAACTCTGAGCCTTGTTACGAGCAGATGGGTGCGTCGCGCAATGTGTACTGGCGCTTCACCGCGCAGGATTGCCGCGCGAGCGTATGGTCGTCGATTCTTGCCGGCGCCAGTGCCGGCGTAACTTACGGCGCACACGGCGTTTGGAACTGGCAGACATCGCGCAGCCAAGGTTCGGTGCTGGGCGAGGGCTTTGACATGCCGTTCCGCTGGCAAGAGTGCCTGCAGTTTGCGGGTGTGTGGGACTTTGGCGCGATCGAGCACGTGCTTGCCGCCCTGGGCGCTACGGCTGCCGACGATGCACTTGCCGTGGTTCCGGCGCAGGAGCTCCTCGACGACGCGCGCGAGGCCATCCGTGTGGCGCGCGTTGGCGATCGCGTCGTCACGTACCTGCCGCGCACCACGGCGCTCAAGTTTAAGCTCGACGGCGCGCGTGGCTGGACGGCGACGGTCCTCGACATGGAGGACAAGCGCATCGCAAAGCTGCCCGTCCGTGACAACGGTGACGGCACCGTGCGCGTGGCGCAGCATCCCTTTGAGCACGACGCGCTGGTGATCCTGGCCCCCGGGCGCTAACGGCTCTTCTCCAACATTTACAACCCAGTCCCTTTCATTAGGCTGCGACGGAATGGTTCCTGCATGACGGCTTTAAGCTGCCAAGGGGAGCCATTCCGTCGCACTCTTTGTTTACTCATTGGGTACTCATTGGGTGTTCCTATAGTTTTGTCAACCGTCGGGGCTACTCCCGGTAGGGCACCCG
>CAJLRE010000022.1 GCA_905208975.1 uncultured Collinsella sp. | reverse complement strand
AAGGGCGGAGGCGGGGCATGCCCCGCCTCTTACACCACATCTCTGCGCGCTACCGATTGCACTGTGCCTGGCAGGCGCTCCCGCAGATGGATCGGTTATTTCGCAAACAGGTTCTTGAGGTTGAACTCGGCCTGTACCGTGCGGAGCATGAGGTCGGTGTCGTCCAGACCCAGGTGCTGCTCGTTGGCGTCGGGCGCGAGGGTGCCGCGACGGCGTGCCCAGTTCTCGAGCGCGGCTGGGGCGGACTCGCGGGGGAGCGAGCGCACGTCGGCGTCCAGGCTGCGGCAGATCTGGCGCGAGTCGATGACGATGATCTTGCCGGCGCGGCGTGCCTCGGCGTAGCCGTCCAGGTGGATCTTGAACCAGCTGTCCTCAAAGGCGGCGTTGTGTGCCATGTACGGGTACTTCTTCATAAGCTTGAGCAGCTGCTTTTGCAGCTCTTTGTTCTCGCGGAACGGCTTTTTGCCGTCGATGTCGTCCCAGGTGATGTGGTGGATATTCGACAACGGCACATCCTCGCCGCGGTAGATGTCGGGCAGGCCGCAGTAGTGTGCCTCGGCGTCATGCGGGACGGCGTCGCTGGTGAGCTCCATGATCTCCCAGCCCACGTTGATGATATAGCCGCGCTCGGGTGCACGGCCGGTGGTCTCGATGTCGATACCGAGCACGGTGCCCTGGATGGGCTTGCGGGCGTAGGCCACGCCGAGCGCGTCGCGGTCGCCGCGGATTTCGCGCATAACGGACGCGGCGGTGCGCTTTTGCATCTTGCCGATGGCGGCGCAGGTGTCGGCATCGGACAGGCCGCGCGAGAGCGTCGCGGGCGTCACGTTGCGCAGACGCGCCTCGCCAATCTGGTCGCACAGGTCGCGGTTGCGGTCGGCCAGGTCGCGCACGGTGGCAAAGTCGAAGCCGGGGTCGCCCTCGGCGGTAAAGTACTCGGTCTCGAGCACCTTGAGGGCCTCCTCGCCCTTCTGGCGCTCGGACTCCATGGCGCTGTGGTCGCCGTAGATAAACATGGGGATAAACGGCTGGCGCTCGTATTCGAGTGCTTGCGATACGTTCATATGCTACTCCTTGGACGGGCCGCGTTGTGCGGCTCGAGGTTACTGAGTTATGGCGAGATGATAGTTTACCATAGGCAACTATTGGCACCGCGCCCGGGACAACTACAATACCCTAGTTGACCGCTAGGACTTTTACAATGCTGCCGAAAGACACGAAAGGTTCCATCCGTCATGGATTTACTGATTGATATTCTGCTCGACGCCGGCAAGGACACGCTGTCGCTGGTGCCGTTTTTGTTGGTGACGTATCTTGCTCTCGAGACACTTGAGCACGTTGCGGGCGACCGCGTCAACGGCGCTATCAAGCGCGCCGGCGCTGCGGGTCCCGTGGTTGGCTCGCTGCTGGGCATGGTGCCGCAGTGCGGATTTTCGGCCATGGCAGCAACGCTGTACGCCGGCCGTGTCGTGACCTTGGGCACGTTGGTGGCGGTGTTCCTTTCGACCTCCGATGAGATGCTGCCGCTGTTGCTTGCCGAGCAGGTTCCCGTGCAGACTATGGCGATGCTTTTGGCTTCGAAAGCGCTGATCGCACTGGTCACGGGTTTTATCGTGGACGCTGCCATTCGCGGCCTGCGCCGTAACGCCCGCGCGCACGCGGCGATTCGCCGTACCGTGCTGGGAACCGCGGCCAACCCGGCCCACGTGAACTGCGCGCACGACGACCACAGCGGCGGTGACATCATCGACGAGGTGGCCGAGGCAGGCGTGAGCGCCGACCACATCCACGAGCTGTGCGAGCGCGACCATTGCGGTTGTGATGAAGACGAGGACGAGCACGAACACGGACATGGCCACGATCACGGTCATGAGGGCGAACATGAACACCATGATGGTCACGGTCACTCTCACTCCCACGAAGGGACGCCTGTCCTGTCGATCATCCGCAGTGCGATCTCGCACACCGTGCAGGTCTCGGTATTCATTTTTCTGGTGACGCTGATTCTGGTCGCCGTGCTCGAGACGTTCGGCGAGTCCGCGATCGAGCAGTTCCTGCGCGGCAACGAGACACTCGCTGTCCTGGGTTCGGCGCTTGTCGGGCTGATTCCCAATTGCTCGGCGAGCGTGGTCATTACACAGCTGTATCTGGAAGGCGCGCTGCAACTGGCGCCGATGCTCGCCGGCACGCTCATTTCCGCCGGCGTGGGTTATCTGGTGCTGTTCCGCACCAACCGCAGCGCCCGCGAAAATGCCGTGTTCCTGATCATGATGTACGTCATCGGCGCTGGCTGGGGCCTCATCCTCTCCGCCGTTGGCCTCTAAGTAGGCCTAAAAAATGGGCTTCAAATAGCCATGCTCAGCGCCTGCGCAATGCGGCGACGCATGGCATTTTGAAGCCCGTTTTTTGTTGAGCCATGGATTCCGAGCGCTCACACCGCTCAAAACAAAAAGGTAGATTTTAGGCATGTCTCAAAAATCTACCTTGGTTAGTGCAGCAACTCGGTGAGGTTGCGTTTAAAGCGGGCGCGGTCTTCGCTGGTAAATGCTGCCGGACCGCGAGTGCGTCCGCCGGCGCGGCGTACCTTCTTTTCCTCGTGGCGAATAAACAGCTGCATGTCGATAGTCGCCTTGTCGTACACGCGCCCGCGCACACCGATGGCGGCGGCATCGCGCCCGAGCACCATGCTCGCCAAGCCAATGTCCTGCGTCACGACCACGTCGCCCGCCTGCAGGCGTTCGACAATGGCAAAGTCGGCGCTGTCGGCGCCCACGCTCACGTCGAGCGTCGTGACCCAAAAGCCGCGTCGCGCGTGCTCGGCATCGCGCGGGTCGTCGCGGCGAATGTGTCGTTCCAGGTTTTGCGTGCTGTTGCCGGCGATAACAACGGCGACGCCCGCCCGCCGCGCGCAGTCAATCGACTCGCGCGTGACCGGGCAGGCGTCGGCATCAATAAAGAGCGTTCGCGGCATCTAGTGCACCAGTTTGCCAAATTGAATGGCGCGAACAATGAGCGTTACGCCAAACACCAGCAGCGCGGCGCCACTAAAGATGACAAGCATCTTGGCCGACCACAGCGGATAGATAAACACGAACATGCCGGCGATGATGGAGAGTGCACCGCTCAGGATGGCAAGGGCGCGGTTGGACGAAAGCTCGGACTCCAGAATGGACATGACACCTTCGACAATCCAGCCAAAGCCGGCCACGATAACCACCATCGTGGTGAGTGTCGCGGTCGAGAAGGCCTGGTTGCGCAGGATTATGACGCCGCCCAGGATAATGAGTAGGTTGGAGATGATGCTCGTCACGCGCCAGCCAGTGGGCAGCAGCGGCTCAAAAATGGCAGTGAACAGCCTGATGGCAGCGGTGATTACAAAGTAAAAACCCAGGACGGTCGTCAAAAAGACGAGGGACTTGGCGGGTGCAAAAAGCAGCGCGATGCCAGCAATGAGCGCCACGACGCCCGTGATGGCGTAGATCCAGCGCACGGCCTTGACGGCTTTGCCCGCCATACTTTTCTCGTCAAATCCAAACTGGCTCGATTTTTGGTCATCGTTCCTAAAGATACCCATAACGTCTCCTTTCCGTGCGGCGTAAGCCTTGATCGTTACAACCAGTATCGCTTAAAGGCGCTGGCGTATGGGTCGGGGAGGGCGAAACGTAACCCAAAGGTCCCGAATTGTTTCCGTTGTTCCCCACGTCGCGGTTTTCTATTCAACAGGTGTAGAACATTGCAGCCCTGTTCGTTATTGCCTGCGTTTTAGGTTAGATTTTCCTAAGGACAATTGGCTTGTATTGGGGGTCCCTATGAACGAAGCAGTTCCCGCGGCGCCGGTAAGCGCAGAATCGATGGCAAAGCAGGGCCGCGAAAAGCTCGGCTTGGACGCGTTTGATGCGTTGGTTCGTCGCGCCCGCACGTGCCGTCGCTTTGACGAGTCCATGCGCGTGCCGCGCGAGTTTTTGCTCGAGCTGGCGGAACTGGCGCACCTGACCCCGTGTGGTGCCAATGCTCAGCGTCTGCGTTTTCACGTGGTGAGCGGTGCCGAGGATTGCGCGCGTGTATTTGACGAGCTCGCATGGGCCGGCGCACTTAAGGACTGGCCGGGTCCTGCCGAGGGTGAGCGCCCGACCGGCTATATCGCGATTCTGGCCGAGCGCGCCGTTCCGGGCAAGCCTGCCGCTCCCATTACCGAGGTCGACACGGGCATTGCCGCGCAGACGATGATGCTCGCCGCCCGCAGCGCCACGCCCGAGGTGGCAGCCTGCATGTTCAAGGCCTTTACGCCCCGCGCGATCGAAGCCATGGGGCTCAATAACGACAAGTATGAGCTCAAGCTGATCATGGCGTTTGGCGTTCCGGCCGAGACACAGGTGATCGATGCGATCGATTCCAACCCCGACGGCTCCATCAATTATTGGCGCGACGAGGCGCAGGTGCACCACGTACCCAAGCGTCCGCTTGCCGACGTGCTGCTGTAGTTGTGCGTCGTTGCGGTGCAATCCGGCGGCAAAATCACCACAAAGGCTCCTGTCCCCTTTGTGGTGGTACGAGGGGAGGGTGTGTGGCAGATCTGTATTTGGTGCGGCATGGGCAGACTGAGCTCAATGTGCAGAGCATTTTGCAGGGCTGGCACGATTCGCCGCTTACGGCGCGTGGGCGCGAGCAGGCGCTGACGGCGCGTACGGCGTTTGCGGCGCGTGGCGTGGCCTTTGATCATGTGTATTCCTCGCCGTTGGGCCGGGCGCGGCATACGGCCGAGCTTATCGTTGGCGAGGGCCGTTCCATTGAGCTGGTCGATGACCTGCGTGAGTGGCATTTTGGCTCGCTGGAGGGCACATCAAATCGCGAGATGCCGCCGCAGCCCTGGGGCGATTATCCGGTGGCCTTTGGCGGCGAGTCGGAAGTGCAGCTTCAGTCGCGCATGGTCGCGGCGCTGTCCCGCATCATGGCCAGGCCGCAGCACGACTGCGTGCTGGCGGTTTCCCATGGCTCAGCCTGCCAGGAGTTTCTTGAGTATGTGACTGGCGGGGGAGAGCTGCCCGACAACGGTGCCGTGCTTCATTTTGGCTATTGCGACGGGGCGTTTTCGCTCTTGGGCTGGTAACGAACGAAAGGACCCCTATGAATAAAGATCTGTATCTGGTCCGTCATGGACAGACGATATTCAACCTTAAGCGTATCATTCAGGGGTGGAGTGATTCGCCGCTTACGCAGTTGGGTTGCGACCAGGCGGCGCGCGCCGGCATGTTTTTACGTGCGCGCGGCATTGAGCCCGATCATGCCTACACCTCCACGCTTCATCGCACCGAGCAGACTATCGCCAACTTGTGGCCGGGCTTGGCGTACGAGCGCCTGGACGGCCTGCGTGAGTGGTTCTTTGGCGACTTTGAGGCCGAGCGCGTGATGCTCATGCCCGAGCGCCCGTGGCGCGATTTCTATCGTCAATTTGGCGGCGAGGGCCAGATCCAGGTGCGCGAGCGCATGGTGGCGACGCTGACCGAACTCATGCAGCGTCCGGACCATACGTGTGTGCTCGCGGTAAGCCATGGCTCGGCTATCAAGGAGTTTATGGATCACGTGAAGGGTGCGGCGGCCGACGAGCGCGATCGCGTGCCGGGCAACTGCTCGGTGCTGCACTTTGCGTTTGACGACGAATCCGACACGTTTGAGTTGGTCGAAGTCTTTACGCAGGAGGATTACGCGCGCGAGCTGGGGCTTGAACCGCTTGTAGCGGCAGTAGGCCCGCAGCGCGGGTAGCGCTGGCGTTGCGGCGCGGTTTGCCGGCGAAATTGTTTGATGCGAAAGGGGCGGGGATGCATGCACGGGCATTGCATCCCCGCCCCTTGTTTGTTTGGATGCTGGGTTTTCCAGCTTCGCGTTTGAGTCCGCTAGAACCGTGAGATCTGGTGAGTGAGCAGACCCGTCGGAACCTGCGGCGCGCCGCCGCTGACCTGCGCGGCGGGGAAGAGCGCAGCTACGGCAAAGTTGAACGGCTCTTTGCCGGTGTGCGTTCCGGCGGCACGGGCCTCATCGGCCAGAATCTGCGATGCCCCAGCCAGTGCGGCGGCATAGGCGGAGTCACCGGCGAACACGGGGTCGGGTGCCTGATCGAGCATGGCACGGATGGCAGCAACGGCGTCCTCGCGCTTGACCTCCCACACACGGTGCGTAATGCCGGCGGGGTCGGTGACGGCATAGAGCGACGCGCCTTCTTTGGCGGCGCCGAGGATGATATCCATGACGGGCGAGGCTTCGTAGGCGAGCGTTACAGGGCGAGGCTGCACCTTAAGCTCGGCGATTGCGCGGGCGGCTGCGGCCGCATCTGCGGAGGACGCGTTGTCGTCCGTCAGTACACCAACCGGGCAAATTGCCACAACGCCCGTCACGCGTCCCAGCTCTCCCGAACACTCGTACACGTAATACGCCGCGCCTGGATCCTTGAGCATTAGGCCGTCAGCAATGGCGCCGCGCAGGGCGTCGTTGCCGCTCAGGATACCGCCCATCGCAGGCAGCGCCTCGAGCACGCGGTCCTGAGCTGGGCGGATGCAGGGAAACGGAAGTGCTTTCATGGGCGGTCCTAACGCGCGAGTCGGTTTGTTCGCGGCTTATTATGCCCCAACTTGGCCGCTTGCGTCCCAGAGCGTGTTATCGGCAAGCGCGATGAGCACGTTTTGGCAGCGAACGATATCGGCATGGGGCACATACTCGTTGGGCTTGTGCGCGAGCGCCAACGAGCCGGGGCCGTAGCTCATACAATTGCGGTTGCCTGTCTTGCCGGCAATGACGGCAGTGTCGGTGTAGCCGGTAAAGAAGCCGACGGTCGTGTCCGTGCCCGTCACATCGTCTGCTGTGCACTTGAGCGCAGCTAGAAGGGGAGAGGCCGGATCGCGCTCGATGGCGGGGCGGTCGCCTGTCACGGTATAGCTTCCATGGCAGCCTGGGACCGCGGCTTCGGCGGCGACAATGGCCTGCTCTACCATGCGCGTCGCGGCGGCCGTATCGGTCGGCGGGGTCAGGCGCATATCGACCCAGACCTTAGCGTGGTCGGGCACGACATAGGGACGGTAGCCACCCTCGATCTGTCCAAACGTGATGGTCGATGGCCCCAGCTCCTCATGTAAAGGCAGCGTCGCAAACGTGCGACGAAGCGAGCACACGACCTCGGCTATGGCGGCGACGGCGTCGGCGCCCTTCCAAGGCTGGCTTGCATGAGCCGTGACGCCGGCCATCTCGATCTCGAACCACGTGCGACCCTTGTGCGCCACCTGGATCTGCCCGTCGGTGGGCTCGGTGTCCAGCACCCATTCGCGCGAGCCGACCCAGCCAGCATCGATCGCGGCCTCTGAGCCGCGCATGAAGTCTTCCTCGTCGACCGAGCAGATGAGCGAAAAGCCGCGGCGTGGCAGCGCGCCATCCGCCGCCACGCGCTCGAGCGTATGGACCAGTGCGGCAATGGCGCAGGCCAGGCCACCCTTCATATCGCAGGCACCGCGGCCATAGAGTTTATCGTCGCGCACAACCGCCCCAAGCGGTTCGATGTCTGCGTCCCAGCCATCGCCCAAGGTGACGGTATCCATGTGGCAGATATAGATCAGCCGCGGCTCGTCGCTTTGGCCCGGCACGGTGACTTTAAGGTTGCGGCGCCCGGGCAGCACTTCGAGCTCCTCAATCTGCACGGCATCGAGCGCAGAACTATCAAGTTGTGCCAGCTGCTGCTCAATGAGCCTCTTAATGAAGCGCTCGATCTCGTCCTCATACGCGCCCGGGTCTGAGCTTTCGATCCGCACAAGCTCCTGCGCAAGCCGCCAGGCAAAGTCCTCATCAACCATATGCAACCTCACAATCAGTTTGCTTTCCAAACCGATTGTAAGCCTCCTGAGAGATCCGCGACGTGGGCGTGGCAGTATTTACCGTTCGCAGGCCGAGCCAGCGCGTTTGCCGTCCGAGCGGGTTCACAAGCGACGCAGCGGGTACGTACCCTTCATGGACGACATGCTGTGCGACATATCTGCCTTTCGGTATCACCGGATACCTCCACAGGTCTTGGCAATAATGCCGGACCTGCCCGATTCTGCGGACGATCCGCGCAGGGAGCACCTATGTGAGCATCCGCTCGTCACGCATTTCCTGGGCACCCCGTTACACGTGTTGGCGCAGGGCAGCTGCGGACGTAAGGGCGATCGCATTGTCAGGCATGTTTGGAACGGGGAGAGGCCGTTTGATTCCATGCGACAGACAGAGTTTGGCCTCGATGTCGCGTCCCCGCTCTTTACCCTGCTGACCCTGGCTTCCTCGGTCTCAAACGAGCGTTTAATCATGTGCATGTATGAGATGTGCGGCACCTTTGCCGTGTGCAAGATTGCGCCTCAGGTAAAGTCGGCACTTGAGCAGGCATATGGGAGCCGATGGAGTGACGCACGGTCGGGCTGGGAAAACGTAAAGGATGTCTCGGGGAATCCAACGGACTTGTGGAAACGACCTCCCTTGATCGAGCTCTCTGAGCTTACAGAGTTCGTCGATAAGGTCCGGGGGCTCCGCGGCGCTAAATCGTTCATACGAGCCGCGAAATGCATTACGGGGGTGGCGGCATCGCCGCTCGAGGTCCAGGCTTCGATGCTGTTTGGCCTTACGAGGTTGCGCGGCGGCGAAGGGCTGCGCCTTACCAATAACGTCGAGATTCGCTTGACGCACAGCGCCCGCCTGATTTCGGGGCTTGATAGGCGCTATGCCGATATCCTGCTGGCAAATAAGGACGGCAGCCGAGAGTGTCTGGTTGAATGCCAAGGTAAAGCCATTCACGGATCCATTGAATCCAAGATTTCGGACTCCGATCGAACGACGGCGCTGCAAGCGATGAGATACCCCGTCATTCTGATGACCTATGGTCAGCTGGCCGACTCCGATGCCTTCCGCGTGGTGATGGAGCTCATCATGTCCTATCTCGATGTGCCGCTGAAAGACAAGACGCCGCGACAGCAGGAGCTCGAACGGCGGCTTCGTGAGGAGATTTTTATCGATTGGGCAGGAATGTAGCCGCGCGGGTGGAAAACGGTCGCGCGGACTAGAGTTTTGGTCACAAAAAGACTTATATTTCGCCTTGGAGGGGCCTTAAAAATGCTATCTAGAATAAGTTGTTTCGGAAAATGGACAGTCAACTTACATTCGGCACATAGAGATCGATTTTTACCTACTAAAGTCCCTGATAAAGCTGTTTATCAAAGCGGGTGTGCTTAGCGACTTGAGCCTCACTATCGATTATCTGAAAAAACTTGTTCTGGGTATCATTTTAAAGTCGTCCGGAGCAACAAAATCGGCCCCCGTTTCGTGAAAACGGGGGCCGAATGGGCTTCGTGGTCTGTCTGGCAGGATTGGCGCCGGCGCTATTTAATCACGCGCACACGATACATCGACGGAATTTGCTTAAGTGCCTCGATCGTGCTGCCGTCCAGGTGCTCATCGGTGTCGAACATGGTGTAGGCGTTCTCGCCAGCGGACTCGTTGGTCATGCGCTGCACGTTGGCGTTGTCCTTGGCGAGAATGGCCGTGATCTGGCCGATCATGTTGGGCACGTTGGCATGCAGGCAGGCAATGCGGCTTGCGGCGCGCGCCTTGCCCATGCTGCAGGCGGGGTAGTTGACGCTGTGCGCGATGTTGCCGTTTTCCAGGTAATCCTTGAGCTCGCTGATGGCCATGTCGGCGCAGTTGGCCTCGGCCTCGCCGGTGCCGGCGCCCGAATGCGTGGTGATAAACGTGTTGGGCATCTTGACGGTCTTGGGCGTGGCAAAGTCGCAGCTAAACCAGCTGAGCTTGCCCGCGCGCAGGGCGGCGTCGACGGCGTCCTCGTCAATGATGGTCTCGCGCGCGTAGTTGATGAGCACGGCGTCCGGGGCCAGCAGGTCGATCTGCTCGGTGCTGATCATGCCGATGGTATCGGCCTTGCTGGGCACGTGCACGGTGAGGTAGTCGCAGCCGCGGCAGAGGTCCTCGAGCGTGCCCACGCGCTGCACCTCACGACTCAGCACCCATGCGTGCTCGACGGAAATGAACGGGTCGTAGCCGTAGACGTCCATGCCCAGGTCGACACAGGCGTTGGCGACCTTGGAGCCTACGTTGCCCAGGCCGATGACGCCGATGCGCTTGCCCTTGAGCTCGCGGCCCACAAAGGCCTTCTTGGCCTTCTCGGCATCGACCTGGATCTCGGGGTCGTCGGCGTTGTTGCGCACCCAGTTCATCGACTGCACGACGCCGCGGCTCGAAAGCACCAGCATGCCCAGGACGAGCTCCTTGACGGCGTTGCTGTTGGCACCGGGGGAGTTAAAGACGACGACGCCCTTCTTGGCATACTCCTCGACGGGGATGTTGTTGACACCGGCGCCGCAGCGGGCGATGGCGCGGATGCCCTCGGGCAGCTCGTAGCTGTGCAGGTCGGTCGAGCGCATCAGGATGGCGTCGGCCTCCTCGGCGGTGCTTACAAACTCGTAGCCCTCGCCAAACTCGACTTTGCCGTCTTTAGTGATGTCGTCGATGGTTTTGATCTTGCGCATGGAAAACTCCTTAGCAGGTTTTGCTCTATACAGGGTGGTCTGAGATGGCTGGTCGGCCCGCGCGTTGCGGGCTAGTTAGATCGCGGACTCAAACTATGCTGCGCTTCGAAGTCCTTCATGTACGAGGCCAGTGCCTGCACGTCTTCCATGGTTACGGCGTTGTAAACGCTGGCGCGCATGCCGCCCACCAAGCGATGGCCCTTGACGTTTTGAATCTGGTGCTCGGCCGCGCCTGTGACAAAGGCCGCGTCGAGTTCGGCGTCGCCGGTGCGGAAGGTGACGTTCGCGATGGAGCGGCTGTCGGCCTGTGTGGTGCCATGGAACAGCACGCTGTGCTCGAGCAGGTCGTAGAGCAGGTTGACCTTGGCCCAGTTGCGCTCGGCCATGGCGGCAAGTCCGCCGGTCTGCTCCACCCAATGGAACACCTTGCCGCACACGTAGATGCCAAAGGTGTTGGGCGTGTTGAGCATGGAGCCCTTGGCGGCCTGGGTCTTAAGGTCCATGTACTGCGGCGTCTGCGCATAGGCCGGGCCTTCGGCGATAAGGTCGTCGCGCACGATGACCACGGTCACGCCCGCGGCGCCGGCGTTTTTCTGCGCGCCGGCGTAGATGAGCCCGTAGCGCTCAACGTCGAGCGGCTGCGACAGAAAGCAGCTCGAGACATCGGCGACCAGCGGCACGTCGCCGCAATTGGGCAGCTCGTGGTACATGGTGCCAAAGATGGTGTTGTTCTGGCAGATGTAGACGTAGTCGAGCCCGTCGCCCGCAGCCTCGGCGGCAATACGCGCGTTGATGTCGGCCATGTCGGGGATGCGGTCGAAGTTGGTGTCTTCGGAGCTCGCGAGCAGCACGGCCTCGCCGTACTTGGCGGCCTCCTTGTACGCCTTGTTGGCAAAGTTGCCGGTCACGACGTAGCCGGCGCGGCCGCGGCGCATGAGGTTCATGGGGATGCCCGCAAACTGCAGCGTGGCGCCGCCCTGCAAAAACAGGACGCGGTAGTTGTCGGGGATGCTCAGCAGGCGGCGCAGGGTTGCCTCGGCGTCGTCGATGATCTGCTGGTACATGCTAGATCGATGGCTCATCTCGAGCACGGACATGCCGCAACCGCGGTAGTCCATCATCTCGTCGGCGATCTCGGCGAGCACGCTTGTAGGCAGCGCGGCCGGGCCAGCTGAGAAGTTGTGCACACGTGCCATCTTCTAGTTCCCCTCGTAGTCGTTTGAACGTTCGGGATACTTTAGCACAGTGGAGCGTCAGGCGCGACCGAATCACAGCAAAACCCGAGTGCGCCGCTATGATTTACAGGATGGTTACATGGGGGAGGGGTGCTTTACTCCTCGGGCAAATCCAAATCTGCGAGCGAAGGCATGAGGTTCTCTAGGCGCTTGATTTCTTCGTCGCAAATTAGCTAACCCCTGGTCACTACGACGCCAGCGTGGCGATGACGGCTTCGTCGCCGGGTTGGACTTGGGTGTCGCCGTCTGGGATGATCGTCTGGCCTTCGCGCTTGAGCATTACCACAATAAACGGGTGCTTGCCCTGCGGCACGTCGCGCAGGCGCTGACCGGCCAGGCGACCGTGGGGCGTCACGGTGACCTCGCGCAGCGTAACCTCGGCACGCTCTTCGAACGTTGGGGCGGCCATCACCAGCAGATCGCCTTCCTGGATCACGGTGTCGCCATTGGGCAGTACCGGATGCGCCCCGTCGCGCAGCACCAGGACCACGAGCATGTCCGTCGCGCTGCCAATGTCCGCGAGCGAGCGTCCGGCAAACGGATGGCCAGCGCCCACCTTGAGCTTTACAAACGACATGCCGTCCTCGTCGCGGTAGTCGTTAAAGGTGCGGCGCACGTCGCCGGTCGCATCGATCATATCGAGCTTCTTCGCCACCGCCGGCAGCAGCGAGCCCTGCACCACGATGCTCGACGCGGCAATCACAAACACCAGGTCAAATAGGTCGTGTCCGCCGGGAACGCCGGCCACCACGGCAAAGAGACTAAAGACGACCGAAGCTGCTCCGCGCAGGCCCGCCCAGCTTACGAGCGCGACCTGGCTGGGATTCGTCTTAAAGGGCGCTAGGAGCACGCCGACGGCGATGGGGCGGCTCACGAAGAGCATGAACGCCATGAGCGCCAGGCCCGGCAGCAGCATCTGCGGCAGGCGTGCGGGCGTTACGAGCAGGCCGAGCAAGAAGAAGATGGTCATCTCTGCCATCTCGGTGAGGGTGTCGAAGAAGTGCGCCATCTCGACCTTACCGGTGATGTCGCTTGCGCCCAGCACAATGCCTGCAAGGTATACGGCCAAAAAGCCGTTGCCGCCCAGGTAGCTCGGCAGCGCGTAGGCGACGATGGCCACGGCGAACAAGAAGATGGTCTGCGCGCCTTCGGCCGTTGCGTGTGCGCGCTCAATCAGACGGCTGGATGTCCAGCCGATGGCAAGGCCCAACCCCACGCCCAGGATGATCTGCTTGGTCAGCAGCACGGGAATGTCGATATTGCCGCCCGCCGCGAGGGTCGCGAGCACGGCGGTGAGCATGTAGGCGACGGGGTCGTTGGAGCCCGATTCGACCTCGAGCAGCGAGTCGGTGCCGCCCCTCAGCGAAAGGCTGTGCTCGCGCAGAACGCTAAAGACGCTGGCCGCGTCGGTGGACGCCACGACCGATCCCAGCAGCAGGCCGCCGATCCAGTCGAAGCCCAGCACAAAGTGGGCGAACACGCCGGTGACGCCTGCGGTGATGACGACGCCGAGCGTGCTCAGCAGCACCGCCGGCGCGGCGACGGGCTTGGCGCGGTCTATGTTGGTGTTAAAGCCGCCGTAGAACATGATGAACAATAGCGCCGTGCTGCAGACGGTTTCGGTGAGTGCGTAGTCGCTAAAGTCGATATGCGCCGGGCCGTTGACGCCCAACAGCATGCCGAGCGCGATAAAGATAAGCAGGGTGGGGAAGGGGAGTTTTTTGCCGACGGGCTTGATGGTCAGGCACAGAATAATAACGAGGCCGATAAAGAGAAGGATCTGGTTCATGGATGGTGTCCGCTCCTGGGTGGTTGGCGTGGCACGGTCAGTTGTCTGCGGTTATTTGTACCCAAAGATGGTGGGTTTATGGGGTTGGATTGCGGGCGCGCGCGATATCGTCATAGACGGCTGCCGTCTTTGCCTCTGCTCGGAAACCCTTTCCAGCTTTATTGCAACGGAGTACAATGGGTAACGTTTAAGTTCAACTTGAAGTTTTAGTTGCGGTTCCGGGCTTCGGTCGCAAGGTAGGGAAAGGCGTTCCATGGCGATCTATGCGACATCTGATGCTCACGGACACGTGCATGCGCTTGACGAGGCCCTGTCTAAGATCTCGTTGACGTCCGACGACACGCTGTACGTGCTGGGCGACATGATCGATCGCGGGCCCGATCCGGTCGGCGTTATTAAGCTCGTGCGCTCGCTGCCTAACGCCCGCGTTCTCAAGGGTAATCACGAGCAGATCATGCTCGATGCCATCATTAGCCAGGATCCGCTCGATGCCGAGACCTGGGATATCAACGGTGGCTGGACGACGCGCGAGCAGCTCAACGACATGGAATTTGACGCATACGAGGAGCTCGTGCGATGGATGGCCGCGCTGCCGCTCTACGCGGTGGCCGAGACCGAGGAGCGCCCGTATCTGCTGGTGCATGCTGGAATCGAGATGAAGGCGGCGCGCGCGTTTTTGCTTGAGCATGGCGTCGATTGCGCCGATGGCGTTGGAGCGGTGGGTGCCGATCGCGAGCTGCTGCAGCAGATGCTCGCGGTGCAGTCGGCCGATGACCTGCTGTGGATTCGTCACGGCTATTGGGATGCGCCGACCGGGCTGCTTTCTTCCGAGGGCAAGGGTCCGGTCGTGGTGAGCGGTCACACGCCAACGGTGTCGCTCGGGCGTTATTGCGAGGTCGGTGGTCTTGCGGGGCTCGATGAGGAGTCGGGCCGCGGGCAGATCGTGCGCCTGGGTGGCGAGGATACCGCCGGCGTGCCCGATCGCATCGATATCGACTGCGCCGCCGCCACCGGCTCCGAGTTCGGCCGCGTCGGGATCCTGCGGCTCGATGATGGGGCGGAGTTCTACGCGAACATCAACCCGGGCGAATAATCGGTGCAAGTGGTAGCTTATTTGGGACGGAGCTTTTTTGACTACTCTTGCCCTTCTGCCCGCTAATTGATTTCTCTGGGACGGGGATTAAATAATCATTTGGCTGCCCGCTGGCTAAGTGAGTAGACTTTTTTGGAAATGCCGAGCACCCAACATATTTGCCTCAATAAAACCGCAGGTCACGGACTTGTGCTCTGTCGGTGTGGTCAGGGATTCGGTAAAAATCTACTCACTTAGTTTTACGTGATGCATATTGTCTTCAACGAGACCCCAGCCGGGGCGATTCCATCGCAAATTCCGGTGACCGGGGCAGCTAATTAGGCGCCGTAGGGGTTGCGGTCGCGCTCGATGCGCTGGCGGATGTGGGCGTACTCGATTATCAGCAGCACCAGGAGTAGGGCCATGATGGCTAGGTAGCTCACCACGGCGCCCATCAGACCCAGCAGCTTAATCAGGATCACCGGCACCACCACGCTTACGGCGAAGCAGATCAGGTAGATCTTGGTGACATCGCCGGCGTGGCGCAACACCGTGATAATGGCATAGATAAAGTCGATTGCCGCGGTGACGCCGCCGGCGACAACCATTAGCAGTGCAAGCGTGCGGTAGCGCTCAAAGTTGAGGCCGTACATAAAGCTCATGAGGGGAATGCCGGGGCCTGCCATAAATGCGGCGCACGCTCCAGTAATGACTACGATCAGTGCCATAACGGCAACAATAATCAGATCAAAGCGGCGACGCTTGCGCGGATTCGCCCAAATGCTCGACAGACGTAGGAGCTGCGGTTTATAGATAAATCCAATGCTCAACAAAATGGCCTGCGCCGGAAAAAACAGTGCATTAAAGTACAGCTGATATTTGTATGCCAGCGTGCCCTCCATCACAAACTTGGGCATGCTCTCGATAAGGTTGAACAGGAACAGCGCACCAAAGAGCGGGGCGCACTGGACAAACAGGTGGCCAGCCTCGCGCAGACTCATGCGGCGTGATTTTTCGGTTTCGAGCAGGGCGAGCGGGGCGGTGACCAGCACGAGCGAGGCAATCGCGGCGATGCCCATGGCCATGGCGGCGATGGGCATGCTGCGCGTGAGGAACAGTGCCACGCTAAAGACCGCGATGACGCCGACGGATCGTAGCGTTTGGCTCATGCCGGCCAGGTAGAGTTTGTCGGCCTGCTGCAGGCGGCCCTCGTACACGTCGGCAATGCCGTCGATCACCTTATACAGGTAGACGCCCAGGCCGATTGTGGCCATCTGCGCATCGTAGCCGCGGGCGCTGCTGTACACCAGGCCGCATGCCAGCGCGAGCGCTCCGCAGAGCCAGCGGTTGAGCTGGTAGGAGGCGAAGGAGGTCTTTTCGTCGATGTCCGAGACCTGAAAGTTGCGCACGCCGTAGTTGCACGCGATCATGATGAGCGTGCCGGTGACAAAGGCGATGGAGAATTTGCCAGCCTCCTCGGCGCCCACGAGCTGTGTGGACACGATGGTGAGCAACGGAAACACCATGCCCCACACGGCGGTGCCCAGGGTATTCCAAAGGTAGTCGCGACGGGTGGCGTGATCTTCGTACTCGGCTTCTTGCGTGGAGAAGCCGCCGCCGTAGACGGCTCCGAGCAGGCGGTTCCACCAGGCATTGACCATGCGGTGGATGGGGCCGGGTTGGCGATCGCGCTCGCGACGACGGCGTGTGGCCTGGCTGCTGTCGGGACCGCCGGCGTTACGTTGGCTTAGTTCTTGGATTCGCGCGAGCTCCTCGGCGGTGTGCGATGCGGGGAACAGGCCGTTCTCGATGCGTCCGCCCTGGGCCTTTGCGGTGCCGCTGCTCGCTATGGCGGGGTCGGCGACGCCATTGCGGCGGGCGATGGCGCGGCGGATGCTATCGAGGGGCGTGATGCTCAAAGCGGAGTCCTTTCTATTGCTACGCTCTAGTATAGACGCGACGGTGTTCGTTCGTGTTTTTGAACAGGTTGTTCGATAATTTCGGCGGCGCCATTCAGTAGACGGCATTTGGGGACGTTCCTTATGTGCCGGCACTTTGGGAACGTCCCTAAGTGCCGGCATCCGGGGTCGCTCCTTGGTTGTTGCCTGTTCAAGAGTGTCTCTAACGACTAGGCCGCTTGCCTGCGATTTTTGACCGTTGGGCGGGCGCTTCGCCCTTGCCGCAAAAACGTTTTTGCATATCGGGTACAACGGGCTTTACGTGAGTAAAGTGCGCGCCGCGTCCACGTGTCGCGCTTTTAAAGGAGGCCCCATGCCTGGTGTTACCCCTGCAGAAGTTCTGTCCAACTTTGGTATTGCGCTGGTCGAAGATCCCGCCGAGAATCAGCCCCGTCTGCTGGTCGATCTACCCGCCGCGGAGCTCGTCGAGCACGCTATCCGCCGCGAAGAAGGCCGCATGGCATCCAACGGCGCGCTGGTGATCGAGACGGGGGAGCGCACTGGTCGTTCCCCCAATGACCGCTTTATCGTCGACACCCCCGATGTCCACGACAAGATTGCCTGGGGCGCCGTCAACCGCCCGCTGTCCGTCGAGAGCTATGAGGCCATCAAGGCCGGCATCGTCGACTATCTCAACGAGCGCGACGTGTTCGTTACCCGTGGCATGGCAGGCGCCGACCGCAACCACACGCGTCGACTGCTCGTTGCCTGCGAGCGTGCCAGCCAGGCACTCTTTATCAAGCAGATGCTCGCCCGCCCGCTCGCCCGCGAAATCGCGCGCACCGGCGAGCCCGACTTCTGCGTGCTCGCGGCGCCCGGTTTCCAGTGCGATCCTGCCATCAAGGGCCTCAACTCCAGCGCCGCCGTGGTCATCAATTTCCAGGAACGCGTGATTCTGGTCGCCGGCACCGGCTACTCCGGCGAGATTAAAAAGTCGATCTTTAGCGTCATGAATTACCTGCTGCCCGTCGAGGACGACGTGCTACCCATGCACTGCTCGGCCAGCATGGATCCCGTCACGCACGAGGCCGCCGTGTTCTTTGGCCTTTCGGGCACGGGCAAGACCACGCTTTCGGCCAACCCCACGCGGCTGCTGATCGGCGACGACGAGCACGGTTGGTCCGACATGGGCATCTTCAACATCGAAGGTGGCTGCTACGCCAAATGCGAGGGCCTGGACGCGTTCCACGAGCCTGAGATCTTCAACGCCGTCCGCTTTGGCGCGATCTGCGAAAACGTGGTGCTCGACGAGAGCCGCAAGCCCAACTACGATGACGTCTCGGTCACGCACAACACGCGCGTGGCCTACCCTGTGGAGCACATTCCCAACGCGTGGACCAAGGGCATGGGCACCACTCCGAGCGTCGTGCTGTTTTTGACCTGCGACGCCTTTGGCGTGCTGCCGCCCATCTCGCGCCTGACGGCCGACGCCGCCATGTATCACTTTGTGACGGGCTTTACGGCCAAGATCCCCGGCACCGAGGTCGGCGTCACCGAGCCCACGCCCACGTTCTCTTCGCTGTTTGGCGAGCCGTTTATGCCGCTCGACCCCATGGTCTATGCCAAGATGCTCGGTGAGCGCATCGCCGACGGCCGCACGCGTGTGTACCTGGTCAACACCGGCTGGATTGGCGGCGGCTACGGCGTGGGCCATCGCATCGAGCTTGCCTACACGCGCGCCCTGGTGGCCCGCGCCCTCGACGGTACCATCGAGGACAGCGAGTTCGTGCACGACGATATTTTTAACGTCGACATTCCCACCACGTGCCACGGTGTGCCCGACGGCATCCTGGTGCCGCGCCAGTACTGGCAGAGCACCGCGCGCTACGACGAGGCGGCGCACAACTTGGCCGTGATGTTCGAGGAGAACTTCGAGAAGAAGTACTCGCACCTGCCCGAGTCCGTGAAGGCCGCCGGTCCGCACGCTCAGGTGCACGCCGACGCCCGTCATCGCGGCCGCGGCCTGCTGGGACTCCGACACTAGCGTCGCCGCGAGTCCATATCCGCCACAAAGGGGACAGGCACCTTTGTGGCGGTTTTGCTTGGGCGAATGACTCGGGTTACAATACGCCTGACATATCGCCCCCTTCTCCGGATGGGGGCAGCGTAAGCGCTCTTGTGGCGGCGCCGTAGGACTTTGAAGGTGGCCGTCGTAAGAGCGCTTTTTGTTTAGGCACCCGGGCTCGGGCGCATGCTATGAAGGGAGAGCACATGAAGAGTTTCGTTGCCGAGGATTCGTTTTGGGAGCTATTTCCGCAGGCGGCTGTCGGTGTTGTGGTCGTAAAGGGCATGAAGCCCGCGGCTCAGATTCCTCAAGAGGACGTTGATGCGATTGCCGCGTTGCTCGACCGCGCCAATATCGATGCGGAGCGTCACCTGACGAGTGATACCATCAGCGAGAATGCGCCGGTTAAGGCATGGCGCGAGGCATATCGCCTATTCAAGACCAAGAAGGGCGCGCGTTGCTCAATTGAGAACCTGCTCAAGCGCGTGCTCAAAGGAAAGCCGGTGGGCCACATTACGCCCGCGGTGGACATCTACAACACGGTGTCGCTGTCCTACGCGCTGCCCGTAGGCGGCGAGGATTTGCACGCGATTGAGGGAGACCTTTGCCTGAAGGTGACCGACGGTGGCGATTCATTTCTGCCGCTTGGCGAGGAGACAGATGACCCGACGCTGCCCGGCGAGCTCGCCTACATCGATGATGCGGGCGCCGTATGCCGCTGCTGGAACTGGCGCGATGGCGTTCGAACGGCGTTGTCCGATGATTCGGCCGATGCTTTCCTGGCGATTGAGTGCGTGGAGCCCGAGCGGATGGGGGATTGCCAGGCCGCGATCGATCGCTTAGCCGAGCTGCTCGAGCGCTATCTGGGAGCGACGGTTGTCGTTAAAACGCTTGTGACCCGCGACAATCCTTGCGTGGGGCTGTAGCGAAGTCTGCGGATCAAACTCGATGCCCCAAACCACCACAAAGGTGCCTGTCCCCTTTGTGGTGGTTTTTATGTTGATGGGTTAACAAATGGGATATTTGGGTACGGGTGTTGCCTTGTGCGGCTAAGATGTTTACCCGTTAGCATCATGTAAGCGAAAGGCGGTCGTCACCATGCAGCAGAACGACGAGACACGTTTTGAGGACTTTGTCGGACTGATCAGCGGCCTCTACAAGGAGATTCAGCGTATCAAGACGTCCGAAGGCGCAAGGCTGGGCCTCAAGGGCTCCGACGTTATGTGCCTGTACTATCTTGAGCGCAGCAAGGACGGCCTGACTGGCGCCGACCTCGCCCGCATGGCCGGCGTTACCCGTGCCGCCGTTTCGCGCACACTGGCACATCTGGAGGAGGGCGGCTACGTCGAGGTTGACGACTCGGGTGATGCGGCCGTCAAGTATCGTGCTCCGGTGCGCCTGACTGCCCTGGGCGGCGAGAGCATGAGCGAGGCCGATCGCATCATTCGCGAGGTGCTCGATACCACCGGCAAGGCCATGGGCGTGGAGCAGCGCGAGCAGATGTATGCATCGCTGCGCACGATCCTCAACACCCTGCGCGAGATCTAGAGCCGCGCTGGCGCTAGCTTTCAGCCAAGAACTGCATCGTCCCGTTTGAGCGCGTACGCCGTGCCGGGACATTGCTGTCAAAATTCCCTGCGCGGGACCTGCGCAAGAAAGGATTCGCTATGTCCGTCCGCATTATTACCGATTCCGCAAGCGATATGTCGCCGGCCGAGCACCCGGCACTGGACGTTTTGCCGCTGTCCGTCACCTTTGGCACCGATGTGTATATGGATGGCGTCGACATCGATCACCAGCGCTTTTACGAGATGCTTGTGGAGCGCGACGAGCTGCCCAAGACCGGCCAGGTCAACCCGTACGCGTTTTCGCAGGCGATTGCCGAAGCACGTGAGGCCGGCGACGAGGCTGTGATTATTACCGTGGGCGCTAAGCTATCAGGCACCAATCAGAGTGCCCGTACCGCACTTGCCGAGGCGCCAGGTGGCGACGTGTTCGTGGTAGACAGCAACAACGTCACCCTGGGCGAGCGCGTCCTGGTCGAGTATGCGCTGCGCTTGGTGGACGAGGGCCGCAGTGCATCTCAGATCGCGGCGGCTGTCGAGGCCGTGCGCGACCGTGTGGTGGTTATCGGCCTGCTCGAGACGCTGGAGTACCTGGTGCGCGGCGGTCGTCTGTCTGCTGCGGCCGGCGCCGTGGGCACGCTGCTCAACGTGAAGCCCGTGGTGGCTGTCGAGGACGGTCTGATCGTGCAGCTGGGCAAGGCGCGCGGTTCCAAGAACGGCCGCAACCTGCTGAACCAAAAGGTCGAAAAGGCGGGCGGCATCGACTTTTCCATGCCGCTGGCGCTCGGCTATACGGGTCTTTCGGATGCGGTGCTCAAGAAGTATATCGAGGACAGCGCGGCACTGTGGGCTGGTCACACCGAGGGCGAACTGCCCGTTCACACCATCGGCGCCACCATCGGAACCCACGTTGGCCCCGGCGCCGTGGCAGTAGCCTTCTTCCAGCCCGCCAACTAACCGACCTGCCATAAACCATCACAAAGGTGCCTGTCCCCTTTGTGATGGTTTATGCTTTTCCGGGTGGAAGGGAGCGAGCAATGGCGTCTGAGGGCTTTTTTGATCGGGTGTACGGGGTGGTCGAGCAGATCCCCGAGGGGATGGTCGCCACGTATGGTCAGGTGGCACTGCTTGCCGGTCGTCCACGAAGTGCGCGGTACGTGGGGTATGCCCTTCATAGTAATCCGCGCCCTGGCCAAATTCCCTGTCATCGCGTGGTGTTTGCCGACGGCCGTATCTGTGAGGGCTTTGCCTTTGGCGGCCCCGATGCTCAGCGCGAGCTCTTAATGGGGGAGGGCGTGACGTTTGCCGATCCCATGCATGTTGATCTGGCCGCCTGTCGTTGGCCTGCTGGACTCTAACAGCTCTGCCGTGGTCAAAGCCACCACAAAGGTGCCTGTCCCCTTTGTGGTGGCTTTCCGTTGCAGGTTTACCTGGGCTAACTTATGGAGAAGGTGTGTTGGGGTAGTTTGACGCTAGAAAGTAAGCCACGGTGAACTATATTGGTTTCAGCAACGGAGCAGGCAATAGGCGATGAAAAAGCCTGCCCTGTTGAGTTTGATTCGCATCCCTCCCCTCTGTGCGATTCAACGGTGTACTTCGGGAACAGGCCCGCTGGCAGCTAACTGCCGGCGGGCCTGTTCCTGTTTGTCGGGAGAGTGTGATGGATGGAGCTGAAGCGGTCCGGCTCCAAAAAAGGCGGACGCCGTAGCGCCCGCCCTAAAGCAATCGAAAGCTCAAGCCAGCAAATCGGTCTAGTACACCATGCCCATGGCGTCCTGAACCTCGGCCAGGGTCTGCTCGGCGATCTCATTGGCGCGACGGTTGCCCTCATGCAGGACGTCCTTCACATAGTCCAGATCGTTCTCGTAGCGCTGGCGACGCTCGCGGATAGGTGCGAAGTACTTGTTGACGGCCTCGGTCACGTACTTCTTGAGCTGGCCGGAGCCGCCCATGCCAATCTCCTCGGCAATCTCGACTTCGGAACGGCCGGTGCAGATGGCGGCTGTTGAAAGCAGGCCAGACACTCCGGGGCGGTTCTCGGGATCGAACGTGATCATGCGCTCGGAGTCGGTCTGGCTCTTCTTGATGCGTTTGGCCGTTTCCTCGGCGGTCATCGAGATGTTGATGGCGTTGCCGTAGCTCTTGCTCATCTTGCGACCGTCCAGGCCCGGCAGCAGCGGGGTCTCGGACAGCAGCGCGTCGACCTCGGGGAACACCTTGCCGTAGCGGTTGTTAAAGCGGCGGGCGATGGTGCGGGTGAGCTCGATGTGCGGCAGCTGGTCGCGGCCGACGGGCACGACGTTGCCCTTGCAGAACAGGATGTCGCAGGCCTGATGCACCGGGTAGGTGAGCAGAAGGCCGGTGAGCTCGTGGCCCGAGGCCTCCATCTCGGCCTTGACGGTGGGGTTGCGCGCCAGCTCGGCCTCGGAGACCAGCGACAGGAACGGCAGCATGAGCTGGTTGGCGGCGGGCACGGCGGAGTGCGCGTAGATCATGGTCTTGTCGGGATCGATGCCGCAGGCAAGGTAGTCCATGACCATGTTGTACACGTTGTCCTGGATGTGCTCGGTCGTGTCGCGGTCAGTGATGACCTGGTAGTCGGCGATGAGCACGTTGGTCTTGGCGCCCATGTTCTGCAGCTCAACACGGCCCTTGAGGGTACCGAAGTAGTGGCCCAGGTGCAGACGGCCGGTGGGGCGGTCGCCGGTGAGCATGGTGAACTTCTCGGGCGTCTTGGTCAGGCCCTCGCGAATGGCGTTGCTCTTTTGCAGCGCGACTTCGTAGCTGTTCTCGTTTGGCATGATTGCTCCTAACGTATGTTCATGGGTCAAGATGATAACGCGTTTATTGGAGGGGCGGTGCGTAAGTAGGCGAGGGCGGGAGAGGGACGCGCGTGGTGCGGCTTGTGCGATGGGCGCGGCGCGGCCGCGCTTGGCCAACGGTGCCTTGGCACATCCTCGGCAGCTTGCCCTAGAGCTTGTGGTGGCGCTCTTCTTTGCGCTCCTCGGCTGCCTGCTCCTCCTGCTTAAAGGCGGGGTCGTCGGGGGTGACGAGCTCGTCCTCGTGCGTGCGCTTGTTGTAATGGTGGCGTAGCACGGGTTCAAACAGGTGCAGGTGCTTGGCGAAGGCCGCCGAGCCAATGGCGAGCACGGTAAAGATGAGCACACGCATGGGCACTTCGACCTGGTTAATCGCGGCGGCGCCGGCCGAAAGCATGATGCACCAGGCATAGATGAGCAGCACGGCCTGTTTTTGGTTGTAGCCTTCTTGGATTAGGCGGTGGTGGATGTGGCCCTTGTCGGCCTGCCCAATGCTAATGTGGGCGCGCCTGCGGCGCACGATGGCGCTAAACGTGTCGATGATGGGCACGCCGGCAACGATGAGCGGGATGATAAGCGAGGTGAGCGCGGCGGTGCGGCTCACGTTGAGCAGCGAGATGGAGCCCAGTGCAAAGCCCAGAAGCAGCGACCCCGAGTCGCCCAAGAAGATGCTTGCGGGGTTGAAGTTGTAGCGCAAAAAGGCCAGGCAGGCGCCAAAGAGCGCAATGGAGAGCGCGGCGGCGTCGATGCGGCCCGAGAGAACGGCCATCGAAAACATGGTGAACGAGGCGATGCCGCAGATGCCCGTGGCCAAGCCGTCGAGGCCGTCGATGAGGTTAATGATGTTGGTGAATGCCACCAGATAGATTACGGTGATGGGGTAGGCGAGCCACCCGAGCATGATTTCGCCGGGGGCAAACGGGTTGACGATGACGCCGATCCGCAGGCCGCCGATACAGGCGATGAGCGCGGCGAGGACCTGCCCGGCCAGCTTTTGCTTGGGCTTGAGTTGGAAGACGTCATCGATAGCGCCGGTCGCAAAGATGACGGTAAAGGAGAGCGCCAGCATGGGATAGCTAATGTGAAGGCGCGGGTGCGGCACCAGGACGGGTGGCCAGCCTAGGTGCCAGGTGCCTAGGATTTGCACAATGCAGGCAACGACCAGGCCCAAAAACACCGCCGTTCCGCCCAAACGCGGGATGGGCTTGGTGTTGATGCGGCGCTTGGAAGGATAGTCGACGGCGTCGAGCTTAATTGCCAAGCGCTTGACCAGGGGCACAATGAGGAAGGTCGTGATAAAGGCCGCCGCTGCCACGCATAGGTACGGTATGTAGCTCGGGGATGAAGCCATGAATCTAAAAACCGCCAAGCGTCGAAGGAAAAGGTCAGAAGAACGCCATGCGCAAAGGGCATAGCCGAACCATAATACTCGACCAAGGGGGGTGCATGTAATTGCACGCAGCGATAATCACGCGCTTACCAGATATTGGGATGTTGTCGATGGCTTATCGGGATGCCGACGGGGATCCATATGGACCGTGATGGTGATTTTCGGCAAAAGAAAACCACCCCCCACGTTACGAAAATGAACCCACCTAAAACAGGTGGGTGCCCTCATCGACTGTTCCAGCGTCCTTAACAACGAAGGATACCTGTACTAGGTACGACTGTGTGGGCTCCCTAAATAAACGCGACGGTTCACCCAGTTGCTCCGCGGGGGGCGGAATACCTACATCATAAAGCGGCACTTTATCGATTCCAGTCTTGACATTACAAAAATCGTGTCGGACGATTACGGCGCCTTGGGGCTCGAGCCGTCTACGCGGCCTGGCCCTTTACGTTTGAGCTGCTGAATCGTTGTTTTGGAGCATGTTTTTATGCCGACGTCGTTGACCGAACTTTTTTCGCCCGCCTGCCATTTGTGTCCGCGCCGTTGCGGTGCGGTGCGCGACGAGGGTGCGCACGGCGTATGCGGTGCCGACGACACGCTCAAGGTGGCCCGCGCGGCGCTTCATATGTGGGAGGAGCCGCCTATCTCGGGCGAGGCCGGTTCGGGCACGATCTTCTTTAGCGGCTGCTCGCTTAAATGTATCTACTGCCAGAACCACGAGATCTCGACCGGCAATTTTGGCCTTGAGATTTCGCCTGAGCGTCTGGTCGAGATTATGCTGGAACTGCAGGACCAGGGAGCCAACAACATCAACCTGGTGACTGCGACGCATTATGCTCACCTGCTGCCGGCCGCGATTGCCGCAGCGAGGGAGCGCGGGCTGGACATCCCGATCGTTTACAACACGAGCGGCTATGAGCGGGCGAGTGCCGTAGCTGCCCTGGGTGACCTGGTCGATGTGTGGCTCACCGACTTTAAATATGCCGATGCCGGGCTTGCGCAGTCGCTTTCTCATATTAAGGATTACCCGCGCGTGGCCGTGTCGGGCCTGGCACAGATGGCGTGCGAGATCGAGCGCCGCGGGGGAGAGCTGGTGGACGAGGACGGGCTCATGAAGCGCGGTATCATCGTGCGCCACCTGGTGCTGCCGGGGCATGCGGACGATTCGTGCCGCGTGCTGGACCTGGTGTGGCAGACGGTGGGCGACGTGCCGATCTCGGTCATGAACCAGTACACGCCCAATGCACTCATGCGCGAACAAGGCGGCGACCTGGCGCGCGCCGTGACGCGCGAGGAGTATGAGCAGGTGCTCGACCATGCCGACGACCTGGGCTTTACGACGATGTTTTGGCAAGAGGGCGGCGCGGTAGACGAGAGCTTTACCCCGGCGTTTGACACCACCGGTGTTCTTACCAGCGCAAAGTAGCTCTGCTGAGTAGTCTTTTTGGGACGGGGCTTTTTTAGCCCCAGCAGAGAGCGCACACGTTTTGGCCGATTAACGGCAGGGGCAGCTAAAAAGCCCCGTCCCAAAAAGACTACTCTCGGCAGGGGTCGAGCCGGCATCTGAAAGTAGCTAAAATAGCCCCGCCCCAAAAAGACTGGTTATTGGGCGTTGACAGTTGGCGAGCCGTAGGTAAAATATCGATTTGTCCTGGGGACGTAGCTCAGTTGGGAGAGCGCTGCCGTCGCATGGCAGAGGCCGAGGGTTCGACTCCCTTCGTCTCCACCCTTGGATTTGATAAGCCGCTGACATTGTGTCGGCGGCTTTTTTTAAAAGAAAGGGCTGTACCATGGCCGAGCTTGAGTCCCAACCATTGTCCGACGAGGAGCGCGCTGAGTTGGAAGAGCTCCGCGCTGAGAAGGCACGCCGCGAGGCTCGGGAAGAGGCCCGTCGCGAGCGTGAGGAGCTGGCTGCCCTGCGTGCCGAGCGTGCGAAGGCCGAGGAGGTCGCCGCGAACGCCGCACCCGCACCGGCGCCCGCGCCCAAGCCCGCTGCCGCGAAGCCTGCACCTGCCGCGCCCAAACCTCAGCCTAAAAAGGCCGCTCGTTCCAAGTCCGTCGAGCCCAAGCCGAGCCGTGACGAGATGACCTTTGCC
>CAJLRE010000021.1 GCA_905208975.1 uncultured Collinsella sp. | reverse complement strand
AATGGGCTCCGTGGTGGGCGAGAAGATCTGTCGTGTCTTTGAGCGCGCGGCCGAGTTGGGGCTGCCGGTCGTTGGCTTTACCGTATCGGGCGGCGCCCGCATGCAGGAGGGCGTGACCTCGCTCATGCAGATGGCCAAGATTTCTGCGGCGGTTAGGCGCCACAGCGAGGCGGGCGGCCTGTATATCACGGTGCTCACCGATCCCACGACCGGAGGTGTAACCGCGAGCTTTGCCATGGAGGGCGACATTATCCTGGCCGAGCCCGATGCCCTGACGGCATTTGCCGGCCCGCGCGTGATCGAGCAGAACATGCACAAGCGTCTGCCCAAGGGATTCCAGCGTTCCGAGTTTTTGCTGGAGCACGGCTTTTGCGATGCCGTTGTTCCGCGTGGTGAGATTGCGCTCACGGTAGGCGAGCTGCTGGCGCTGCACGAAGGGCACGCGCCCGGCCTGGGGGCACCGCATGAGATCGTGCATACGGGTCGTCGCGACAAAAAGCTGGGACACTTGTTTAAGCGCTCGGCCGCACCAAAAAGCGCGCTCGAAATCGTCAAACAGACTCGCTCGGCGAACCGCGCCACGGCAGGCGAGATGATCTCGTTGGGTCTCGACGGATTCGTAGAGCTGCACGGCGACCGCTACTTTGGCGACGATGCTGCCGTGGTGGGCGGCATCGGCTGGAAAGACGGGCGACCCGTGACGGTTATCGCCATCGAGCGCGGTACCACGACCAAAGAGCGCATGCGTCGCAACTTTGGTATGGCACATCCCGAGGGCTACCGCAAGGCACGTCGCCTGATGCACCAAGCCGAGAAATTTGGTCGGCCGGTTCTGTGCCTGGTTGATACTTCGGGCGCGTTTTGCGGCATCGGTGCCGAGGAGCGCGGCCAGGGCGAGGCGATTGCCCGGAATCTCATGGAGATGAGCGGCCTTAAGACGCCGATTGTCTCGGTGGTGACAGGCGAGGGCGGCTCTGGTGGCGCGCTGGCGCTGTCCGTGGCCGACCGCATCCTGATGCTCTCAAGCTCGGCCTATTCGGTCGTGAGCCCCGAGGCCTGTGCGTCGATCCTGTGGAAGGATACCGAGCGCGCGAATGAGGCCGCTGAGGCGCTTAAGCTCACGGCCCCCGATCTGTTGGCGCTCGGCATCATCGACGGCATTGTCGACGATAGGGGCCTGTCGCATGAGGAGATCGCCGGTGCCGTCATGTCCTCGGCATTTGATGCCTTCGATACGCTTGGGCAGCTCGACGACGCGACCCTCACAAACCTCCGCTACGAAAAGTACCGCGCAATCGGTCAGTACCGCACGATGTGACAAAGGGACAGCCCGCATGTCACATTGGGAAAGGCGTTCCATGTCACAAGTTTCTAACACCTCGTTTACAACGACGGTTTCATCAAACGCCATGGCCGTGGTGGACTATCTGTCCAAAAGCATGATGTCGGCGCTGCCGTTTATTGTTTGCGCGGCGTTGTTCCGCACCGCCGCCGTCGTTATGGGCGAAGGCATGCTGGGCCTGTGGTCTGCCGATTCCGAAATCTATCGCCTGTTCTACAGTTGGCTCTATAACGCCGGCTACTACTTTTTGCCCATTTATCTTGGTTGGGCGGCCGCCCGCCAGCTCGGTTGCTCGGAGCAGCTGGGCATGATGCTGGGCGGCGTATTGATTGCGCCCGATCTGCTTAAGCTCGTCGATGCCGCATCGACGACGGGGGCAGCGATGGCTTTCGTGTATGGTCTGCTTCCCGCGCCGGTCAACGATTACACAACGACTGTTATTCCGGTTCTCATCTCGGTGCCCGTGCTATGGCAGGTGGAGCGTTTCTTTAAGCGCACTATCCCTCAGGCTGTGGCGTTTTCTTTTGTACCGTTTGCAACCATGCTCGTTATGGTTCCGGTGTCGCTGTGTGTTACGGCGCCGGCGGGCAGCTATCTGGGCATGCTGTTGGGACAGCTTATGTTTATGCTTGGCAATTCCGGTGGCATCGTGTCGCTGCTCACGCTCATGGGGCTTGCCGCGGGCTGGGAGTTTCTTAAGATCGCGGGTGTCAGCAACGTTGTCCTATCGCTCGCCTATGCGCAGTTTATGAGTGTGGGAACGGATTCGTGCATCCTGATCGCCGCGACGATGGCAACGTTCGCCGTTTGGGGTATGCCCTTTGGCGCGTCGCTCCGCGTTGCGGATAAGGACGAGAAGGCGCTCATGCTGGGCTATTCAATCTCGGGTATTCTTGGCGGCGTAAGCGAGCCAGCGCTGTACGGATGCGGCTTTAAATATGGCAGGTGTCTGACGTGCATGGCCGTTGGCGGCGCCGTCGGAGGCCTTGTTGCGGCCGTAGGCCACGTTACGGCTTATACTATCGGTATGACGAATGTTCTTATGGTCATTGGCTTTGCCACGGGCGGCATCTCGAATCTGCTGTGGTGCTGCGCTGCCGGCGGCGCAGCATTTGCGGTGTCTGCGGCGCTGAGCTACTGCTTTGGCGTGGTGCCGACAAAGGTGCAGGCGGCAGAAGACGAAGCTGATTCGCTCGAAACAGTGGCGAGCGCTGCTGAAGCAAGCGCATAAATCTGTGCGACAAAAGGACGATTCCTTTGTCATATTCCAAGGCTGCGGCCCGTGTGGGCTGCGGCCCTTTTTGTATCTGGAGGACAAAGTGGCTACACTACAATCCGTTTGAGCAATAGATATATAGGTAGTACCGTGGGGACTGATGAGGATGGTCGAGTGGATTGTTCGTCGTGCGCAGGGCGACCGTGCGCGCGTGGGAACGTTGACGGGCATAGTGTGTATTCTCGCCAATGTTGCGCTTTGCGCTGCGAAGGGTGCAATTGGCGTGCTGTCGGGATCGGTTTCGATTGTGGCGGACGCTATGAACAACCTGTCTGATGCCAGCTCGAACATCGTGAGCGTGCTTGGCTTTAAGCTGGCGGGCAAGCCGGCCGACCCCGAGCATCCTTACGGACATGGCCGCTACGAGTATCTCTCGGGTCTGGTCGTGGCGGCGCTCGTGCTGCTGATTGGCGTTGAGCTGGTGAAGTCGTCGGTGGAGCGAATTGTCAACCCCGAGCCTGTCGAGTTCTCGCTTGCCCTGGTGGCGGTTCTAGTGCTTTCGATGGTCGTAAAGCTCTGGATGGCGGCCCTCAACCAAAAGCTCGGCGATCGTATTGAGTCCGAGACGCTGCATGCGACCGCTCAGGACTCAAAGAACGATGTCCTAGCTACGGGTGCTGTGCTGGCGTGCGCAATTGTTTCGCAGGTGACGCACATCAATCTTGACGCATGGGTCGGCCTTGCCGTTGGCGCCTATATTGGCTGGAGCGGCTTTGAGCTCATCCAGGATACGGTAAGCCCGCTTTTGGGCCAGGCACCCGATCCCAAGTTGGTCAAGCACATCCGAGACAAGATCATGAGCTACCCCGGCGTTTTGGGTGTTCATGACCTAATGGTTCACGATTACGGTCCGGGCAGGAAGTTTGCAAGCGCGCACGCCGAGATGGCGGCCGAGGCAAGCCCGCTGGAAAGCCACGACACGCTCGATAACATCGAGCAGTCGTTTAGGAACGAAGACGGCATGATCGTCACGCTCCATTACGACCCCATCGTGACCGACGACCCCAAAGTGGCGAGCATGCGCTTGCGCATTCACGCCATGGCTCAGGAGATTGATAGCCGCCTTTCGATTCACGACTTGCGTTGCGTACCGGGCCCCACGCACACCAATGTGATTTTTGACTGCGTGCGACCCTCGGATTTGGCGATGAACGCCGAGGACCTAAAGCGCGCGTTGGCGAAACGTGTCGAATCCGAATATCCCAAGTCGATTGCCAAGATCACGATCGACGAAGACTACGTAGGCCATACCCACGAGTAGGGCTGTGCCGAAAAAGCAAGTTATGCAGAAGGGGAGAGCATGAAGCGCCTATACCTACTCCGCCACGGTCAGACGGAGTTCAACGTCAAAAAGCTGGTCCAGGGCCGCTGCGATTCACCGCTGACCGACCTGGGCCGTCAGCAGGCACGGACGGCAGCCGCATGGCTCAAAGCCCACGGTGTCGTCCCGGATAAAGTGGTCTCTTCGCCCTTAGGCCGGGCCATGGACACAGCTCAGCTCGTCGCTACCGAACTCCTTGGCCCGGACGCAGCAGTCGAGCCCTGCGAAGGCATCATCGAGCGCAGCTACGGCACCTTCGAAGAAGGCCCCCACGACGCCCTGCCCACCGACGTCTGGGACCCGGGCGAGGACCTGGTCCCCTTCGGAGGAGAAGGAAGTCATGCCCTGCAGGAGCGCATGGTAGCCACCCTCACCAATCTCATGGGCGCCAAGGGCATCGAAACCCTCCTAGCAGTAAGCCACGGCAGCGCCAGCCGCCAATTCATCAAGGCCGCAGCCCCAGAGGGCTTCGAGCTCCCAGCAAAACTTCCCAACTGCGCCATCATGATTTTTGATTTCGATGAGGCAAAGCCACAAGCAGAGGGCGAGCCAATGCAATGCAAGTTCACCCTCCAGCAAATAGTGGACCCCCAACAAAGTCATTAGCCTGAACGAGCAGAGTTAAGCAGACATCAACGTGTCGTCTCCCGAGCTTGGCAGAGGGGCGGCGAAATATATTAAGTTTGTCGCGAGTTCCGCACGCAAAGGAAAGCACTTAATGTGCTTTCCGTCTTGCGCAGGACTGTAGAGCAGCAAACTTAATATATTTCGCCGCCCCTCTGCCAAGCCCAGGCGACTCCACGCACTTTACCTGCGTAAACAATGTGAGTGAAATATGAATCTCGATGGATACGCCCGCAGCCGTGTATACTAAACAGCTGTGTGTAACCAGGGGAGTATTCTGGCTGGACAAAATGCCTGCTTAATAGGGTTGTCAGGTAGTCCGGGCGCAATACAAGACTGGGGAGCACGTCGTGTAAGTAGTGGTCCTCTAGGGGCGTACGCTCGGTGGTGTACGCATTGTCCCAAGACCACGCGAGAGTTGGGATCATATCTTGATCAGCATGATTCTCGGCCGCAAGATTGGCATGACCCAGGTTTGGGACGAGGACGATAACGTCGTTCCCGTCACGGTCATCCAGGCTGGCCCCTGCGCTGTCTCGCAGGTTAAAACTCAGGCAACCGACGGCTATGACGCCGTCCAGATCGGTTTCGGCGACATCAAGGCCAAGAACGTGAACAAGCCCATGGCTGGTCACTTCGCCAAGGCTGGCGTCGAGCCTGTCCGCTTCCTTCGTGAGGTCCGCGTCGAGAACGGCGAGGAGCACAAGGTCGGCGAGGTCGTCACCGTCGCTGATTTCGCTGATGTCGAGAAGGTCGACGTCATCGGTACCTCCAAGGGTAAGGGCTTCCAGGGTCGCATCAAGCGCTGGGGTCAGCGCCGCGGTCCTATGACGCATGGTTCTCACTTCCAGCGTCACCCCGGTTCTATCGGTCAGTGCGCCTATCCTGCGCGCGTCCTCAAGGGCGTCAAGATGGCCGGTCACATGGGTAACGAGCGCGTTACCGTCAAGAACCTTTCCGTTGTCCGCATCGATGCCGAGCAGAACCTCATCTTGGTCAAGGGCGCTGTCCCGGGTGCCAAGAATGGTCTCGTCGCCATCCGTATGGCCTAAGGGCCCAGCCCATTTAGCCCAGCGTCATACCAAGGAGAACACTTAAATGGCAAAGTTTGAAGTAAAGAACAGCGAGGGCAAGAAGGTCGCCGAGGCCGAGCTCGCCGCTGAGGTGTACGGCATCGAGCCGAACATCCACGTTATGCACCACATCGTCAAGTGCCAGATGGCCTCTTGGCGTCAGGGCACCCAGTCTGCTAAGGGCCGCTCTGAGGTTTCCGGTGGCGGCAAGAAGCCTTGGCGTCAGAAGGGCACCGGCCGTGCCCGCCAGGGTTCCATCCGTGCTGCCCAGTGGCGTCACGGTGGCGTTGTCTTCGCCCCCAAGCCCCGTTCCTACGCTAAGCGTATGAACAACAAGGAGGTCAAGCTGGCTATGCGCTCCGCGCTGTCCGCCAAGCTGGCCGATGGCGAGCTCGTGCTCGTCGACGACTACGGCTTCGAGAAGCCTTCCACCAAGGCTGCCGTCGCCATGCTCAAGGCTCTCGGCCTTGAGGGCAAGCGTCTGACCATCATCGTTCGCGATGAGGACGTCAACGCCTACCTGTCGTTCCGCAACATTCCCAAGACGTTCATCATCACCGCTGACGAGGCCAACACCTACGATCTCGTCAACAACAACGCTGTGCTGATGCCCGCCGACATCGCCGCTCACTTCGGGGAGGTGCTTGCATAAATGACCGCCCACGAGATCATCATCCGTCCGATCGTGTCCGAGCGTTCCTTCTCCGGCATGGAGCTGAACAAGTACACGTTCGAGGTCGCCAAGGATGCTAACAAGTATCAGATCAAGGACGCTGTCGAGGAGATCTTCGGCGTCAAGGTCGTTCGCGTGAACACCCTGACGGTCAAGCCCAAGACCAAGCGCGTGCGCTATGTCGCCGGCAAGACCCGTTCTTGGAAGAAGGCCATCGTCACGCTGGCCGAGGGCGACACCATCGAGGTCTTTGGCAACCAGGCCTAAGACTCGCTGCTGTTGAGTGAGCTCATGCCTCCCAAATAGGGGAGGCGAGAGCTCAAGGTTTCGGGCGTATAAAATGGACACGCCCGGAACCGTGTATACGTCCGGTGTCATCGCACCCGAGGCAGAACCTCGAATCCCTGTCTGCGATGGCTAACGGATTCCTATTGAAAGGGATTGTAATGGCTGTAAAGCACCTTAAGCCGACCTCCGCTGGTAGGCGTTGGCAGACGATCTCCGATTTCTCCGAGATCACCTGCACCAAGCCCGAGAAGTCTCTTCTCGAGCCCCTGCCCAAGAAGGCCGGTCGTAACAACAACGGCCGCATCACCACCCGCCACCAGGGCGGCGGCGTGAAGCGTCGTTACCGCGTGATCGACTTCAAGCGCAACAAGGACGGCGTGCCCGCCAAGGTTGCCACGATCGAGTACGATCCGAACCGTTCCGCTCGCATCGCTCTGCTGCACTACGCTGACGGTGAGAAGCGCTACATCCTGGCCCCCAAGGGCCTCGAGGTCGGCCAGACCATCATGTCCGGTTCTGACGCCGACATCAAGCCGGGCAACGCTCTGCCCCTCGCCGACATCCCCGTCGGTACGCTCATCCACGCCGTCGAGTTCCAGCCGGGCAAGGGCGCTGCTATCGCCCGTTCCGCCGGTAACTCCTGCCAGCTGATGGGTAAGGAGGGCAAGTACGCTATCGTCCGTATGCCTTCCTCCGAGATGCGCCGCATCCTCGTTACCTGCCGCGCCACCGTCGGTGAGGTCGGCAACGCCGATCACGCCAACATCGTCATCGGCAAGGCCGGCCGTAAGCGTCACATGAACGTGCGCCCGACCGTCCGCGGTACCGTCATGAACCCTGTCGACCACCCGCACGGCGGTGGCGAGGGCAAGAACCACACCTCTGGTCGTCCCTCTGTTACCCCCTGGGGTAAGCCGACGAAGGGCCTTCGTACGCGCAAGAAGAAGAAGGTCTCGAACCAGCACATCATTCGTCGCCGTAAGAAGTAATTTCGGATACCGAGTTTTAGGAGAAAGCACTTATGAGCAGAAGTCTCAAAAAGGGCCCGTTCGTGGAGACTCGCCTTCTCTCGCGTATCACCGCGATGAACGAGGCTGGCAAGAAGGACGTCGTGAAGACCTGGTCCCGCGCGTCCACCATCTTCCCCGAGATGGTTGGTCACACCATCGCCGTCCACGACGGCCGCAAGCATGTGCCCGTGTATGTTACCGAGTCCATGGTTGGTCACAAGCTCGGCGAGTTCGCGCCGACTCGTACGTTCCGTGGCCACAAGGCCAAATAGGGGGTTAACCGTAAATGGCAACTAAGTCTATTGAAACTGAGGCCACCGAGGTTCGCGCCGTCGCTAAGTACGTGCGTGTTTCCCCCAGCAAGGCCCGCCTGGTGGTCGATCTGATCCGCCGCAAGCCTGTCGCTCAGGCCTTCGACATCCTCCACTTCTGCGACCGCGCCGTCGCCGTGGATGTCGAGAAGGTTCTCCGTTCCGCCGTTGCGAACGCCGAGAACAACAACGGTCTGCGTGCCGACAACCTGGTTGTCGCCGCTGCCTATGTTGACGAGGGTCCGACGCTTAAGCGCATCCGTCCCCGCGCCAAGGGTTCCGCTTCTCGCATTCTGAAGCGTACTTCCCACATCACCGTCGTCGTTGCTCCTCGAAAGGAGGCGTAAAGCTGTATGGGTCAGAAAGTCTACCCCACCGGCTTCCGTCTTGGCATCACCGAGAACTGGCGCTCCCGCTGGTTCGCAGAGAAGGATTACGCTAAGACCCTCGGTAACGATCTCGAGATCCGCAAGTACCTCGAGAAGCGTCTTTCCCGCGCAGCTGTCTCCCGCGTCGAGATTGAGCGCGCTGGCGACAAGGTGAAGGTCATCATCCTCACCGCTCGCCCCGGCGTTGTCATCGGTAAGAAGGGTGCCGAGATCGATACCCTCCGCACCGAGCTCGAGAAGGTCGCTGGCGTCTCCAAGGGCCAGCTCTCCGTCGACGTTGTCGAGATCAAGCGCCCCGAGCTCGACGCCAACCTCGTTGCTCAGTCTATCGCCGAGCAGCTCGAGGGCCGCGTTGCCTTCCGTCGCGCTATGCGCAAGGCTGTCCAGTCCGCCCGCAAGGCCGGCGCTAAGGGTATCCGTATCCAGTGCTCCGGTCGTCTCGGCGGTGCCGAGATGGGCCGTCGTGAGTGGTACCGCGAGGGTCGCGTGCCTCTGCACACCCTCCGTGCCAAGATCGACTACGGCACGGCTGTCGCCAGCACCACCATGGGCGCTTGCGGCGTGAAGGTCTGGATCTACCTGGGCGAGAAGCTCCCGGGCCAGCCTGTTCCCAACCCTGCACTCGAGGGCTCTTCCCGTCCTCGTCGTCGTAACTCCGAGAGGAGGGGTCAGTAGTGCTTGCCCCTAAGCGTATTCTTCACCGCAAGGTGCAGCGTGGCTCCATGAAGGGCCAGGCCAAGGGTAATACCGAGCTGCATTTCGGCGAGTTTGGTATCCAGGCTCTCGAGGCCCATTGGATCACCAACCGTCAGATCGAGGCCGCTCGTATTGCCATGACCCGCTACATGAAGCGTGGCGGTCGTGTCTACATCACGATCTTCCCCGATAAGCCCATCACCAAGAAGCCTGCCGAGACTCGCATGGGTTCTGGTAAGGGTAACCCCGAGGAGTGGGTGGCCGTCGTCAAGCCCGGCCGCATCATGTTCGAGGTCAAGGGCGTGCCCGAGGAGGTCGCTCGCGAGGCTCTGCGTCTTGCACAGCACAAGCTTCCCATCAAGACCAAGATTGTTGCTGCCAAGAACGCTGAGCAGCGCATCGAGAAGGAGATGGCTGAGGAGGCCGCTCTCGAGGCCAAGTGGGCTGCTGAGGACGCCGCCGCCGCCAAGGAGGAGAACTAATGAAGCCCGCAGAGATTCGTGAGCTCTCGGACGCTCAGCTCGTTGAGAAGCTGAAGGAAATGCGCGCCGAGCTCTTTAACCTTCGTTTCCAGATGGCCACCAGCCAGCTGGACAACACCGCTCGCGTCAACACCGTGAAGAAGGACATCGCTCGCGTCCTCACGGAGCAGCGCGCCCGCGAGATCGCAGCGGAGAAGTCCGCTGTCGCCGAGTAGGACCTAAGGAGAGAACATGACTGATTCGCGTAACTCGCGTAAGGTCCGTACGGGTGTCGTTACCTCCGTCTCCGGTGCCAAGACCATCGTTGTCACCATCACCGAGCGCAAGCGTCACCCCAAGTACGGCAAGATGATGACCAGCTCCAAGAAGCTGCACGCTCACGACGAGGAGTGCACGGCTGGCGTGGGCGATACCGTCCGCGTTATGGAGACCCGTCCTATGTCCAAGATGAAGCGTTGGCGCCTCATCGAGGTCGTCGAGCGCGCTAAATAAGCAGTCGCTCTTACGACTTGTACGTTTCCGAAGATGTGCGTATGCCTGGCTTGCATACCACGGGCCGTATAAAGGCTGCGCACCTCTCTTCGGTTCTTAGTTCGGAGGAACATCTACCATGATTCAGATGCAAACCATGCTGAACGTCGCCGACAACTCCGGCGCTCGCAAGATTCGCTGCATCAAGGTGCTTGGCGGTTCCAAGCGTCGTTATGCAGGCATCGGCGATGTGTTCATCGGTGCTGTCCAGGAGGCTACCCCTGGCGCCAACGTCAAGAAGAAGGACGTTGTCCGTTGCGTCGTCGTTCGCACCGTTAAGGAGATCCGCCGCAAGGATGGCTCCTACATTCGCTTTGATGAGAACGCCTGCGTTGTCATCAACAACGATGGTTCGCCCGTCGGCACCCGTATCTTCGGGCCCGTCGCTCGCGAGCTTCGTGACAAGAAGTACATGAAGATCGTCTCGCTCGCTCCCGAGACCCTGTAGTTAGGGGAGATATATGTATATCAAGAAGGGCGATAAGGTCCAGGTTCTCTCTGGTAAGGATCGCGGCAAGCAGGGCGTTGTCCTGCGTGCTCTCCCCGCCGAGAACAAGGTCGTTGTCGAGGGCGTTTCGGTCGTCAAGAAGGCCGTCAAGCCCAACGCTGCCAACCAGCAGGGCGGCATCGTTTCGCAGGAGGCTCCCATCGACGCCTCCAACGTCAATCTCGTTTGCCCCGAGTGCGGTAAGGTTACCCGCGTCGGTCACGAGAAGGACGGCAAGAACAAGCTGCGCGTCTGCAAGAAGTGCGGCCACAAGTTCTAAGCTGCCCGCAACAGTTAAGTTGCTAGCAAAGGCCCGGATGCCACGGCACCCGGGCCTTTTTCTATCCCCACTCGATGGCTTCGGTTCTGCCGTCCCGTCATTCCGGTTGCATCCAGTTTTCGGTGCCGTCTCGAATCGAGTGCCGCCAGGTGACACCCTGTCGCGTTTCGTCGGCTTCGGGGACAAAAGTCGGGACAACTCCAAAAACTATTTTCGAACTCAGGGCTTTGAGTTTTTGTTTTTGTCCCAAAGGGCGCGGCGGGATGCCTTTGGAGGCTCGATAGCGCCGAAAACGCCCGTTTTGAAACTTAAATGCCTTTTCGCGTGCAAGCCGCCAGCTGCAATAGGAAGTGAATCAACGCAGGTGGCTTTCAAGCAGTTTGCAAAACTGCAGGTCGCAGGTCTTCATTGCCAGTAGGAGAAATGAGTAGTCTCAGGTGGCTTGCCCATGAGTTGACGAACCGGATTTGAGATTACGCTGACGTCCGGAAACGCTTCGAGCACGGCGTTACGTTTTTGGGGTTTGGGCGTAGCCCCTGCACCCGCGAGCGCGGGCCTTAAGCCCGCCGAGAGGGTGACGCGTCGAAAACGAAGGGGAAAGAGAGAAGGGGCCGTCCCTATCATTCAGGTTGCGACCGAAGAAGACAAGGAGACCCCCTGAGCCTGAATGATGCCCCACAGACCGCGTCCGACCGAGCTCAAGCCGAGCTTTTCCTGACGTCCGCCTTCGCGGAGATGATGGCTGGATTGGCTATGGATTGGCAACACTTATTTGGACGATTCCGGGAGGGACGGCCCCGCCTCCCTGAACTCGACCGGCGACATGTAGCCCAGCGTCGAGTGGATCCTGAAGTTGTTGTACCAGTGCACGTAATCCAAGAGCTTGGCTCGGAGCTCGCGCGTCCCTCCTCGGTCCTTCGGAGTGGCCGACGATCTCCCCGTTGCAGAGGTCGACGAGCAGGCAGACGTAGTTCCACGACGTCCCGACGCGCACGCAGGCCAAGTCGCTGCATATATGGGTGCACGGCGCCCTGCCGCCGAAGCCGCGCGCGACGACGTTCGACACGTCGGCCTCGTTGACCGCCCCGGGGTGCACCTTGAACCTCTTCCTGCCGTATGCGCCGGCCAGGCCGTTCTCCCTCATGATGCGGCAGACGCGGCGTCGGCTGACGGTAACGCCCGACCTCCCGGGCTACGCCTTGATCTTGCGCGATCCGTTCCGGCCCTTGCTGGCGGCGTGCGCCGCCGCGGCCGCCGTCGCCCCCGACATTAAGGTCCTCAAGGGCTGCGTCGTCTCCGGCGACCAGTTTGTCTCGCCCGCGGAACAGAAGGAGCGAATCCTCGCGATCTTCGGCGACCTGTGCTGCGAGATGGAGGGCTGCACCATCGCGCAGGCCGCCTATCTCAACGGCGTGCCCCTCGTCGTCGTGCGCGCCATCAGCGACAAGCCCTGCGCCGAGAGCCGGGTCGTCGACTACAACACCTTCGAGAAGAAGGCCGCCTGCGACTGCGCCCGCATCGCCGCGCGCATGGTTAAGCTTTAGGCCCTGCGCGCCGGGGCCCTTCTTTATGTTGGGACTCCGGCGCGCCGGGGCCCTTTCCAAAGCGAAGTGTCGAGCCGAAGTGTTGAGCGTCGGCCCTGAATGTTCAATGGCCGTTGTTTTCTGCCCCTCAAGTGGTGGACTTTTCCTCGGAGCTGTTGATTCCCCCACGCGCCCCCTTCCGTTCTCTGTTCTCCCCTTATACTCCTTGTACGAGGAGGTAAGAAGTCATGGACAAGACCACACAGGACAGCTTGGCAAAGAAACCCGTCGACATGAGGGACAGGATTCTCGAGCATCTCGAGGCCCTCACCTCTGCCGTCTCGCTCGACGACCTTGCCCGTCTGTCCACCTCCGACATCGCCGAGACGCTCATCATCTCCAGGAGCCTGGCGAGCCAGTACCTCAACGACCTTGTTCGCGCCGGTCTTGTGGTTAAGGTGGCGGGCAGGCCTGTCCGTTATTTTCATCGCCGCGCGTTCCAGAAGCGTTTTCAGGTAAAGCTCTCTGCAAGCGAGTACGCCTCGCTCGCCGACCTCATCCAGGCGACGGGAATCGCCGATCACCGCGACTTCGCGCGTGCCGTGGGCTTCGACATGAGCCTCAGCTCCGTTGTCGAGCAGTGCAAGGCTGCGGTTCAGTACCCTCCGTTTGGCCTGCCCATCCTCTTGAGCGGCGGCGTGGGTGTCGGTAAGTCTTTCCTTTCTCGCCTTGTGTACGAGTACGGCAAGAACCAGGGCTTGCTGTCCCGCGACTCCTCCTATGTGCGCATCGACTGCGCCGGGGTCCCGGACGCCGCCTCGTTCAACGGGCTTCTTGACGAGTCGATCGCGAAAGCGCGCGGGGGTGTGGTCTTTGTCAACGGCATCGAGGCACTCTCTCCCTCTGCGATGGAGCACTGCCTTGCGACGGCCCTCGGGCTCGATGCCTCCCAGGATGCGCCGCGCGCTCGCCTCGTTCTTTCGACGACGCTATCCGCCGATGACCTGAAGGTTTCCTCGGCCTACAGCAAAATGCCCATCTGTGCCCGCGTCCCCTCACTCAAGGAGCGGACCCCCGAGGAGCGCGAGGATCTCATCTTGAGCTTCCTGCGCAGCGAGGGGTGCCGAATCGGTTCTGATGTGAAGATCAGCCGCGGCGCATACCGTTGCCTCGTGAACGCGGACTTTTCCGATAACATCGCCGGCTTGCGCGCCTGCGTGACGAACTGCTGCGCCAAAGCGTTCCTCAATCGCGAGGGCGACTACGTCGTCGTTCGCCCGTATCTTCTTCCCAGCGGGCTCCTCTCCTCCGCGCAGATCGATCAACAGCCCGACGATGGCGTTCTGATCGACGCGTCTCTGGATGCCGCCGAGAGCACAGGGCCGGTCGAGCAGGCGCTCGATGCCCTGTGCTCCCTCGATGAGCGATTCTGCGCCGGGGAGCTCTCTGTCTCCGAGCTTGTCTCGCAAGCTGTCTCCGCTGTGCGCGGCGTTGAGGATCACTTGATCTTCGACCACGGCGTCGCCTCCTCGAGGTCGCGCGCCTTCGAGCGCGTCGTGGGCGCGGTCCTTGCCGACGCAGGCTCTTCTTATGGCATCGAGCTTTCGAGGAAGGTCGCTTTTCTACTGGCCCAGGAGATTTGCCTGCAGTTGTGGCCGGGTATCGGCCTGGCTAAGCGAAAGTCTGCCTGTGCGGAGCAAATCTCCCATCTCCTCGGTGCCGTGACCTCCGAATTGCCGTTTGCCTCGAGTGTCTCCGATCAGGTCGCCGCAGACGTGGAAGGGGCGCTGGGAATCTCGCTCGATCACTTCACGAAGACGCTTCTGACGCTGTGCGTCGCATCGGAGTCTCGCGATGCGAAGGCCCTTCGGACGCTCTGCGTCATCTTGTCCCACGGCTACTCAACGGCGACGAGCATCGCCGACGCGGCGAACCGTATGCTCGGCATGCATGTGTACGAGGCTGTCGACATGCCCTACGACCAGCAGCTGAAGGACATCGTCGGTCCGCTCCAGCGCCTCGTCGACCGCCATTCCTACTGCACCGGGGTCGTGTTCCTCGTCGACATGGGCTCCTTGGAGGAGGCCTATAAGGCCCTCGAGAACGTTACCGACTCCACTATCGGCGTGGTGAACAACGTCTCTACCGGTCTTGCGCTCGAGATCGGGGTCGGGCTGCTCGGCGGCAAGTCCATCGCCGAGGTTCTTGGCGATGCGACCGCCGCGTGCGTGACGCACTGCAAGGTGATCGAGCGCGTCAACCGTGAGGACGCCATCGTCTTCTGCTCCGAGTCCGGGGTCGACGCCGCGGAGAGGATACGCCAGCTCGTCTCGCAGAGCCTCCCGCGCACCATAGGCGCGCGCCTGCTCACGAGGCCCTTCAAGCAGCTCGTCGCGAACGGGTCGAACGACGCCGTTTTCTCCGAGCACCGCGTCTGCGCCGTCATCGGCACGGGAGACCCCGGGGTCGCCTCCGTCCCCTTCGTCGCCCTCGAGGACATCATGTCGACGGCGTCCGCCTCTAAGGTTGATGCCGTGTTCGGCAGGTGGCTTGACGCTTCCGAGCTCTCTTCTTTCCACGAGAAGCTGCTCTCGAACATGACGCTGCAGAACGTCATCCGCTCCATCACCATCCTCGACCCGGAGCGGCTATTCCATGAGATCGAGAGCGCCGTGCACGAGCTTCAGCGCAGGACAGGCGAGAAGATCGGCAGCAACGCCATCATTGGGCTCTACGTTCACCTCTGCTGTCTCGTCGAGCGCCTTGTTACCAGAAACCCCATTGAGACCTACGTTGGCCAGGACCGCTTCGAGGAGGAACGCGCCGATTTCATCGAGTCCTTCAGGCAGAGCTTCTCGAGCATCTCGACGCGTTATCGCGTAGAGGTTCCCGTAAGCGAGATCGCATATGTCTTCGACTACATAAGCGTGAGCGCCGCCCCGGCGCGAGAAGAGCGCCTCGGCTCCTCGGACCTCCTGCTCGACGAGTGACCTTCCCCGCGCCGCCGCAAGCTGACCGCGCGTCCTCAATAATCCGATAACCCCTTGCCCGGCGCGAATCCGGATAGCGCCGAGGCAGTACCGAACGCAAAACTTCATTTGATAGGAGCAAACATGAGTGTTGTTATGGCACGAATCGACAATCGCCTGCTTCACGGCATCATCGTGACGCAGTGGGCCCCGGTGTCGGGCGCGACCCGAGTCATGGTCATCGACGACAAGGTCGCCGGCGACGAGGTCCTGAAGTCCACCATGAGGATGGCGCGCCCCGCGGGCATGGCCGTTTCGATCATCTCCGAGCAGACCGCGCTCAAGAACTTCGCCGCGGGCAAGTACGACCGCGAGAAGGTCTTCGTCATCGCCAAGGAGCCCGAGACGATGCTTCGCCTGGTCGAGTCGGGCGTCGAGCTCCCGTCGCTGGTCGTCGGCGGCTCGCTCGTCAAGGAGGACGGCATCCAGCTCACCCAGCGCGCCTACGCCTCCGCCGAGAACGTCCAGAGCTACAAGGCGCTCATCGCCCGTGGCGTCAAGGTGACGGCCCAGTTCGTGCCCGCCGACAAGCCCGTCTCCGTCGCAGACCTCATCTAAGGGGGAAATATGGTCAACTTCACTATCCTGCAGGTCGTCCTTTTGACCCTGCTGGCCTTCATCAAGCACGTGGACTACTACGGCATCCCGATGATCTTCGTCAATTACGCCGTTTTCTGGGGCCTCATCACCGGAGTCGTCATGGGCGACTGGAAGACCGGCCTTGTCATCGGCGGCACCATTCAGCTCATGCAGCTCGGCGTCGCGGGCTTCGGCGGCTCCTCCATTCCCGACTACGGCACGATGGCCATCATCGCCACCGCCTACGGCGTGACCCTGGGCTCCGACACGGGCCTCGCCATCGGCCTGCCGGTCGGCATGCTCGGCATCCAGCTCGACGTCGTCGCCAAGATCCTCAACGGCTTTGTCGTCGAGAAGTCCCAGAAGTTCTGCAACGAGGGTAAGTTCAATCAGATGAACGCCATCCTGTGGGTCTGCCCCGCGCTCTTCGGCCTGTGCGCCGCCCTGCCCGTCTTTGTCTCCGTGACGCTCGGCCAGCCCGCCGTCAACTGGCTCCTCGAGGTCATGCCCCAGTGGTTCCTCTCCGGCCTCACCCTCGCCGGCAAGATGCTCCCGGCCGTCGGTATCGCCATGCTGCTCCGCTACATGCCAACCGCCAAGTACTTCCAGTACCTGCTCGCCGGCTTCTTCCTCTCGGCCTTCCTGAACGTGCCCATCATCGGCGCCGCCATCGTCGGCGTTGCCCTCGCGATTGCGTTCTACCAGCGTGCCGAGAGGGACACCGAGCTCGCCGCCCACGCTTCCGCAGACGCCTTCATCGGAGAGGATGAGTAACCATGGAAAACGAGAACATCACCGCCGTCGCTGAGGGCAAGCCCTCCGGCTACAAGGTCACCAAGAAGGACCTGCGCAACGCGAACTGGCGCTGGCTCATGAGCGTGTGCACCTTCAACTACCAGACCCAGCAGGGCGCCTCAGTCGCCTACGCCCTCTCGCCGGTCCTGAGGAAGATCTACACGAACGACGAGGACTATAAGCAAGCGCTCAACAACCACTTCCGCTACTACAACACCCAGCCTTGGCTCGCCGCCATCATCCTTGGCGCCTGCGTGGCCATGGAGGAGCGCGACGGCCTAGCGGCGGCGGACGCCGTCCAAGACCTGAAGATCGGCACCATGGGACCGCTCGCCGGCGTCGGCGACTCCCTGCTCATGACCATGATCCCGACCATCATGGGCTCCATCGCCGCCTACATGGCCATCGAGGGCAACCCCGTGGGAGCCGGCATCTGGTTCGCGCTCATCCTGGCCATCTTCTGGGTCCGCATGCACGCCCTCGAGTTCGGCTACAAGCAGGGCGTGAAGCTCGTCACCGACTTCAGCGAGAAGCTTCCCAACCTCACTGCCGCCGCCTCCGTGCTCGGCCTCACCGTGGTCGGCTGCCTCATCGCCTCGGTCATCGGCGTCACCTGCCCGATTAGCTTCAGCTTCGGTGACGTCGCGATGGAGATTCAGCCGCTGCTCGACAAGATCCTGCCTGCCATGATCCCCGCCGCCATCACGGGAAGCGCGTATTACCTTCTTACCAAGAAGAACGCGAGCATGACGGCCCTCATCCTCGTGGTGATCGTCCTCGCGATGGTCGCCTCCGCCGCCGGCATCCTCGCCTAGCTTCGACCCAAAGGATTGGTGAATCAATGAGAAAGATAGTTGTGGCGAGCCATTCCCTTCTCGCCCAGGGCTTCAAGGACACCCTCGAGTTCCTTACGGGTAAGGGCGACGCCGTCAACGCCGTGTGCGCCTACGTGAACGACAACGGCGAGGGGCTCGACGCGGCGGTCGAGGCGGCTCTTTCGGGCACTGACGAGGTCGTCGTCCTCACCGACGCGTACGGCGGCAGCGTGAACCAGCGCTTTTCCCGCTTCGCCTCCGACCGGATCCACGTGATCGCGGGTGTCAACCTCCCGCTCGCCATGACGGTCGCGCTCGCGCGCCCCGACGAGAAACTCGACTTCGACGCCCTCGTCAACGAGGCGCGCCAGCAGATCATCTACGTGAACGGTGCCAGTTCCGCCGAGTGCGACGACGACGAATAGAGGAGGTCGACGATGAGAGAGTTCCTTAAGGACGTGTGGATGCACGGCGGTGAGGAAAGCCGCGCCATCACCCCCGAGAACATCACGGGCGAGAAGGGCCGCGCCGCCATGTCGGCCAGCCACCTCGGCGTCGGCCGCAAGGGCTCGTGCTGCGTGCCCCTTGAGTCCGGCGAGACCATCACGCTCGCGGACATCGAGGGCCCCGGCATCATCCGCCACATCTGGATGACCGTCCCCGACAAGACCGCCGCCGGCAGCTTCGTCATGCGTGACCTCGTGCTGCGCTTCTACTGGGACGACGAGGAGACCCCCTCGGTCGAGTGCCCTGTCGGCGACTTCTTCTGCAACGGCTTCGGTGAGCGCGCCATCGTCAACTCGATGCCCATCTGCGTGAACCCGACGGGCGGCATGAACTGCTACTTCGAGATGCCCTTCAGGAAGCACGCCAAGGTCACGCTTACGAGCGAGCACCCCGGGTTCATTAAGTACATCTTCTACACGTTCAACTACGCGCTCACCGACGTGCCGGACGACGCCATGTACTTCCACGCCCGCTTTAACCGCGAGCGCAGCACCCGCAGGGGCGTCGACTACACCGTGCTCGACGGCGTGCGCGGCAAGGGCTACTACGTCGGCACCTACATGGCCCTGTGCGCCCTGGAGCGCTATTGGTGGGGCGAGGGCGAGATGAAGTTCTTCCTCGACGGCGACGAGGAGTTCCCCACGGTCACCTCGACGGGAGCCGAGGACTACTTCGGCGGTGCCTGGGCCTTCCTCGACAGGCCGCCCCACGCGCTGCCCGAGGCGCAGTGCTTCAACACGCTGTTCGCCGGCTACCCGTACCGCTCGACGCGCGACGCCACGCGCGACCGCTTCAGCGCGGGCAAGCCGAACCCGAATCCGATGCTCGCGACTAACGACGACGCGCTGCCCAGGCACGGCCTCTACAGGTGGCACCTTCCCGACCCGATCTCGTTCAAGGAGGACCTGCGCGTGACGTTCCAGGACCTCGGCAACGACGACATCAAGCTCTACGAGCGCGAGGACGACATCTCCACCGTCGCCTACTGGTACCAAAGCGAGCCGCACGCCGTGCTCGCCCCGTTTGCCGCAAGGCAGGACCGCGTGCCCAGGTAGGGTCGCCTCGAAACAAGCCAACGTTATGGGCGCCCGCGGTTGACCATGACTGCGGGCGTCCCTTTGTAAGGAGGATCACATGAGCGAAAAGCAAATGAGGCTCGGCGCCCTCGAAGCCGGCGGGACCAAGATGGTCTGTGCCGTGGTGTCCGGCGACGGCGAGGTCCTCGACCGTATGGAGACCCCGACGCTTACGCCCGCCGAGACCGTCCCGCAGATGATCGAGTGGTTCACCGCCCGCGATGTGGACGCGTTGGGCATCGGCGCCTTCGGCCCGACCTGCGTCAACCCCAACGACGAGCGCTACGGCTCCATCCTCCAGACGCCCAAGCTCGCGTGGCGAGGCCATGGTCTTCGCGCCGCGTTCGCCGGCGCCCTCGGGATTCCGGTGGCCTACGACACGGACGTTAACGTTGCCTGCCTCGGCGAAGTGGTCTTCGGCTGCTGCAAGGGGCTCGAGGACGCCGTCTACGTGACCATCGGCACCGGCGTGGGCGCGGGCGTCATGTGCGCGGGCAGACTCCTTCACGGCATGCTGCACCCCGAGGCCGGTCACATGCTGGTAAGGACCCGTCCCACCGAGGAGGGACGCTGCGTCTGCCCGAGCCACGCGAGCTGTCTCGAGGGGCTCGCCTCCGGCCCCGCCATCGCCGCGCGCTGGGGAAAGCCCGCGGCCGAGCTCGCGGACAACGATGAGGTGTGGGCGCTCGAGGGGGATTATCTGGGGCAGATGTGTGCGAACCTCGTGCTCATGTACTCGCCTCGCCGCATCGTCCTCGGCGGCGGCGTGATGCACCAGGAGCAGCTCTACGGCATCGTCCGCAAGAAGACCCTCGAATATCTGGGTGGCTACATCCAGACCGCCGAGCTTAAGGACATGGAGAGCTACATCTGCGCCCCGGGCTGCGGCGGCGACCAAGGAATCCTCGGCGCGGCCGAGCTGGCAAGAAGGGCGCTCGCGTAACTTGCGCTCTCTCCGCCATACAACGCGTTAAGAAAAGACGAGCGCTTCTTGCCAATTGAGCGGCAAGAAGTGCTCGTCTTTTGCATTTGTTTTTGGGGCAGGACGCCCCGCCTCCGCTAGAGTCCCTGGACCGCCACACCCACGAGGTTTGGACCGGTGTGGACAAGAAGCGCGGGGCTGATGTCGGAGCGGACGACCTCCACCGCGTTGGCCACGCGCTCGCACAGGGCCTGCTCCATGCGGTCGTAGAGGTCGGCGTGGGCCGAGGTACGGCTCGCGGCAAAGCGCACCTTGGGGTGCTTCTCGACGATGGCGGCGATGAGCTTGACCTCGGTGCGATGCGGTGCTTGCACAGCCATTTCGTGTACGCGAGGCTGTTGGCTTTCTGGGCCACAGCAATCACCTCCCCCTAGTATGATGACCTGAACAATCCTCATGCTAGGGGGAAGGTTTTTGTCGCGTAGCGGAAATTGGCCTCCACCCGCTGAGCGGGTGGCTTTCTATGCCGCGCGTGCCGCGCGGCACGGACTAAAGTCCATGAATAAAAACGAGGAAGGCCACGTCCGGCCTCCCTCGCAAAGGGTCTCTGATTACTCCCACTCATTGGGGACAGACTTAAATGAGTGCTCTTGAAATGCCGGCGCCTGGGGACGTTCTTTTTCTGTCTGCAGTTTGGAACGTTCCTTTTCTGTCGGCAGTTTGGGACGGTCCTTAGAGCTGCAGCGCGCCATGAGCGACGAGGCGAAGCGGATCATCCTGTCTTTTGAGTTCTAAGCATAAGCCCCTGTCTCTGAGCAATGACCGGTTCGCATTTGTGCGTATTTGCGTGCGTGGGATTGCGTGAATATGCGTATAGATGCGCCGTTTACGGGACAAAAATGACCGTTTAGCGGTGAGATACGCACAAACACGCACAGACGCGCGTGTTTGTGCGAATATAGAGCTATCCGAAATGCAAGACGTTCTATGACACAGGAGGCACATATGGTAGATTCCAAGCAGGCTCCACTCGACTCCGCGGCAGCCGCAAAAGCAGCGTTCGCTTCGGTCCAGGACAAGCCATTCCCCGATGATATCTTTACGGCTCCCGAGCTTCGTTGGGCTGTGATCGGGTGCGGCGTTATCGCCAACCAGATGGCCCAGTCTCTCGCTCTTGCCGGCCGCAAGCTTGCGGGCGTCGCCAACCGTACACTGTCCAAGGCTCAGGCTTTTGCTGAGCAGTATGGCATCGAGAAGGTCTATGAATCGGTTGAGGACCTCTACGCCGATCCGGGCATCGACGCCGTCTATATCACCACGCCGCACAACACGCATATCACCTATCTGCGTGACGCGCTGGCCGCCGGCAAGCACGTGCTCTGCGAGAAAGCCATTACCCTCAATTCCGCTGAGCTCGACGAGGCGCGTGCCATCGCCGACGAGCACAACGTCGTCCTCATGGACGCCACCACGGTGCTTCATATGCCCTTGTATCAAGAGCTGCGCCGTCGCATGGATGCCGGCGAGTTTGGTCGCATGAACCTCGCCCAGCTCAACTTTGGTAGCTACAAGGAGTACGGCGATCTGACCAATCGCTTCTACAACCGCAACCTTGCTGGCGGTGCCATGCTCGACATTGGCGTGTATGCCCTGTCCGTCATGCGTCTCTTTATGGCAAGCCAGCCCATTGAGGTCGTTTCGTTGGGCAACACCTGTGAGACCGGTGTTGACGTTGCGGGCGGCATCGTCTGCCGTAATGCCGAGCAGCAGCTGGGTGTTGTGAGCCTCACGCTCCACTCCAAGCAACCCAAGCGCTCGATTATTAGCTTCGATAAGTGCTATATCGAGGTCAACGAGTATCCGCGCGCCGATCACGCGACTATCGTGTGGACTGCGGACGGCCACCGCGAGGAGGTCCACGCCGGCACCGAGGCTTACGCCCTTTGCTATGAGATGGCCGATCTTGAGAAGGCCGTTGCCGGCGACGACTCTAAGCGTGAGCTTCTGGGCTATGCTTCTGATGTTATGGAGCTGATGACCAAGCTACGCGCCGACTGGGGAGTCGTGTACCCCGAGGAGGAGTAAGCGATGCTAGCGGAAGATAGGCTCAACGCGATCGTGTCGATGGTTCAGCAGACCGGCTCGGTTACCGTGCCGGAGCTTGCCGAAGCCCTGGGCGTGACGGCGTCTACCATTCGGCGCGACCTGCAGACGCTCGACCGAGCACACCGTATCGCCAAGGTGCACGGAGGCGCGACAAGTCTGGAGCGCGCGCACGTGACGCGCGACCTAACGCTTAATGAGCGCAGCGACCTCCATAACGACGACAAGGAGCGTATCTGCGCCCGTGCGGCGGCACTTGTGGAGCCCGAGAGCTTTGTATACATCGACTCGGGTTCGACGACGCTCAGGCTCATCGAGCATCTTCCACACCTTGAAGATGTCACCTATGTGACCGATTCCGTGCTCCATGCTCAACGCCTTGCTTTGCGCGGCATGCGTACCGTGGTGCTGGGTGGCGAGCTCAAACCCGAGACCGAGGCGCTCGTTGGCCCCGATGCCTTGGCAACCTTAGACCGCTACAACTTCAACTGTGGCTTTTGGGGCTCTAACGGCATTGCCGCCGAGCAGGGCTTCACGGCGCCCGATATCGAGGAGGCGCAAGTAAAGCGTATCTCGATGCGCCATACGGCCAAGCGCTTCGTAATCTCGGACGCCAGTAAATTTGGCATGGTGGCGCCCGTCAAGTTCGCGGACTTCCGTGACGCAACGATTGTTACCGCAGGCGATGTCCCTGCCAAGTACCGGGCAATGGACAACGTCATCACGGTCTAACAGCAAGGGACGGGCTAAGGCCAAAACCACCGCGAAGGGGCAGGAACCTTTGTGGTGGTTTTGACGTTTGTCCAGATAAAACCTGCCAAAATAAACCTGTCCCTTTTTGGCAGGTTTTAGGGCTCCCAGGGGCAGGGGGCTTCGATGTGGACGTGCTCGCCGGTTACGGGATGCGTAAAGGACACGCTGTGGGCGTGGAGCATGAGGCCACAAGGACGCGGCGTCCCGTACAGGTCGTCGCCCACCAGGGGATGGCGCTCGCTCGCCAGGTGCACGCGAATCTGGTGTTTGCGGCCGGTGAGCAGCTCGACATCGATATACGAGCGCGTGGGCAGGCCGCGGCGGCTCTTAAGACGCTTGAGCACCTTCACGCGCGTTTGAGACGGCTTGCCGCTGGCGCCGACGCGCATCTTTCGGCTGTCGTGACGGTCGCGGGCGATGGGCTTGTCGATGAGCTTTTCGTTCCAGTCGATCTTGCCCTCGGCGAGCGCCAGGTAGTGCTTTTCGAACGCGTGGTCGATGATCATCTGGTCAAAGGCGGGCTGCGTCTGCTTGTCGAGCGAGAACAGCACCACGCCGGTGGTGTCGCGGTCCAAGCGGTTGAGCGGCTGCATGTCAGTCGCGGCAAAGCCGTCGCCCATCGCCAGCAGCAGATCGCTGGCGTAGTCGGTAAGCGTGCGCTCGCCGGTGCCGTCACCGTGGACGATCATGCCGGCGGGCTTGTCGATGGCCATGAGCCAGGCGTCGCAGTAGAGGACTTGAGGTTCTTCGTTCACGTGTAAGCCTTTCGGTTAGCTAATTCCCACAAACATGCAGCCCGAGGTCGCCCCGCGCAGGCGGGCGGCGGGCTTGCGGCCGGCCTGCGCGGCCTCGACGGCGCGACGGACGCGAGCGACGGCACGGCCCACCTCATCCGTCTCGAGCAGCGTGCCGTCCACCATAAGACGGCGCACGCCGGCATCGAGCAGCTGCGGAACCTGCGGCGTGAGGTCGATGGGGTAGGCGTCGTACAAGCGTGAGCGGCCGTGGATGTCGGTACGGACCGGCATGACCTTGCCATCGATATTCTTGAGCGACAGCTTGCGGGCGCGCAGGCGGCAGTTGGCGCAATCGTGGATACAACCGTTGGTCACCTGCAGGATACAGTGCTCGCTCGTCATAACGCGCGGGCGGCCGAACACGGTGATGCCCAGGGCTGCAGGCGCGGCGGTGCCAAGCGAGACGATCTCGTCGAGCGTGATCTCGGGCGAGAGCCAAAACGCGCCGGCTCCGCGCTCGGCAAGTGCCTCAATGCAAGGTGTGTTGTGCACGGGCAGGCAAGAGCGAATCTCGGCCGTGGCGCCAACCTGGGCGGCCAGGGCAAGCTCGGAGATATTGCCGACGGCGACGGTGGCTCCGGCATTGATCCAGGGATCGACGCGCTCGTGGTCAACGGCGCGGCAGACCTCGTCGAGTACGGGCACGATACCCTGTTCAAATGCATCGGCAGGGGAGAGTCCGACAGCCTTGAGCGCATCGGTGGTCATGTAGATGCGCGCGGCGCCCTCGGCACGAGCTGCCTCGGCGGCCTCGAGCGAGGTGACGGTGGCGCAGATTTGCGGCTCATCGCGGTAATGCTCGGGCATGGCGCGCGTACATTTGTCGAGTACCGGCAGCTCGAGTGTTTTCGCGCGCTCCTCGTACGGCGCAAGAATGGCCTCCTCCAATGCCTTACAGGCAGCGGCGCGCACCTTGTGTACGGCGGAGAAGCCCATACCGCAGCCCTCATCGAGTGCCACATCAAAGCTCGCGGCCTCAAAGGGCGAGGAGCCCATGCGGCCGACGTGCTCTACCAGATCGGATGCATCGACGGCGCGGGTCTTGGCGGCCTCGACGGTAAAGCCCGTGGCGGTGGCGGTGAGTGTGGGGTCATCGCAGCAAGTGAGCGTGACGGCAAACGGCTCGCCCAGGCGCGCCACAACGGTAACATCCACGGCGCGTCGGCGCAGCACGTCGCGCTTGAGCGCGGCACCGGCGGCGTCGATGGCGCGCTGGCTGCGGATGATGCGCACGCGGCAGCCCTCGGGCATGCTGCGGGGCACGCGACATTCGATGATGTCACCGGCGGCGGCATCATCGGTAGCGATAGTGGTTAGGAACTGATCGAACTCATCATCGTGGCGAAGTTCCAACAAGTCGCCCTTGCCCACGGGCTCAAACAGCTCAATGCGGGCGATGGCGGCGCGGCGACGGCGGTCGTCGGGCTTGAGGCCGCGCACATCGCGGTTGGCCGGGCGGCTGCCCAGCACCGTGCCCACAATCTGGCCGCGGTTGTTGGAACGCTCATAGCTCATCATCTCGTCGCCCGAGGTGCCGTCCTGATAGGCGTGCGTAAAGTCGCGGTTAAAGCAGCGCTTGAGTTGGCGCTGGCGAGCGGCGTTCTCGTCCTTATCTACGGCGACCCCGGCCAGCATGTCATCGATCTGATGACGGTACACATCGACGATGGAGTACACGTAATCGGGCGCCTTCATGCGGCCCTCGAGCTTGAGCGATGCGGCGCCGGCGTCATACAGACGGCGGACGAGCTGCGAGGTGTTGGTGTCGCGCGGGCATAGTGCGCGCTCGCGACCGGCAGGGGAGAGCGCGCGGCCGTTCTCGTCGATCAGCTCGTAAGGCAGGCGACAGGGCTGAGCGCACATGCCGCGGTTGGCCGAGCGGCCCGCCATGGCAAAGCTCGACAGCAAGCACAGGCCCGAGTAGCAAAAGCAGATGGCACCGTGGCTAAAGACCTCCAGGTCAACGTCGGGCGCGGCATTGTGAATGGCGGCGATCTCGTCGATGGAAAGCTCGCGCGAGAGGGTCACGCGGTCGGCGCCCTGCTCACGGCACCAGATAGTCCCACGGTCATCGTGGATGTTCGCTTGGGTCGAGATATGCGTCTCGATGCCGGGCATGGTGCGCTTGACCTCAAAGAACAGGCCCCAGTCCTGGATAATGAAGGCATCGGCGCCCAGCGTGGAGCAGCGGTGGATGAGTTGCAGCGCCTCGCCCATCTCGGACTGCTTGATGACGATGTTGACCGTGACGTAGACGCGCGAGCCGGCCAGGTGTGCAGCGCGGCAGGCCTGTTCAAAGGCCTCGTCGGTAAAGTTCGTTGCCTTGCGGCGGGCGTTGAAGCTGCCCATGCCACAGTAGATGGCATCGGCGCCGGCAGCGAGTGCGGCGGCAAAGGGCTCCGGGCCTCCGGCGGGGGCCAAGAGCTCGGGTCTGCGGTTGGTGGTTCGACTGGCGGTTGCGGTCATATCCTGCCTTTCAAAATGCTCAGATACTCAAAAGTATAGTGGCGCCGTCGCGGTGGACGATGACCGCAGCCTAAGCAGGACAAAGTCTTCAGGTGGGTCGCCAGTCATGCCGTTCATCGGCCCGTACGCGCCGTTGGGCGATAAAATATTATTGCAATCTGATAATTATCTTGCACCGCGCAAAATCATCCCCTACTATCCCAATCAAGCGCGGTGTTCAGACCGAACTGTGCCTCCCGGTGTGAACGCCGCGCTCACGCTCTCTCAACTGATCGTAAGGAGTAAAACATGAGCAAGACCGTCGTGTCTTCCGATAACGCACCCGCAGCCATCGGCCCGTATTCCCCCGGTATCCAGACCGGCAACATGGTGTTCCTGTCCGGCCAGCTGGGCATCGATCCCACGACTGGCAAGCTGCCCGAGGGCGTCGAGGCCCAGGCCAAGCAGTCCCTTGCTAACGTCGAGGCCCTGCTGACCGCTGCCGGCGCCACGTTTGCCGATGTCGTCAAGACCACGGTCTACCTGGCCGACATCGCCGACTTTGCCGCCGTGAACGAGATTTATGCCTCCAAGTTCGAGGCCCCGTTCCCCGCGCGCAGCGCTTTCCAGGTTGCCGCTCTTCCGGCTGGCGGTCTGGTCGAGATCGAGGTCGTCGCCGCTCTCTAAGGCGTTGGCAACAGCTAAACATGACATGCAAAAAAGACCCTGCAGCGCGTGTGAGCTGCAGGGTCTTTTGTCAAGCGGTACGGCAAAACGATCCGTTTTCCTCCGTCCCCAAGGGATCGGCGGATTAGCCCTCCTTGCGAACTTTTTGCAGGTAGCGGTAGACGCTGGGCTCCGAGATGCCCAGCGCGGTGGCGG
>CAJLRE010000020.1 GCA_905208975.1 uncultured Collinsella sp. | reverse complement strand
GACCCTGCGCTTTGTGGCTTGCTGGAGCCGTGAGCACAGTTGAACTCATGTAACGTTAGGTATCCTAGCACAAGCTGATAGCGAAACTGATTTGGCTTGTGGCGAACAGCATATCGTTCATTTGACGTGCTTAAGGGAGTTGTTTTGGGATGTTGTTCACGTTGATGCAGGTTATTGGGGCGTTGGCAATAATTGGGAGCGTTCCTGAAGCCCAACTGGAGCAGCGAGCTACACTGGTAATCGCGTTTGGATAACAAACTATGTACAGACATGGGAAATAAATTGTGCAACTTTTTGTTGGCGTAGGTGGGGTTTGTGGCGTATGACGTTTTCGCATGAAAAAAGGCCTTCGGAATACCGAAGACCTTTGCATTCACAATGGTGGAGACGAGGGGGATCGAACCCCTGACCTCTTGACTGCCAGTCAAGCGCTCTCCCAGCTGAGCTACGCCCCCGTGACGAGGAGATACTATAGGGGAAGTTGACTCGACGTGCAAGGACTTTTTTGGGTGAGACTTTAAATGCCGATTGAGCTTATTGATATAGGTAAGCGATGGCGGTGCCAGTGTGGACTTGGATTGTGGCTGTTGACCTGACGACGTTGCTGATGCCCGTGTCGGCTAACAAGCCTAGCGGAGCGCGATCTAGTTCCCATTCTAGGCCGTGTTCACTTACCTCGGTGTTGGGGGCAATAGCGATGATGGAGAACGTCTTGCCTTCGACGCCCTCGATGGTCCACGACTCACCTGCGTGAAGAATGCGGGCGACCACCTTATCCTCGGCAATCCAGACGGGGGCGTCATTGTAGCCCGCGAGCAGGCCCAGTACGGAAAGCGCCATATCAGGGCGGCCGCCCGTGGCGCAGGTCGCAACCACTTCGGCACCTGGCCAGCGGCGTCGGACGGAATCGAGCGCCAGCGCCAGGTCGGTATAGTCTTTGTAGGGGTCGTGACGCTCAACTTCAAAGTCGGTGGCGGCATCGACCAACGCACGACCCGCGTCACTTACCGTGTCGGCATCCCCCACATACACGTCGCAGCTTAGTCCCGCACCCAGAAGGGCATCCAGGCCGCGGTCCACGGCGACAACGTGGTCGCACTCCCCCGCCAGCTGGCGCAGCAGATCCGCGCTCGCCACCACGGGCGAGCCGCAGACCACTAATACCTTGCAAGCCACGGTCCTCGCCTATCCCTCAAACGAAAGCACGCGGGCCAGATCCAGCTCCTCGTAGCTGTCGATAAAGATATCGCAGTTGGCGCGCACATCGTCGCGCTCCATACGGCCATGCGGGTCATAGATACCCACGCGCTTAAAGCCGGCGGAGCCAGAGCTCTTTAGGCCAAAGACGGCGTCCTCAAACACCCATGAGCGCTCAAACTTGTGCCCATGGCGCCCCTCCAGACGGCGAAGCGCCAGCTCGTATACGTCGGGGAACTGTTTGGAACGTCCCGCCTCGCCCGTGGTGGTCACAAACTCCATGTAGGCATCGAGCCCGGCGCCCGCAAGCGCGGACTGCACCAGCTCGGCCGGCGTGGACGTAGCCACGCACATGGCAATGCCCGCCGCCTTCGCCTGCTCCAAAAATGCCAGGAGCCCCTCGCGCGGCGGCACCTTGGAGTAGCCATCGATCAGGATGTCGCTCAGCTCGCGATACAGCTCCTCGCCATTCTCGCCAATGCCCCACGTGTCGTGGTATGCCTGACACTCATCCTCGAGCGACAAATGCTCAAACTGGGCAAAATCGTCGACCGTCACGTCAACTCCGTGGCGGTGCAATAACTCGGGCTGGGCATAGGCCCAAACGGGGGTGCTATTAACCAGTGTGCCGTCGCAATCGAAAATAAAAGCAACGTTGGGGGCGGCGGTCTGGGACATAAACAAACCTTTCGATGTCAAATGGTAAACATCCTGCTAAAAACGTTTTACCAAACGTCAGACTAACAATCTTGAAACCCTAATTGGTAAAACTGTCAAGAGTTTTACCACGGCAATTCTGCCAGTGGTCTAAACATGGCGCTTACCGATTAAACGCCGCCCTAAAACCACTTTCCTTCATAAAAGTAACGTACAGGTGTTATCGTAGTTTCTGCCGAAAGTTCCACCGAGCACGCGAGGTGGAACGAATCATAGAACTATCGCCGTCCCTTCGATTCGTGCAGCCTTGGACCTTTCGCATCTAGTCACCAAGGCAACACGCTGCCGCGTCATGATGGGATCAAACGTGAGCGATACAAAGCTAAAGCCAACGGCTAAAAAGCCCGCAACCCGTAAAGCCGCCCCGCACGCACCGGAGCTCACCAAGGACGATGTCTATCTATTTGGCATCGGCACGTGGGAACGCAGCTGGGAAAAGATGGGCGCGCACCCCGACACGCAGAACCGTACGCGCGGCTGGCGTTTTTGCGTTTGGGCGCCCGACGTAAAGAGCGTCCATGTCATTGGCGAATTTAACGACTGGGATGAGGAAGCCAACCCGCTGGTGCCCGTGCATACGAGCGCTATCTGGGAAGGCTTTATTCCTGGCGCCGAGCAGGGCCAACTCTATAAATATCTCATCGAGACAAACGAGGGAGAAAAGCTCTATAAGGCCGATCCGTATGCCTTTAAGGCCGAGTGCCCTCCGGGTACCGCCAGCGTGCTGTGGACCCTGGATGGCTACAAGTGGAACGACGCCGCGTGGCTCAAGCGCCGCGCCGGCCATAACCACATGTCACAGCCACTCAACATCTACGAGGTGCATATTGGCTCATGGAAGCGCCACGGCGACGCGCCGCAGGGCGAGCCGGACGAGTTCGGTAACTACCCCGGCCCCATGGATCCCTTCCCCGCGCAGCGCGGCGAGTTTTACACCTACGACGACCTGTCGGTGGAGCTCGTGGACTACGTGCGCGACATGGGCTACACACATATCGAGGTCATGCCGCTTATGGAGCATCCATTCGATGGCTCCTGGGGCTACCAGACGACCGGCTACTATGCCGCCACGTCGCGCTACGGCAACCCACAGCAGCTCATGCACTTTATCGATGCGTGCCACGAGGCAGGCATCGGCGTGATCATGGACTGGGTGCCCGGCGGTTTTTGCGCCGACTCCCACGGCCTTGCCACCTTTAACGGTCACATGCTGTTTGAGCATGAGATTCACCCCAACTGGGGCACGCACAAGTTCGACTTCGCCCGCGGCGAGGTCCGCTCCTTCCTGGTCTCCAACGTGCTGTACTGGCTCGAGAACTTCCACGTTGACGGCATTCGCATGGACGGCGTGTCCAGCATGCTGTACCTCAACTTTGGCATCGACGATCCGGGGCAAAAGAAGTTCAACAAGTACGGTACCGAGGAGGACCTGGACGCCAGCGCGTTTATCCGCCAGGTCAACTGCGCCGTGGAGGCGCACTACCCCGACGTGATGATGATGGCCGAGGAGTCCACCGCGTGGCCGCTCGTGACCTACCCGCCGCAGGACGGCGGCCTGGGGTTCCACTACAAGTGGGACATGGGCTGGATGAACGACACCCTGCACTACATGCAGACCGATTTTCCGTGGCGCCCCGGCAACCACGGCCTGCTCACGTTCTCCATCATGTACGCCTTTACCGAGAACTTCATCTGCCCGCTGAGCCACGACGAGGTCGTGCACGGCAAGTGCTCGCTCATCGGCCGCATGCCGGGCGACTGGTGGCGCCAGTTTGCCGGCCTGCGCACGCTGGCCTTCTACCAGATGACGCATCCCGGTGCCAAGCTCAACTTTATGGGCAACGAGATCGGCCAGTTTATCGAGTGGCGCTACTACGAGTCCATCCAGTGGTTCCTGACCGAGGAGTACGAGACCCACCGTCATCATCAGGCGTTCATTAAGGCGCTCAATCACCTGTACACCGCCGAGCCCGCCTTGTACGAGCGCGGCTACACCGACGACGGCTTTACCTGGATCGATGCGGACAACTCCAAGCAGTCCATCGTGAGCTTTGTGCGTCAGGGCGAGGACGTCGATGACGACCTGGTGATCTTGATCAACTTTGATCCGGCAAGCTACGAGAGCTTCCGCGTGGGCGTGCCACGCGAGGGTGACTGGGAGGTCATCTTCGACTCCGACCGTCCCGAGTTTGGCGGCAGCGGATACGCCGGTGAGGAGCCCTACACCTGCTCGAGCGAGCCCTATCCCTGGAACGGGCAGATGGACTCTATTGAGATTAAGGTTCCCGGCCTGGCAGGCGTGGTGCTTAAGCGCCGTGGCCCCAGCAGCTATAAGCCGCCCGTGGTCGAGGAGCCCAAGGCTGCGCCCAAAAAGCGCACGTCCTCGGTAAAGCCTAAGCCCGCGGCCGCCAAGAAGGCTCCGGCTAAAGCGAAGGCTGCCAAGTCCGCCGCTAAGACCGCTTCCAAGACCGCGGCCAAGAAGCCGGCTGCCAAAAAGGCCGCTACCAAGGCCAAGTCTGCTTCTGTTAAGCCGTCTGCCAAGGAAGCGTAACAAAGCCGTTACAGCTGTAATTACCCGCCCCGACGGGGCGTAGGATACAAGTCATAACCGTTCCGGGAGAAACATCCCCGGGGGAAAGGAACGTATGAATAAGATCTTCGACAACAAGCAGGAGTTTACCGAGCTCTATCGCGATGCCGTCATGAGCATCAGCGGCAAGAGCGTCGAGGCCGCCGGCGACCTCGACCGCTTTAACGCCCTGGCCAAGCTCGTGGCCGAGAAGGCGCGCACCGTTGCCACCAAGAGCGACGCCCGCGTCACCGCCGAGGGCAAGAAGCGCGTGTACTACTTCTCGATCGAGTTTTTGATCGGTCGCCTGCTCGACAACTACCTGCTCAACTTTGGCGTGCGCGACATGGTCGCCGAGGCGCTCGACGACATGGGCTTCGACCTGTCCGTCATCGAGAACCAGGAGCCCGATCCGGCTCTGGGCAACGGCGGCCTGGGCCGTCTGGCCGCATGCTTCCTGGATTCCATGGCAGCCGAGGGCATTGCCGGCTACGGCAACGGCATGCGCTACCGCTACGGCCTGTTTAAGCAGGAGATCGTCAACGGCAGCCAGGTCGAGGCCACCGACGAGTGGCTCACCCACGGCTATCCTTGGGAGGTCCGCCGTCAGGACAAGGCCGTGACCATTAAGTTTGGTGGCCATGTTGAGGGCTTTGAGGAGAACGGCCGCACGTTCTACCGCACGGTAGATACGCAGGACATCCTGGCCGTTCCTTATGACATCCCCGTGGTGGGCTATGCCGGCGAGACCGTCAACAAGCTGCGCGTCTGGGCCGCCGAACCGGTCGAGGAGCACTTCGATCTGGAGGCCTTCAACCGCGGCGACTACGCCCTGGCCGATGCCGAGCGTGCCGAAGCCGAGGCCATCAGCGCCATCCTCTACCCCAACGACGCCGGCGAGCACGGTCGCCTGCTGCGCCTAAAGCAGGAGTACCTGTTTGTCTCGGCCGGCATCTACAGCCTGCTCGACACCTTTGAGAAGGAGCGCGGCGAGAACTGGGAGCTGCTGCCGCAGTTTGTGGCCATCCACACCAACGATACGCACCCCGCCATGTGCGGCCCCGAGCTCATGCGTATCCTCATCGACGAGAAGAAGCTCGAGTGGGATGACGCCTGGAACATCGTGACGCAGGTCGTGAGCTACACCAACCACACCATCCTGCCCGAGGCCCTGGAGAAGTGGCCCATCGGCACGTTCTCCAAGCTCCTCCCCCGCGTGTACCAGATCATCGACGAGATTAGCCGTCGTTGGCACGAGTCGTTCGACACCACGCAGGAGGGCTGGCAGGAACGTCTGCGCCAGACCGCCATCCTGTGGGACGGCGAGATTCGCATGGCCAACCTGTCCGTGATCTGCAGCCACAGCGTCAACGGCGTGGCCAAGATCCACTCCGACATCATCAAGAACATCGTGCTCAAGGACTTCTATGCCCTGACGCCCGAGAAGTTCAACAACAAGACTAACGGCATCTCGCACCGTCGCTTCTTTGCCGAGGCCAACCCCACCTATGCCAAACTCGTGACCGAGGCCATTGGCGATGGTTGGCTCAAGGACGCCTTTGAGCTGGAGAAGCTCAAGGAGTTTAAGGACGACACCGAGTTCCTGAAGGCCGTGGGTGCCTCCAAGCGCGCCAACAAGGAGCGCCTGGCCGCCTACGTTAAGGCCGAGACCGGTCTGGTCATTGACCCCAACACCGTCTTCGATGTTCAGGTGAAGCGCTTCCACGCCTACAAGCGCCAGCTCATGAACATCATGAAGGTGATGGATATCTACAACCGTCGCATCGCCGATCCCAACTTCCACGTGACGCCGACGACCTTCATCTTTAGCGGCAAGGCTGCCTCGAGCTACACCTTCGCCAAGGAGACCATCCGCCTCATTAACTCCGTGGCCGAAGTCATCAACAACGACGCCCGCGTCAACGAGGTCATGAAGGTCTGCTTTATCCCCAACTTCCGCGTGAGCAACGCCCAGCTCATCTACCCCGCCGCCGAGATCTCGGAGCAGATCTCCACGGCCGGCAAGGAGGCCTCGGGCACGTCCAACATGAAGCTCATGATGAACGGCGCCATTACGCTGGGCACCCTCGACGGCGCCAACATCGAGATCGCCGATCTGGCCGGCCGCGAGAACGAGGCCATCTTTGGCCTGACCGCCCCCGAGGTCGAGCAGCTCTGGGCATCGAACAGCTACTTTGCGTGGGATACCCTCAACGGCGACCGCGAGCGTCTGGGCCGCGTGATGGACGAGCTCAAGGACAACACGTTTGCGGGTCTTTCGGGCAACTTCGAGAGCATCTATAACGAGCTCATGAACAACAACGACCCCGACCTGGTCATGGCCGACTTCCGTAGCTACGTGGATGCATGGGAAAAGCTCACGAACAGCTATGGTGACCAGGAGACCTGGAACCGCAAGGCCCTGCTCAACACCGCCTCCTCCGGCTGGTTCTCGAGCGACCGCACCATTCGCGAGTACCGCGACGAGATCTGGCACGCGTAAAGGCGCGCGAGCCCCCTTTGCCACACGGCATTACTCGACGGGCGCGACCGAGCGCCGTGCCCGTCGCTAATGGGTTTAGGAACATCGATGACAGAAGGAGAAATCGATGAGTAAGAAAGAATGCATCGCGATGCTCCTCGCAGGAGGACAGGGCAGCCGATTGGGGGCACTCACCCAAAAGATCGCTAAGCCGGCGGTTAGCTTTGGTGGCAAGTTCCGCATTATCGACTTTTCGCTCTCCAACTGCTCCAACTCGGGTATCGACACGGTGGGCGTTCTGACGCAGTACCGTCCCTACCTGCTGCATGCCTACGTGGGCTCCGGCGAGGCGTGGGATCTGGACAGCCGTGACGGCGGCGTGTCGATCCTGCCGCCGTACGAGACGCAGACCGGTGGCGCCTGGTATGCGGGCACGGCCGACGCCATTACGCAGAACCTCGACTACATCAAGGCCAACGACCCCAAGTACGTCCTGATTCTTTCGGGCGATCACCTGTATCGCATGGACTACCGCAAGATGCTCAAGACGCACATTGAGAACAACGCCGACCTCACGGTGAGCGTTATGCCCGTGCCGTGGGAGGAGGCCAGCCGCTTTGGCATCCTGACCACCGACCCCGAGGACGGCCGCATCACCAAGTTCACCGAGAAGCCCGAGAAACCCGATTCGAACCTCGCGTCCATGGGCATCTACATCTTCTCGGCCGACGTGCTGATCGAGGCGCTCGAGGAGGATGCTCTGGACCAGCGCTCGAGCCACGACTTTGGCAAGGACATCATCCCCAAGCTGCTCGGCGAGAACAAGCGCCTGTACAGCTACGAGTTCCACGGCTTTTGGAAGGACGTCGGCACCATCGCCAGCTTCCACGAGACCTCGATGGACCTGCTGGGCAACAACCCCGAGTTCGATCTGTTTGACAAGAACTTCCCCATCATGTCCAACATCACCACGCGTCCGCCGCACTACATTGGACCGGACGGCCGCCTGGACGACTGCCTGGTCTCCAACGGCTGCAAGATCTACGGCACCGCTCGCCACTCGATCCTTTCGACCGATGTCATCATCGAGGAGCGCGCCGTGGTCGAGGACTCCGTGCTGCTGCCGGGTGCGCACGTTAAGAGCGGCGCGCACATCTGCCGCGCTATTTTGGGCGAGAACTCCACGGTCGAAGAGGGCGTGAAGCTCGGCTCTGTCGATACCACCAAGGATACGGCCGTCGTTGGAAATGACGTCGTTATCGGGAAGGGGGAATGATCCGATGATCAATCGCAAGGCCATCGGCTATATCACCGCTAACTACTCTTCGACCTACGGCAGCGTCCTGCTCAAGGACCGCCCCATCGCGTCCGTTCCGTTTTTGGGCCGCTACCGCCTGATCGACTTTCCGCTGTCCAACATGATGAATGCCGGCATTAAGACCGTCGGTGTCGTCATGCCGGGTAACTACCGCTCGCTGATCGACCACGTGGGCTCGGGCAAGGACTGGGGCCTGGACCGCAAGAAGGGCGGCCTGTTCATGGTGCCCGGCAACGCGTATGGCACCACCAAGGGCGGCATGCGCTTCCTGCTGCGCGACATCATCTCCAACAAGACGCTGTTCCAGCGCTCGGAGAAGCCCTATGTCGTGATGATGGGCACCAACATCATCTTTAACATGGACCTCAACACCATCATCGAGGCGCACGAGAAATCTGGCGCCCAGATGACCGTGGTGTACTGCAAGGCCACGCGCAACGTCGATGACGAGACCAAGCTCGAGATTAACGAGAACGGCCGCCTGACGGGCGTGAGCGCCGGCGTCGTGTACGGCGACAACGCCTCCATGGACTGCTGCATCGTCAACCGCGAGACGCTGCTCGAGATCATCGACCACTACCAGGCCGCCGACTATCTGGACCTGCTCGAGGCACTCCAGGGCGACTTTGGCAACATCGACGTGTGCAGCTACGAGTACAAGGGCGAGGTCGTGGGCGTGTTTAGCGAGAAGTCGCTGTATCGCCGCAGCATGGACCTGCTCGACCAGACCGTCGCCGACCAGCTCTTCGATCCCGAGCGCCCGATCCTGACCAAGGCTCACGACGTGCCGCCTTCGCGCTATGCGACCGGCAGCCACGCGTGCAACTCGATCATCTCGGCCGGCTGCATCATCAAGGGCACCGTGCGCAACTCAATCCTGTCACGCGGCGTCGTGGTCGAGGAAGGAGCTTCGGTGACCAACTCGATCATCAACCAGAGCTGCATCATCAAGAGCGGCGCCCGCGTTGAGAACGCCATTCTGGACAAGAACAACGTGGTCCCCACCAACACCGAGCTTCGCGGCACGCCCGAGAACATCCTGGTGCTGGGCAAGGCTCCGTTAACTTCCGACACCACCATCGTACGTTAACGTTGGCACCGCAACATCGCTCGTAACATGTAGAATAGCCGCCCGGTTAGCGCCAGGCGGCTATTCTCGAATTGCAACATGGGAGACAATATGGCAGATTCCAGCAAAAAGATGCAGATCGTGTTTGCCTCGGCCGAGTGCGCACCGTTTGTAAAGACCGGTGGCCTGGGCGACGTGGCGGGCTCGCTGCCCGCGGCGCTTGTGCGCGCCGGCGCCGAGGTCATCGTCATGGTGCCCAAGTACGCCACCATCAAGGACGAGTACAAGGCGCAGATGGAGCACTTCTCCGACTTTTACGTGAGCCTGGGCTGGCGCAACGAGTACTGCGGTCTCGAGAAGCTCGAGCACGACGGCGTCACCTATATGTTCATCGACAACGAGCGCTACTTTGCGCGCGACTATCCGTACGGCTTCTTTGATGACGGCGAGCGCTTTGCGTTCTTCTCCAAGGCCATCACCGAGAGCCTGCAGCACCTGCCGGCCGGCTTTGAGTGCGACATCCTGCACTGCAATGACTGGCAGACCGCACTGGCGCCCGTGTTCTTGCGCGAGTTCTACCAGGGCCTGCCGCTGTACGACCGCGTCAAGACCGTGTTCTCGATCCACAATGTGGCGTTCCAGGGCCAGTTTAGCGACACCGTGATGGAGGACATCCTAGGTGTGGCGCATATTCCGGCGGCCGCCTCGCAGCTGCGTTGCGACGCCTGCAGCATCAACTACATGCTGGGCGCCCTGCGCTATGCCGACGCCATCACTACGGTGAGCCCCACCTATGCCAACGAGATCCAGACGCCCGAATTTGGCGAGGGCCTGGACGGCGTTTTGCGCGAGCGTTCCTACGCGCTGCAGGGTATCCTGAACGGCATTGATGTGGCAGGCTTTGACCCGGCGACCGACAAGCGCATTGCCGCCAACTACACCGTGGAGGACCGTTCCGGCAAGGCCGTGTGCAAGGCCAAGCTGCAGGAAGAGCTGGGGCTCGAGGTTCGCGACGACCGCCCGCTCATGGTGATGGTCACGCGCCTGACGCGCCAAAAGGGCATGGACCTGGTCATGTACGCGCTCGACCGCATTCTGGCCGGCAGCGTGCAGGTGGCCGTGCTTGGCACTGGCGACCGCGACTACGAGGACGGACTGCGATACTTCCAGGACAAGTACCCCGGCACCATGGCCGCACGCATCGAGTTCGATCCTGCGCTGTCGCAGCGTATGTATGCCGCGGCCGACATGTTCCTGATGCCTTCGAAGTTTGAGCCCTGCGGCCTGTCGCAGATCATCGCTATGCGCTACGGTACCTTGCCCATCGTGCGCGAGACCGGTGGCCTGAAGGACACTGTGATCCCGTACAACGAGTTTACCGGCGAGGGTACGGGCTTCTCGTTTAGCAACTTTAACGGCGACGAGATGGGCGACGCGGTGTTCCGCGCGGCGCGTCTGTTCTGGGACAACCGCGATGCCTGGAACCAGCTGGTCACGCAGGCCATGAGCCAGGACTTTAGCTGGACGCGCTCGGCCGACAAGTATCTGGACCTGTACTTCTTTATGCATCCGGAGATTGAGAGGCCAGCGGCTGTTGTCGACGAGCCTGAGGCTGTTGCTGAGCCGGTGGCCGCCGAGGAGCCCAAGGCCGAGGAGAAGTCTGTTGAGGCTGAGCCCGCAAAGGCCGAGCCTGAGGTGAAGGCTGAGGTTGCTCCCAAGGCAGAGGTCGAGGTCAAGCCTGCTGTAAAGCCCGCAGCTAAGAAGACCGCGACTCGTAAGACGACGGCGAAGAAGGCCACGACCACGAAAGCCGCTGCGAGCAAGACCGCGACCGCGAGCAAGACCACCGCTGCCAAGACAACGACCGCGCGCAAGCGCACCACCGCCGCTGCCAAGAAAGCCGCCGAGGCCGAGGCTGCTCCCGAGGTAAAGGCCGAGGTCGCAGAGGCCAAGCCGGCCGCCAAGGCTCCGGCAAAGACCGCTGCCAAGAAGACGACCACGACCGCCAAGAAGGCAACGACCGTCAAGAAGAACACGGCAACGAAGTCGACGGCCGTCAAGGCTACTGCGACCAAGGCCGCTCCGAAGGCCGCCGCAAATGCTACTGCGACCAAGGCCGAGGAGGCAGCCGCCGAGCCCAAGGCCGAGGCAGCTGTCGAGGCCAAGCCGACCGCCAAGACCACCACGCGCAAGCGCACTGCAACGACGGCCAAAAAGACCACGACCAAGGCTGCTGCTCCTAAGGCGGAAGCTAAGGCCGAGGCCAAACCCGCAGTAAAGGCCAAGCCCGAGCCCACAATGGAGACCCCGGTCTCCCCCGCCGCCGCAACCGAGAAAAAGGCGCCGTCGAAGAAGACTTCCGTCCGCAAGGCAACGGCCACCCGCAAGCGCCGCTAATCCAGACGATCCAAAACCTCATCAAACCCTAAGCAAGGGGCGCTCCAACCGGGCGCCCCTTCTCTGTAGGTAGTGGTAAAACGATTTTCTAGGACAACCGTTCGCCGATGGTAAACGGATGTTGTTTATACACCCTGTGTACTACAGATATACTTACATCTTAGGCGTAAAACCCATGGCCCGCAGGCCATGATTCTATTGAACTGGACCGTACTATGAGATTGATACACAACAGCCGTCTACCGCAGTTTCGCACTCCGTTTGGCGCTGTGGCCACTGGAACTTCCGTTGCACTCTCGGTGATTTTGGAGGATGCCGATTCCAACCAGGCAACGCTTACGCTGCGCACCTGGGTCGATGAAGTCGGCGAGACCCTGATCCCAATGGAGCACGAAGGCGATGGCATTTTTACCGGCGAGCTCAAATGCACTGAACCGTGTCTTGTGTGGTACAGCTTTATATGCAATATCGAGGGCCAGCCCGAGGTCCGCTTGGGCGCACCGCAGGGTCGCACCGGCGGAGAGGGCGTAACTTACGACTACGCCGAGGTTCCGTCCTTCCAGATTACCGTCTATAAGCACCGCGAAGTGCGTCCCGAGTGGTACGAGCGTGGCATGGTCTACCAGATCTTCCCCGATCGCTACGCCCGAGATGAAAACTGGCGCGAGCGCACGCTGGCCGAAGTCGAAAAGCCACGCAACGGAATCCAGCGCCGCATGGTCGAGGACTGGAACGAGCCGCCCGTGTACGAGCGTGCCGAGGACGGATCCATCAAGACCTGGGACTTTTACGGCGGCTCGCTCAAGGGTATCCAAAATGACCTGCCCCGCATCGCCGAGCTGGGCTTTACGGCCATCTACCTCAACCCCATCTTTGAGGCCGCGAGCAACCACCGCTACGACACGGCCGACTACACCAAGATCGACCCAATCCTGGGCACCGAGCAGGATTTTACCGAGCTGTGCCAGGCAGCCGAGAAGCTGGGCATCTCCATCATCCTGGACGGCGTCTTTAACCATACGGGTGACGACTCCATCTATTTCAACCGCTACGGCAACTACCCCGGCGTGGGCGCGTGGCAGAGCGAGGACTCGCCGTGGCGCGATGCGTTTTATTTCCACGAGGACGGCTCGTACGACTGCTGGTGGGGCGTGGGCAACATGCCCGCCATCAATGAGAGCTCCGAGCTGGTACGCGAGCGGCTTCTGGGCAAGGACGGCGTGATCCGTAAATGGCTACGTGCCGGCGCTCATGGCTGGCGCCTGGACGTCGCTGACGAGCTTTCCGACGACTTCCTGGCCGAGATCAAGAAGGCCGTACTTGCCGAGAAGCCTGATGCACTGTTGCTCGGCGAAGTCTGGGAAGACGCCTCCAACAAGATCAGCTACGGCCATCTGCGTCGCTACCTACAGGGCTCCGAGTTGGACTCTGCTATGGATTACCCCTTCCGCGACATGGTCATCGGCTTTTTGATGGGCTACAAGAACGCCTACCAGGCAGCCGAGGAAATCGAAACCCTGCGCGAGAACTATCCCCGTGAGGCCCTGTCCTGCGCACTTAATCTGCTTTCGAGCCACGACCGTCCGCGCATTATCTCGGTGCTCGGCGGCGGCCCCGACGAGTCGCAGCTGCCCGAGTGCGAGCGCAGCAAATGGCGCCTGGACGAGAACTCGATGGGCCTGGCCAAGAGCCGTTTTTGGCTCGCCACGCTCATGCAGATGACCTTCCCCGGCGTGCCTTCGATCTACTACGGCGACGAATACGGCCTGGAGGGTCTAACCGATCCGGGCAACCGCCGCACCCTGCCGACCAAGGACCAACTGCACGACTTCGACACGCTGGCTATTGTCAAAAACGCCTCCGCCGTACGCCGCGCACTGCCGTTTATGATCGACGGCGAGATCAAGGCCTTCGCGCTCAACGACGAGGTGCTGGCATACAACCGCACGGGCAGGGATGGCGAGTCCGCGACGGTTATCATTAACCGTAGTCTGCGCAATTCGCACCGCGTGACGATTCCGGCGCTCGACGAATGCGCGAGTGACGTGATCAGCGGTCACGAGTGCGAGATCCACAACGGCACGGTCACGCTCGATTTGTATCCGCTGGGCTCGTCGATCATCTATCACCATGCCGAGCAGCGCCTGCAGGAGCCGCTCGATTACGGCGCGGGCGTTGTGTGCCATATCACCTCGGTACCGACCGATGACGGCAAGCCCGGTACGATCGGCGCACCCACGCGTCGCTTTATCGACCATCTGGCCGCTATGGGCATGCGCTACTGGCAGGTCCTGCCTGTCAACCCGACGGACTTCTTCCGCTCCCCTTACGCCGGTCCTTCGGCCTTTGCAGGTAATATCGACCTGCTGCCCGAAAGCCACGAGGAGCTGGCGGCCGACTTTGAAACTTGGAAGGCCCGTGGCGGCGAGGATGCCGATCCGCTGTACACCGCGTTTAAACATCGCAATGCCGATTGGCTCGAGAAGTACTGCGTCTACATGGCCGTCAAGAAATACTTTGAGGGCGAGTCGCGCCACGATTGGCCGGCAGATGTTGCGCGCTACAACGAGCACCTGATTGACGACAAGCGCTTCCACGACGAGGCCGAGCTTCAGGCGTACATGCAGTACCGCTTTGACCTAGCCTGGTGCGAGCTCATGAACTACGCGCACAAGAAGGGCATCGAGGTCATCGGCGATATTCCTATGTACGTGTCCGACGATTCGGCAGATGCGTGGAGCGAACCCGAGAACTTCTGGCTATCCGATACCGGCAAGGCAATCGAGATCTCCGGTGCGCCGCCCGACAACTTTGCGCCCGAGGGTCAGGTGTGGGGCAACCCGACGTTCCGCTGGGACCACATGAAGCAGAACGGCTATAGCTGGTGGATGGATCGCCTACGTCGTGCGTTCTCACTTTACGACCGCGTGCGTCTGGATCACTTCTTGGGCTTCCACAGCTACTTCAGTATCCCCGCTGGCAAGGCTTGCGCCGAAGGTCGCTGGCTGGCGGGACCGGGCAAGGACCTGTTTCAGACCGCCTATGACGAGCTGGGGCCGCTCAACTTTATCGCCGAGGATCTGGGCTACCTGACGCCCGGCGTTCGCGCCATGGCTTCGACTTGCGGCTTCCCCGGTATGGACGTACTGGAGTTTAGCGATTACGACGTCCGCAACGGCGTGCAACCCACGCCGGGCAAGATTATGTACACCTCAACGCACGACACGTCGACGCTCGCCGGTTGGTGCACGCGCTCCTTTGCGGGCGGCGACGAGCCGAGCGGTGTTGAGGTGGCAGCCAAGCTGATGAGCGACGCGCTGACAAGCGACGCTCCCCTGGTGATGATGCCGCTGCAGGACGTGCTGGGGCTTGGCGACGACACGCGCATGAACGTACCGGGCGTGGCCACGGGCAACTGGACCTGGCAGGCTGACGAGGCCGACGTTGCGGCCGCTGAGGGCAAAACCGCACAGCTCCTGCGCAACACGCATAGATTCTGGGGCGAAGCGTGATAAAACGCCCGATATAGGGTACAGTTACAGACGTTTGAATTTTTGCGGGCAGAGCAATCTGCCCGCTTTGTGCTGAAAAGGAAGTATTATGGCGCGCTACGATTACAAGTGCTCGAGCTGCGGCAACGTGTTTGAGGTTGAGCATCCCATGTCCGAGACCCCCGAGGTCGTGTGCCCCAACTGCGGTGCTCCGGCCGCCAAGACGTTCTCGGCCAGCGGCATCAAGTTTGAGGGCAGCGGCTTCTACAACACCGACCAGCGCAGCGGTGGCTCAAGCACCAGCGCCACGAGTGGCTGCTGCGCCAACTGCCCACACAGCCACTAGAAACCAATCAGCCCCGCGACCAGCACCGATCGCGGGGCTATTTCTTTGCGCTATGGATAGCTCTATGAGTTGCGCACTAGCCTGGCGCAGAAGTGGCCGTCGTAGGAGTCGGCGTTTACCGGCACGCTTTGGAAGAGGCCTCGGTCGTTTTGGCGTACGGAGACGAGCTTCTTGGCCGGATCGAACTCGGGAAGTTGCAGAATCTGCGCCTCGGAGAGCGGCTCCAGGCTAAAACCGGTACCCTCGGGAGAGCTCAAGAACGCTTCCACGACCTGCGTGTTCTCCTCGTCGAAAACCGAGCACGTCGCATAGATGAGCTCGCCGCCAACGGCCACGCGCGCGGAGGCCTCTTTGAGCATAGTCAGTTGCAGCTTGGGCAACTCGCACGTCACGTCGCTTTCGGCAAGGCGCCACGGAATCTCGGGATGACGGCGCATGGTGCCGGTGCCCGAGCACGGGGCATCGATAAACACTGTATCGAACAGGGCAGGTTTGCCAAGCATGGCATCAAACGACGTAAGGACCGCATCGAGCTCGCAAGCATCGCCCGAAACCGTGCGAACACCCGTAATACCAGCCTTATGCAGGCGCGCGAGATTCTGATCGCACTTGCGATCGTGCAGATCGAGCGCGGTATGCTGACGCTCATACCCGGCACGCTTGGCCTGGCACATCATCACATAGGTCTTGGTGCCGCGGCCGGCACCGATCTCCAGGCAACGCCCGGGACGCGTCGCCGCGGTAGCGATGAGCTGGGCGTTAAGGTCCGAGGCAACGGCAGCAGCACGCTCAAACACACCGGACGCAACCGTAACCTGAGCATCGACCGGCGCATGGCAACCCGGGAACACGGGCGCCACAAGCTGAGAGATAAGCGGATCGGGCTTGATCGCAAAGGCGTTCTCATGCAGAGCCAGCGGCGCAGGGGCCAGATTACCGGCAAAGTTGAGCGTGCCCTCGGGCGTGTCGAACGATGCCATAATGCGAGCGCACAGCCAGCGCGGCAGTCCCATCAGGCGAGACAGACGCAGCAGACGACGTTCGGACTCATCGGCATCCGCCGCGGCGGCAAAATCCTCGACGTTGTCCGCAACCTTATGCAGCACAGCATTGGCCAAGCCAGCGGCAGACTTAGCACCGCTGCGTACGAGTTCAACGCCCTGACTCACCGCAACGCGACCCGGAGTATGCAAATAGAGCATCTCGAAGGCCGAGATACGAAGTGCCATGCGCACACGGGGCGCGACCTTTTTAGGCTTATCGAGAAACTGATCGAGCAACTCGTCCAAAATACCCTGAGTGGCGGCAACACCCAGCGCCAAGCGGGCGGCAAAAGCGGAATCGCGCTGGTCAATAGCCTTGGCCGATGCGCGAGAGGACAGCACGTCGCGCGCATACATACCGCGGCGATCGGCCTCCATCAGCACATCGAGCGCAAGCTTGCGCGCGGGAGACAGCTTGCTCATGACAAAACACCCCAGATAAGATCGGCACCCTGCAGGCCAGCAGCCCAAGCAGAAGCGGCCATAGCACGCTTGCCGTCGGGCTTAACCTCGAGCAGCTCAACAGCTCCATCGGAAAGACCCAGGTAGACGCGCTTGGACTGAACGAGAACGTTGCCCGCGGCAAGCGACACGTCGGCAGTCGCAGCATCGAGCACGCGCACGGTCTTGCCAGCGATGATGCAACGGGCAGGGGCGGTGTCGGACGAAGCCAGCACGTGGCGCACGCAATCGAGCGCCGCCATCTGCGGATCCAGGCGCATCTCCTGCTTGGAAATCTTGGCAGCATGGGTAACGAGCGCCTCATCCTGTTCAGTCCACACGGCGGTGCCATCGGCAAGAGAAGGAAGCGTATCGGCAAGCAGTTTGCCGCCAAGCTCACCAAGCTCCATGGTCAGCGGCTCAGCATGCTTACCGGCAACCGACGTGGAAGCCTGAGCACAATAAGCACCAGTATCCACACCATGCCCGATGCGCATGATTGAAACGCCAGCAACCTCATCACCAGCGAGAATCGCACGCTGAATAGGAGCTGCCCCACGCCAACGAGGCAGCAGAGAAGCATGAACATTCACAATACCAAGCGGCGCCATATGCAGCACGTCATCGGGCAAAATGCAACCATAAGCAGCCACACAGAAAATATCGGCTTGCGCAGCTTGGAGCGCCTCAACAACCTCGGCCGTCATACGATTAGCCTCAATAACCGGCAACCCAAGCTCAAGAGCCTTAGCCTTAACAGGAGACGGCTCAAGCTTCTTACCACGCCCACGAACAGCATCAGGACGAGTAACAACAAGCGCAATCTCATTCCCAGCCTCAACAAGCGAAGTCAGCGAAGGCACAGCAAAATCGGGCGTACCCATAAACACAATACGCATAAAGAACGTCTCCCCTCAACCAAAGCCGAGACGGCTACAAAGACCAGCGGAAAGCCAAGTCACCAGTCCATCCGCAATAACATTTCAACAAGAACAAATATACCCAAAACCAAAGAAAGAGCCGCAAGAAAAGCAGCTCCCTCTCAACAAAGCAATTATCAGCGAAGACGCCCTTCCCTGGCCCGACGGCACCCGGGCGAAAAGGAGCACGAAAACGCAGGCCCCTTCCGCCGCAGGGCTTAGGTTTTGCTCCACGCGCAGTTCCGCACGAGCCGAAGAGCACTTAATGTGCTCTTCGTGCGAGCAGGACTGTTTGAGCATGGAGCAAAACCTAAGCCCTGCGGCGGAAGGGGCCGGTGGGACCTACTCCGTCTCGCCCGGTCGAGCGCCGCGGGCCAGGGCGTCCTGGTACTCCTTGACGGCCTTGAGCCTCTGCATGGGCTTAAGTCGCTCGAACATGGTGTTACCGTGCAGGTGATCGATCTCGTGCTGCAGGCACACGCAGAACAGGTCGCCCGAAGCCTCATAGCGAATCAGGTTTGCGTCCAAGTCGTACGCCTCGACGACGACATGGTCGGGACGCTCGATCTCGCAGCTAATGCCAGGGATGGACAGGCAGCCCTCGCTAAACGGCACCATATGGTCGCTCTGCTCCACAATCACGGGGTTGATGAGCACGTACGGGTCGTAGTCGTTCTTGTCGCTGTAGTCGCAGTCGATGGTGACGAGCTGAATAAGCTCGCCGATCTGCGGAGCAGCGAGGCCGCAGCCGCCGTTCTCGAACATCATCTTCTTCATCTTCTCGGCAAGCGCCTCGATCGCCGGGGTGATCTCCTCGATGACGGCGCACTCCTGGCGCAGACGAGGGTCGGGCGACAGTACGATTCCGTTGGCTTCCATGGCCATCCTTTCGGGTTGTTACATCAAATCATAGGCGTCGACGTCAACGCTCACGCTCACGCCGCGCACAGAGCCCACCTCTTTGAGGCAGGCGTCGATATCATCAGAGACATGGTACCCCACGGGCGACTTCACAAGCAGATGGAAGCGGTAACGGTCCTTGGCTCTCTCGATTACACACGAAGCCGGGCCTAGCACCTGCGGCACGGCACTCCCCGCCCGCAAAAAATCGGGCGCGGCGGCATGCCAGCGGCGCTTAAGAAGCTTTGCAATGCGCCCAATGTAGTCCTGCGCGTCGTCTCGGTTCGCCGACCACACCAAAATGTTGACCAGACGCACGAACGGTGGATACAGGGCTTCGCGGCGCTGGTCCAGGTCGTAGTCGGTAAAGATCGAACGGTCGTGCTTAGCGACGGCGCGAATAACCGGGTCCTCGGGCAGATAGGTCTGGATGATGACCTCGCCGGGACGATCGCCGCGACCGGCACGGCCCGCGACCTGCTCCAGCAGATCGTAAGCGCGCTCCCCTGCTCTAAAATCGGGCATCTTGAGGGCAAAGTCGGCATTGACCACGCCCACGAGCGTGACCTCGGGAAAATCGAGACCTTTAGCGATCATCTGGGTACCCAGCAACACGGCGCAATCCGCCGCATCGAACTGCTCGAGCAGCTTTTTGTGCGCATCCTTGCCACGCGTGGAATCGGCATCCATGCGAATAATGGCGACGTCCTCGGGAAGCAACTGGTGCAGTGCGTCCTCGATCTGCTGCGTGCCCAGGCCCATTTTTGCCAGGTAGCGACTGCCACATTTGGGGCAACGGCTCGTGGGCGCGGGATACGGCTGCACGCGCCAAGACGAACCGCATGTGTGACACTGCAGCGTGTGTGTGCGCTCGTGATACGTAAGCGCTGTGGAGCAGTGGTTGCAGGTGGGGACGCAGCCGCACTCGCGGCACATCAGGAATGGCGCAAAGCCACGGCGGTTATGCAGCAACACGGCCTTCTCGCGGCGCTCGACCACACGCTCCAATCCCTCCATCAAGGGTTTTGAGAACATGGAGCGGCTGCCGTGTGCGAACTCGCGACGCAGGTCGGCAATGCGGACCGTAGGCAGCACGGCGTGTCCGGGGCGCTCGGGCATCTCGACACGCGTCCAGGTGGCACCGTTATACATGCCGCGGCGGCAGCGGTCGAGCGCTTCGGCAGAAGGCGTGGCCGAGCCCAGCACGAGTGGGCAGCGGTAGCGCCGCGCCATCTCGGCCGCCACCTCGCGAGCGTGGTAGCGCGGACTGGAGCCCTGCTTGTAACTAGTCTCGTGCTCCTCGTCGATGATGATGAGGCCCAAGTCGCTGAGCGGGCAAAAGAGCGCCGAGCGGGCGCCGACCACCACGCGGGCCGCACCGCTGGCGACCATATCCCACTGGTCGAGACGCTCGCCAGCAGAAAGACGCGAATGGAAAACGGCCACCGTCTCGCCAAAGCGCGAGCGGAAGCGGCCGACGGTCTGGGCCGTCAGCGAGATCTCGGGCACCAGCACGCAGGCAGAGCGACCGGCTGCGAGCACGCGCTCGATGGCGGAGAGGTAAACCTCGGTTTTGCCGGAGCCGGTGACGCCGTCGACCAACACCACGTCGCCATGAGCGTCCAGACGGGCGCGCTCAATCTGCGCGAGTGCCCGTTGCTGGCCGTTGGTAAGGGAGACCGGCGCCTTGCCGCTTGCCGAGGACAGCGTGGTCTGCTCGCTGCAGCCACGCCAGGCGCGGCGCTCCTCCACCACCACGACGCCGCGCTTTTCGAGCGCTTTGATGGTCGCCGACATGCTGTTATAGAGAAGATTAAGGTCGCGAGTCGTAACCGGGCCGCACTGCAGCGCCTCGATGAGCTGGCGCTGACGGACCGCGGTCTTGGGCGGCGTATAGTCAAAGCCTTCGGGCGTAAGCATCACCCAACGATTTTGGATAGGCTTGACGGCGGGCCGTTCAACAGTCCACGCATCGTCGTCGCCCTTGACCACACGCGGGCTGCCGCCCGGGGGCAAAAACAGGCGCAGGCACTCGGAAAGCGTCGCGACATACTCGCGGCTCATCCAGCGTGCGATGCGGGCAGCCTCGGCGGTAAAGAGCGGTTTGCTGAGGATGGCCTCGATGGGTTTAATGCGCGCGGGGTCGAGGGCGTTGTTGCCCTGCAGGTCGCCCAGCTCAGGGGCAATGTCGACGACATAGCCCGCGGCGGCACGGTTACCAAAGTGGACCAGGACTGTCGATCCGACCTGGACCCCGTTGGCAAGGGACTCGGGGATGCCGTAAGCAAACGGTTCCGACAGCGCACGGGTGGGGATATCGAGGACCACGCTCGCGTAGGCGGCGATGGGTTCGGGTGCAGGCTCGGGCTTCACCGGAGTCTCCTCCGGTTCCGGCGAACCAAACAGCGACAGTTGTTGAGCCATACACCACCTCTAACGAACGGACCTGAAAGGGGTGGGACAAAATAATCAGTAGTGTTTGTCCCATGGCCGATACGAGTGTTGAGCTCGTTGCGTCGCTCGAATATGGGACAAACACTACTGATTATTTTGTCCCAGCAACCCACTCATCGGTACAGAAACAAGAGCCCCGCTCGGGGTGAACGGGGCTCGGATACATGCGTTTACGCGTCTACTATAGCGCCATCGTGCGGGCGCGGTCGATGCGTGCCAGGCAGTCGTCGCGGCCGACGAGCGCCATGGTCTCGCCCAGCGGGGGGCTCACCATGTTGCCGCAGACGGCGACGCGCACGGCCTGGAACACCACGCGCTTCTTGAGGTCCATCTGCTCGGGCAGCGGCTCAAGCGCGGCGTCGATGGCCTCGGCAGTCCACTCGTCCACGCCCTCGAGCACGGCCTTGGCGGCGTCCAGAATGGCGCCCATGCCTTCCTTGGCCAGGCCCTTGTTAACGGATTTCTCGTCATACTCGAGCGTCTCGGCCGTAGCAAAGATGGGAGCGGCAACGGTCACGGCGTCGGCCGGCATCTTGGTGCGCGGCTTGACGATGGCGGCAAGCGCATCAATCCAGTCCTCGCCGTACTCGACGTTACCCTCGATGAGGCCTGCCTCGTGCAGTTCGGGGACCATGATCTCGTCGGCAAACTGGGCATCGGACAAGCCGTTGATGTACTCGGCGTTGACCCAGTCGAGTTTCTTGGGGTCGAAGGTCGCCGGGTTCTTGGAGATGCGATCGAGCGAGAACTTGCTGGCCAGGACATCGCGCGGGATGATCGTGGTCTCGCCGTCGAGCGACCAGCCGAGCAGCGCCAGATAGTTGACGAAGGCGTCGGACAGGTAACCGGCGTCGCGGTACTCCTCCACCGAGGTGGCGCCGTGGCGCTTAGAGAGCTTCTTGCCGTCGGCACCCAAGATCATGGAGATGTGGGCGAACGTAGGCACGGGCGCGCCGAGGGCCTCGTAGACCATGACCTGACGCGGGGTGTTGGACAGGTGGTCGTCGCCGCGGATGACATGGGTAATCTTCATCATGGCGTCGTCGACGACGGTCGCGAAGTTGTACGTGGGCGTGCCATCGGAGCGGAAGATGACAAAGTCGTCGAGCTCCTTGGCGTCGAAGGTCACCTCGCCGTGAACGGCGTCGTGGATGACGACGTCGCCGCGGTCCTCGGGCACCTTGATGCGCAGGACGTAGGACTCGCCGGCCTCGATGCGGCGGCGGGCCTCCTCGGGATCAAGATCGCGGCAACGACGCTGATAGCCCTGGAAGGGGTCCTTGCGCTCCTGCGCGGCCTTGCGGTCGGCGTCGAGCTGCTCCTTGGTGCAGAAGCAGGGATAGGCCTTGCCCTCGTCCCAAAGTTTCTGGGCGGCCTGCTTGTACAGGTCCAGGCGCTCGGTCTGGGCGTAGGGGCCAAAGTCGCCGCCTACCTCGGGACCCTCGTCCCAGTCCAGGCCCAGCCAACGCATGGCGCGCAGGATGATCTGCGTGTTCTCGTCGGTGGAGCGGGTGGGATCGGTGTCGTCGATGCGCAGGATGAACGTGCCGCCGTTAGCACGGGCGAAAGCCCAGTTATAGATAGCGGTGCGGGCGCCGCCGATGTGCAGCTTGCCCGTCGGTGAGGGTGCAAAGCGGACGCGAACGTCTGATGCCATGGAAATCTCCTCGATTGCAGGATGGATGTCTAACCGCACCAGTATAAAGCATCAAAGCAACCTCCGCACAAAGGGCACCGACCAGTCATTGGGGACAGACTTAAATGACCAATCTTTGGGCAACCTGTCGGCACTTAGGCAAGGCTGGTCATTTAAGTCTGTCCCCAATGAGTAGGTGCGGAAAGCGTGTGAATGTTTGATTTACGCGCTATGATGTGCCCTTGCATAGAGAGCCCGGCGGAATGGTAACGGTCGCCGGGACACGTTTTTGAAAGGACAATCATGTCAGAAGAACTTCGTTCCATTCCACCCCAACACGGGTCCTTTGTTTTTACGTCAGAGTCGGTGACCGAAGGTCATCCCGATAAGATCGCTGACCAGATCAGCGACGCCGTCCTCGACGCAATCCTCGCCAAAGAAATAGAGCTCCAGGAGCAGGGCTACATCGCCCCCAACGGCGTGCCTGCCAACGTTGAGAACGTCCGTTGCGCCTGCGAGACCCTCGTGACCACCGGCACTGTCATCGTCGCCGGCGAGATTCGCACCCAGGCCTACGTCGACGTACAGGAAATCGCCCGCGGTGTTATCCGCCGCATCGGCTACAACCGTGCCAAGTTCGGTTTTGACTGCGACACTTGCGGCGTTATGAGCCTCATCCACGAGCAGTCGCCCGATATCGCCCAGGGCGTTGACGAGTCCTTCGAGACCCAGACCGGCGCTACCACCGACCCGATCGACCTGATCGGCGCCGGCGACCAGGGCATGATGTTCGGTTATGCCTCCAACGAAACCAAGACCCTCATGCCCATGCCGCACTACCTGGCGAGCCGCCTGGCCGAGCGCTTGGCCGCCGTGCGTCACGACGGCACCCTCGCCTATCTGCGTCCCGACGGCAAGACCCAGGTCACCGTGCGCTACGAGGAAGGCAAGCCCGTCGAGGTCACGACCATCGTCATCTCCACGCAGCACGCCGCAGGGATTGAGGACATGGGCAAGATCAAGGCCGACCTCATCGAGCACGTCATCACCCCGGTCATGGCTGCCGAGAACATGCCGTGGGACAACGCGGACATCTATGTGAACCCCACCGGTCGCTTTGTCGTAGGCGGCCCCATGGGCGACACGGGCCTGACCGGCCGCAAGATCATCGTCGACACCTATGGCGGCTACGGCCGTCACGGCGGCGGCGCCTTTAGCGGCAAGGACTGCACCAAGGTTGACCGCTCCGCCGCGTATGCCGCGCGCTGGGTCGCCAAGAACGTGGTCGCCGCCGGTCTGGCCGACCGATGCGAAGTCGAGCTTGCCTACGCCATCGGCGTTTCCAAGCCCCTCTCAATCATGGTCGACACCTTCGGTACCGCGCATGTTGCCGAGGACAAGATCGTCGAGGCCGTTGAGAAAACCTTCGACCTGCGCCCGGGCGCCATCATCCGCGACCTAGACCTGCGTCGCCCCATCTACGAAAAGACGGCAGCCTACGGTCACTTCGGCCGAGAAGACGCCGACTTCACCTGGGAAAAAACCGACCGAGTCGAAGAACTCAAAGCAGCCTGCGGCCTGTAAGCCAACGGCAAAAGCTGCAGCCACATATCGATGCACCAAAAGAAGTACCGGCCCCAACCGGTACTTCTTTTTTATTAATCCGGTGGTGAAGAAATTTCGATATGGGCATACGCAACGTCAGCAGCCAATGAATTTTGGAGCACATGCGCCTCTACCATGTATCCTTAGTCCCGAGGGGCGGGGCATAAGGTCGATCGCGAGTTCCGCACGAGCCGGAGAGCACTTAATGTGCTCTCCGTGCGAGCAGGACTGTAGAGCAGGCGACCTTATGCCCCGCCCCTCGGGACGACGAGCCACGTAAAGGAGCAGCCATGGCAGGCAAGCCGCAAACACTAGCTACGACCTCGGCATTCGAGATCTTGGGCCCCGTCATGGTCGGCCCCAGTTCTTCGCACACCGCCGGCGCCCTGCGCTGCGCCCAAGTTGCCGCCAGCCTGCTGGAAGGCCGCATCACTAAGGTCACCTTTGGCCTGTGGAACTCCTTTGCCCACACCTACCGCGGCCACGGCACCGATCGTGCGCTCGTCGCGGGCATCCTGGGCCTCGACACCGATGACGAGAACATCAAGCAGGCCTTCGACCTCGCGCACGAGCAGGGCCTCGAATATCACTTTGACATCAAGGGCGACGACGCCTCCATCCACCCCAACACCGTCGACATCGACATGGTCGACGCCACGGGCGCCACGGCACAGGTCCGCGGCGAAAGCCTCGGCGGCGGCAAGATGCGCATCAGCCGTATCAACGGCGTCGGCGTCGACATCTCAGGCATGTATTCCACGCTCTTCGTGGCGCATCAGGATGTTCCCGGCGTGCTCGCAGCGCTCACCAACCTGCTCGCCTACGCCCATGTGAACATCGCCTTCTGCCGCACCTACCGCACCGAAGTGGGCGGCCAGGCCTACTCCGTCTTTGAGACCGACGGCGCGCCCGACGACACCGTTATCCCCATGCTACGCAAGCTCGACAATGTCGATTACGCGACCTTTATCGAGCTCCCCGGTTCTGCCTCCTCGCTCTCCCCCGGCGTCTCGGCCAAGGAAATCTTCGACGACGGCGAGCAGCTGCTCGGTGCGTGCGAGGAACTGGGGCTCAGCATCGGCGCCGTCATGGCTGTACGCGAGGCGCGTCTGACCGGCGAGGCCCACGCCGTCGCCGCCATGCGCCGCGTACTCGAGGTTATGCGCGAAGAGACCACAGCCCCCATCGTCAATCCGCAGCGCTCGCTTGGCGGCCTCATCGGCGGCGAGGCAAAACTTGTCGATGCCACCGGCAGCAACGACCTGAGCTCCAACTTAATGGGCGCCGTCCAGACCGACGCCGTGGCTCGCGCCATGGCCGTGCTAGAGCGCTCAGCCACGATGGGTGTGATCGTCGCTGCCCCCACGGCAGGCTCCGCGGGTGTCGTGCCCGGCTGCGTGCTGGCGCTCGCCGATCACCTTCAGCTCGACGACGAGCAGGTCATGGACGCGCTCTACTGCGCAGCCGCCATCGGCCTCAACCTCACCACGAGCGCCTGCGTCGCCGGTGCCGAGGGCGGCTGCCAGGCTGAGGTAGGAAGTGCGGCCGCCATGGCAGCCGCCGCGCTGGTGCAGATGCTCGGCGGCACGCCCGGGCAGGCGCTCGACGCCAGTTCCATCGCGCTGAGTAACTTGCTGGGCCTCGTTTGTGACCCCGTCGGTGGCCTCGTGGAGGTGCCCTGCCAAAACCGCAACGCCATCGGCGTGGCAGCCGCCTTTAGCTCGGCGCAGCTTGCACTTGCCGGTATCAAGAGCCTGGTGCCGTTTGACCAGATGGCGCACGTCATGCTCTCCGTGGGCCACGCGTTGCCGGCCACGCTGCGCGAGACGGCAAAGGGTGGCATCGCGCAGGCTCCGGCCGCACTTTCGGCCTGTGCAAAATGCGGTGTGTGCGGATAGCGACAAAGAAAGACTCGAAGGTGGGACAAATGTCCCACCTCTTTTGAATGCCACCGTTTCCATACCACAAACAACTAGGTAATCGCTATAATGCAAGCCCAGTAAAAACACGATGAGCCGCAAGGCGAAATTCGAAGGATATGCATACGATGTCGCAAAACGATCGAACTCAACTGATTCCCGATCCGCAGCAGCCGAGCAGGCACACCGGCGGCGTTCAATCGCCGCGTCCTATCGCGCCGAGCCGCGGTCAGCAGCGAGGTGCGGCAAACGTTTCCCAACGTCCGAACAAGCAGCATCAGCAGCGCCAGACAAATGGCAATGCGCCCAAGCAGCCCCCCACGCACGCTCGAGGCGATCGCGGCCCCGCACGCAAACCCGCCGAGAACAATAAGTCGGGCAAAAAGACGACGCTCTTTGTCGTCCTGGGTCTTATCGTCATTGTCTATATCGTAGGCGTCGTAGCGTTTTCGCAGGTAGCCTACCCCAACACCACTATCGCCGGCGTCGATGTCTCGTTCTCCAACGCTTCGTCTGCCGCCACCAAGGTCAACTCGGCTTGGAAGCACTATAAGCTCACCGTGACAGGCGATGACTTTAGCTGGACCTATCAGCCCGAGTCCGATGAGCCCATTGTCGACGGCGAAGCTGCCGCAAAAGAGATTATCAGCCGCAACGAAGCCATTGTATGGCCGGTTCGCCTTGTAGAATCCTTAAGCGGCAAGACCAAAACAACCGCTAGCTCCAACGAAGTCGATCTTGATCAAGACGTCGACCTGTCCATGCTCTCCGACACCTTTGACCAAAAGCAGTTTGAGAAGGATCTGGGCGCCGCCATCGACGAGTTTAACGAGGGGCGTTCGGGCGCGTTCGAGGCCAATAGCTCCTATGACGAGCAGGCCGGCAAGTTTACCGTCGAGAAGGCGCGCTCCAACGAAAAACTCAACCGCGAGCATGTCATTAAGTATGCCGAGCTCGAGCTTGCCTCGCTGGCCGAGACCGTAGATCTTTCCAAGCTCGGCAACGATGCCTATGAGCCGCTCAATGGAACGCTGACCGATGATCAGATTCAGTCTGCATGCGATGCCGCCAACAACTTCTTGGGCGTCAACGTGACCCTCAAGCTCAACGGCGAGGATGCCGGCAAGGTTGATGGCAGCTCCGTGTTGCAGTGGATCAGCTTTGCCGATCCGGCCAACCCCACGCTCGATACGTCGCAGATCAGCAGCTGGGCAGCCGAGCTCGCCAACGGCTTTAATACCGTGGGCTCCACTCGCTGGTGGACGCGCGCCGATGGCAAGCAGTGCGCCGTCGAAGGCGGCGACTTTGGTTGGTCCATCGACAGCAGCTCGCTCGCCAAGCAGGTCGAGGACGCCATCAACAACAAGCAGACCGGCGAAATCGAGATCAAGTACTCCCAGAAGGCCGACACATTTACCGCCAAGGGCGAGCCCGACTGGAAGGCCTATATCGACGTCGACCTGTCCGAGCAGCATGCGCGCTACTACGACGAGAGCGGCAACATCGTGTGGGAGGCCAACTTTATCTCGGGAAAGCCGGGCGAAGACGCCACCCCCGAGGGCGTATGGCAGATCAACAGCAACGATGGCGCCAGCAAACTCATCGGTGCCAAGGACCCCGAGACCGGCAAGCCCAAATACGAGAGCCCGGTAAGCTACTGGATGCCGTTCGAGGGCAATATGGTCGGATTCCACGACGCCACCTGGCAAAACGA
>CAJLRE010000019.1 GCA_905208975.1 uncultured Collinsella sp. | reverse complement strand
GAGTCTCCGGTGCCGATTGTCGCCGATATCCACTTTAACCATAAGCTCGCCATTGGTGCCGTTGAGGCCGGTGCTGCCAAGCTGCGCATCAATCCCGGCAATATCGGCGATTGGGCCAAGGTCGATGCTGTGATCGATGCCGCGGGCGCCGCTGGGTGCGCGATTCGCATTGGCGTGAACGCGGGCTCGCTTGAGCAGGATATCGCAGAGCGCGATGACCTTACGCAGCCCGAAAAGCTCGTGATGTCGAGCGAGCGTTTCGTCAAGCATTTTGAGGATCGCGGCTTTACCAATATCGTGCTTTCCGCCAAGGCGCATAGCGTGTCCACGACGCTCGACACCTATCGCGCCCTGTCGCGTGAGATTCCTCACGTTCCGCTTCACTTGGGCGTAACCGAGGCGGGTACTAAGCTGCAGGGCACTATCAAAAGCTCAGTGGGCCTGGGTATTCTGCTGTCCGAGGGCATTGGTGACACCATGCGCGTCTCGCTTACGGCAGATCCGGTTGAGGAGCCGCCGGTCGCTTGGGGTATTCTGCAGTCGCTGGGCCTGCGTCGCCGTGGCCCCGAGATTGTCTCGTGCCCCACATGTGCGCGCTGCCAGGTCAATCTCATTCCCATCGCCGAGGAGGTCACCGAGCGGCTTAAGAACTATTCCGCGCCGCTTTCGATTGCCGTCATGGGATGTGCCGTTAATGGCCCCGGTGAGGCTTCTGATGCCGACCTGGGCGTTGCTTGCGGACGTGGTCAGGCCTTGCTCTTTTCGCATGGCCAGATCATTGGTAAAGTAACTGAGGACCAAATTGTCGACGCGCTTATGGCAGAGGTCGACAAGCTTATTGAGGAGAAATAAATGACCCGAGCAATGTATATGTCTAAGCTCTATGCGCCGACGCTTAAAGAGGATCCGGCGGACGCTGAGCTCGCCAGCCACCGCCTGCTGCTCCGTGCCGGCATGATCCGCAAGGAGGCCGCCGGTCTGTATTCCTACCTGCCGCTCGCATGGCGCTCGATTCGCAAGATTGAGAACATCGTGCGCGACGAGATGGACACCGCCGGCGCCCAGGAGCTTATGATGCCTATCATGGTCGATGCCGAGTTGTGGCGTGAGTCCGGCCGTATCGATGCCTATGGCAAGGAGCTTGTGCGCTTTGACGACCGTCACGGTCGCGAGTTCGTGCTCGGCCCCACGCACGAGGAGACCGTGACCGCCCTGGTGCGCAATGAACTGCGTTCCTATAAGCAGCTGCCCGTCAACCTCTACCACATCCAGGATAAGTTCCGCGACGAGTTCCGTCCCCGCTTTGGCCTGATGCGCGGTCGCGAGTTCATCATGAAGGATGCCTACAGCTTCTCCGCCACGCAGGAGAGCCTGCAGGAGGAGTACGACAAGATGAAGCAGGCCTACGCCAACATCTGCGAGCGCTGCTACATCAAGGCTCTACCCGTTGTCGCCGACTCCGGCGAGATCGGCGGCGACACCTCCGTCGAGTACATGGCTCTGGCTGACGCCGGCGAGGCCTCGCTCGTCTACTGCGACGATTGCGGCTTTGCTGCCGATGACGAGGCTGCAAGCACCAAGGTCGTCGTGACTGAAGGTCCCGGTGACGGTACGCTTACCAAGGTTGAGACTCCGGGCATGGGCACCATTGAGGCTGTTGCTAAGTTCTTTGGGTTCCCCGAGAACGGCACGCGCAAGTCCCTGGCGCTCATCGATGCCGAGGGCAAGCCCGTCGTGGCCATCGTCCCGGGCGATCATGAGCTCAACGACTGCAAGGCCGAGCATGTCTTTGGCAAGGGCTATCGCATGATGACCGACGAGGAGCTTCAGACCTACGGTCTGCACAAGGGCTTTATCGGACCGGTTAACTTGCCCGAGGGCATCCGTCTGGTGTGCGACGAGAGCCTGCGCGAGTCCAAGCAGTGGGCCTGCGGTGCCAACGAGGTCGATTATCACTTTACCGGTGCCTGCCCCGAGCGCGACTTTACCGTCGATGAGTGGGCAGATCTGGTCACCGTCGTTGCCGGCGATCCCTGCCCGCACTGCGGCAAGCCGCTCTCTGCTGCCCGCGGCATCGAGGTCTCTCAGGTGTTCCAGCTGGGCACCAAGTACTCCGAGGCCATGGGTGCCACCTTTATGGACGAGGACGGCAAGGAGAAGCCGCTCATCATGGGTTGCTACGGCGTTGGTGTGTCCCGCTCGCTTGCTGCCGTCGTGGAGCAGCACAACGACGAACACGGCATCGTCTGGCCGGTCTCCGTTGCCCCGTACGAGGTCGCGGTGATTCCGCTCGATCCCAAGAAGGAGGAGTGCGCTAACGTTTGCGACCAAATCGTCGAGGGCCTGTGCGCCGAGGGTATCGAGGTTGTCGTCGATGACCGTGACGAGCGTCCCGGCTTTAAGTTTGCCGATAACGACCTCATGGGCTTCCCGTATCAGGTCGTTCTGGGTAAGCGTGGCCTCAAGAATGGTACTGTGGAGCTCAAGGACCGTGCCACGGGCGAGCGTGAGGACGTGGCGATCGACGAGGTCGTCGCCAAGGTTGCTGAGCTTGTTAAGGCGGCCCGCCGTTAATCGACGATTTCGCTTGTAGTTCGATATACGGGACGGCCCCGCATTTCTCCAGATCGGGGAGATGTGGGGCCGTCCTTTTATCTTGTGGCATCCTCGATATCTGAAAGAAAAACCCCACAGCCCATATGAGCTGCGGGGTTTTCTTGTGCCTCCGATGCGAAATAAATCGCTCAGATATTACTGATAATCGACGACGTCGATCCAGTTCTTCAGGAACTCATCGTTCACGTTGCGCTTACGAGCGAGCTCGGAAGCGGCGACGATGCTCGTCCACTGACGCACGACCTGCATGGGCATGTCGGCGCGGTCGCAGTAGAGCTCCAGGTAGGCCTCGGCCTGATCCTTGCTGTTGAGGGCGAAGAGCAGGTAGGTGGTGGCAACGTCGGCAGCAGGGGAGCCCTGGGTGGCGTGTGCCCAGTCGCACACATAGAGCTGGCCGTCGTCGCCGACGATGACGTTGGAGGGGTTGAAGTCGCCGTGGCAGACCTTGAACTCCTTGGTCATGCCGTCCAGACGCTCCTGAAGGTTGTAGCGCGTGGTGGCATTGAGCTGATCAAGGCTGTCGATCATGCGGGCGAACTTGTCGCGCTGACGGTTGAGCAGCGGGGAGGTGTAGCCGTGGATCTCGATTTGGAGGTCGACGAACATCTCGAGATACTCACCAAAGCGCTGGGGCTCGGCAGTCATCTTCTCGGCAAGGGTGGTGCCCGGAACCTTCTCGGTCACGAGCGCCCAGCCGTTGGCGTTCTCGAGCTGGGAAACCTCGAGAGCCTTGGGGCTGCGGATGCCGCACTCATTGATGCGGGCAAGATTCAAAGCCTCGTTGAACACGTCGGAGACAGGCTTGGTCTCGTTAAAGACCTTGACGATCTTGTCGCCCAGGTCGTAAACGACCTTGTTGCCACGGCGGACGAGCTCGGTCTTGGAATCGGGTAGCAGCATGGTTGCATCCTTTCAACGATGCGATAGAAGCGACGGCGGGGGTGTGTGAAACACCCGTGCACCCCCGCCGTTAAAAACCGTGCTAAAACTAGCAGACGGCGTAGTCCTGAGGCTCGCGGCCGTAGTAGGCGTCCAGGTAGAGCTCCTTGATCTCACTCATGAGCGGGTAGCGCGGGTTAGCGCCGGTGCACTGGTCGTTGAATGCCTGCTCGGTCATCTCGTCGAGGGTGTCGAGGAAGTACTGCTCGTCAACACCGTAGTCGGCGATGGTCTTCTTGACACCGATGAAGTCCTTGAGCTCCTCGAGCTTCGTGATGAAGTTCTCGAAGACCTCCTTGTCGTCCTTGCCCTCGATGCCGCAGTACTTGGCCATCTCGGCGTAGTTGTGCAGCGCGTTGGGGTAAGGATACTGGGAGAACGTGCCCATCTTGACGGGAGCCTCGGCGGCGTTGTAGCGCATAACGCGGGTCAGGATGACGGCGTTGGCGAGGCCGTGGGGCAGGTGATGGAAGGCGCCGAGCTTGTGAGCCATGGAGTGGTTGAGGCCCAGGAAGGCGTTGGCGAAGGCCATGCCGGCCATGCAGGAGGCGTTGTGCATCTCCTCGCGGGCGTGCGGGTCCTTGGCGCCGTTCGTGAAGCTGGAGGGCAGGTTCTCGAAGACGAGCTTAGCAGCGCGCTCGGAGAGGCCCTTGGTGTAGTCGGAAGCCATGATGGAGACGTAGGACTCGATGGCGTGGGTCATGACGTCGATGCCGGAGGCAGCGGTCAGGCCGCGCGGGGCGGTCATGCAGTTGTCGGCGTCGACGATAGCCATGTTGGGGAGCAGCGCGTAGTCGGCGAGCGGCCACTTGATGCCGGTCTCCTTGTCGGTGATAATGGCGAACGGCGTGCACTCGGAGCCGGTACCCGAAGAGGTCGGGACGGCGACGAAGTAGGCCTTCTTGCCCATCTCGGGGAAAGTGAAGATACGCTTGCGGATGTCCATGAAGTCCATGGCCATGTCCTCAAACTTGCACTCGGGGTGCTCGTACATCATCCACATGATCTTGCCGGCGTCCATAGCGGAGCCACCGCCGACGGCGATGATGACGTCCGGCTCAAAGAGAGCCATCTGCTTGGCGCCGCGACGTGCGCACTGCAGCGACGGATCGGGCTCGACGTCGTAGAAGCAGTCGTGGGCGATGCCCATCTCGTCGAGCTTGGCCTCGATGGCGCGGGTGTTGCCATTCTTGAAGAGGAACTGGTCGGTGACGATGAAGGCGCGCTTCTTGCCCATGACGGTACCGAGCTCGTCGAGGGCGACGGGCGTGGAACCCTTCTTGAAGTAGACCTTCTCGGGAGCGCGGAACCACAGCATGTTCTCACGGCGCTCGGCCACAGTCTTAACGTTGATCAAGTGCTTCACCCCAACGTTCTCGGAGACGGAGTTGCCGCCCCAGGAGCCGCAGCCCAGGGTCAGAGACGGCTTCATGCCAAAGTTGTACAGATCACCGATGCCGCCGTGCGAGGACGGGGTGTTGATGACGATACGGCAGGCCTTCATGACGTGCTCGAACAGACTGATCTTCTCGGCCTGGGCGGGGTGCACGTACAGAGAGGCGGTGTGGCCCGGGCCACCGGCGAGCACCAGGTGCTCGGCCTTGTCGACGGCCTCCTGGAAGTCCTTGGCGTGATACATGGCCAGGACCGGGGAGAGCTTCTCGTGGGAGAACTCTTCCTTGGCGGGGTCGGTGGAGGTGACCTCGGCGATCAGGATCTTGGTCTTGGCGGGAACCTCGATGCCGGCGAGCTCGGCGATCTTGGCGGCAGCCATGCCGGGAATGCGGTGATCGAGGGCGCCGTTCTTGAACATGGCGGCACGCAGGGCCTCCATCTCGGCACCCTGCTTGACGAAATAGCAGCCGCGCTTCTGGAACTCGGCCTTAACCTGGTCATAGATGGTGTCGATGACGGTCACGGACTGCTCGGAAGCGCAGATCATGCCGTTGTCGAAGGTCTTGGAGTGAATGATGGAGTTGACGGCGAGCAGCACGTCGGCGGTGTCGTCGATGACGACCGGGGTGTTACCGGCGCCAACGCCCAGGGCGGGCTTGCCCGAGGAGTAGGCGGCCTTGACCATGCCCGGGCCACCGGTGGCGAGGATGATGTCGACGTCGCGCATGACCATGTTGGTCAGCTCGATGGAGGGGACATCGACCCAGCCGATGATACCCTCGGGGGCGCCGGCCTTGACGGCGGCGTCAAGCACGAGCTTGGCGGCGGCGATGGTGCACTTGGCGGCAGCCGGGTGCGGGGAGATGATGATGGCGTTGCGGGTCTTCAGGCTGATCAGCGTCTTGAAGATCGCAGTGGAGGTGGGGTTGGTCGTCGGGATGACGGCGCCCACGATACCGATGGGCTCGGCGATCTTGGTGATGCCATAAGCCTCGTCGCGCTCCAGGACACCACAGGTCTTGGTGTTCTTGTAAGCGTTGTAGATGTACTCTGCGGCGTAGTGGTTCTTGATGACCTTGTCCTCAAGAACGCCGCGGCCGGTCTCCTCGATGGCCATCTTCGCCAACGGGATACGAGCCTTGTTGGCGGCCATGGCGGCCTCATAGAAGATCTTGTCGACCTGCTCCTGCGTGTACGTAGCAAAAAGCGCCTGGGCCTCTCGCATCTGAGCGAGCTTAGCCTCAAGCGCCTCTACGTTGTCCACAATTGCGGGAGTAGTGTTTTCCGGTGACTTTTTCACCATTTGTGTCTCCTTGCGATCGGAGATTTACCCTACGTCTTGCATGATAGCAAGAAATTATTCGGCGAACGGTAAGATTCCCGTAAAAGGCATACTAAAACGCTTCAATCAACTGAAACGTTTCAACTATAACTATCTGCCTATTGCATTGCCCCGCTCATTGGGGACAGACTTACATGAGTGCTTTCACTCATTTGTGACAGACATGGATTTGTCATTTTGCCGTTCTGGGCCTGTTTTTGGCGCAGATTGGATATAAATAGGTCACAGGCTCAGCATTTCGCGTTCCTTCTCTCCTTTTAGGTGTTGCCTGTACGGCTTTGAAAGGAGAGACCATGCCCCGATGCGCCCGCGAAATATCGCTCACCGGCTATTACCACGTCTTTGACCGCGGCAACTCCAAACAGATCATTTTTGAAGATGATTCCGACCGCTATCGTTTCTTATCGGACATCTCAGACAGGTTTGCGTGCCATGACGTGGCGGTGTTGGCCTGGTGCCTTATGGATAATCACTTCCATTTGATGGTTGATGACCCATATGACAACCTTTCAAAGGCAATGCAGTGCGCGCTGACGGCCTATGCCAAGTATTTCAATGGAAAAACGGGAAGAACGGGTCACCTGTTTGATAATCGCTATTCGCGGATCGCGGTCGAGTCGGACACGCAGGCGGTGCAGTTGCTCGATTATATCCATCTCAATCCTGTGAAAGGTGTGCTCGACTCGCTCGATGCCTACCGCTGGTCAAGCTACAAGGCATACCAGCTGGGATACGATCCCTTTGATATCTGTGACGCGGCCCCTATGCTCGATATTGTCGGAGGCTCTCGTTGCTATTGCGAGCATCTCGAGGAAGTTGCCGGGCGCATCTGGTCAGTGGAGATTCTTCCGCGCCGACGGATCCCCGATGAGGACGCCCTTTCCGTTGCGCGCGAAGTTTTGCCGAGCATTGATCCTGCGCTGCTCAAGGCCCTGCCACGCCCCGAACGCGATGCCTGTCTGCTAAGGCTCAGGCGGGCACATCTCACGGTCAAGCAAATTGCCCGTATCACCGGTATCGGCGCTACAAGCGTGACCAAGGCCACTGTAGGCTGGAAGGAGGCAGCGTGAGGTAGGGGCCGAACCGCAGTCGGCATGCATTACGTCTGTCCCCAATGCGTGAAAACACTCATGTAAGTCTGTCCCCAATGAGTGCAAAAAGGCGCCCTCCGTGGGGGAGGACGCCTTTGGTAAGTTCTATATGAACGCGAGGTCTTTGACCCGGAGAGTCCGAGGTACTTGTTGGTAAGACCTTATTTAGGAGCGCGCAACCTTGCCGGACTTGAGGCAGGTGGAGCAAACGTTCATCTTGCGACGGTGACCATCGACGACGACGTAAACGCGCTGGATGTTGGGGCGGAACTTACGGTTGGTGACGCGGTGAGAGTGGCTGATGGAGCGACCGGCAACGGGGTGCTTACCGCAAACTTCGCAAACTTTGGACATAACTGACCCTCCTTGGGCGACAAACGAACATGTCGCGTTAACAAACAAGCCTGAACTATAGCACAGAAGCAGCTCCCTGTGCGTAATCTACACAGAGATATTCCTCTTTTGGCGATAGTGCTCACGCCACGGCCCTGGACGTAGATCCGATTTGCGTGCAGCAGAGGGGATTATGCCAGCTCGTGCGTGCGTTTTCAAGCTCGTCCCACAAATATATATAGGTTTATGGAGCATTGGGCTCCGTTTACGGATTGTTCTGTATTTATGCTCGCAATTAAGCTCGAGGTTGGCTACACTATCCCTTGACCATTAAAGGGGTACGAGATACCCACATGGAATTACATAGCTGCCAAAGAGCAGCCCTTCCTGTGGGTGTCTGGTCCGCTTTAAGCGGTCGGGCATCTATTTTTTTGACTGTGTCAGCAGTCAAGACATGTGAGGAAGGAGATCGATGGGCACGACTTCCCCCAAGGCGGTCATCATGGACGAGACCGCCGTCAATCGAGCGATGACCCGCATCGCGCACGAGATCCTCGAGCGCAACGAGGGCTGTGAAGACCTCGCTCTGGTCGGCATCGTCACGCGCGGCGACCTTCTGGCAAAGAAGCTCGCCGAGGAGATCAAGGAGATCGAGGGCGTCGACGTTCCGCTCGGCAGCCTGGACATCAGCTTCTACCGCGATGACTATGCGACCAATTTCGCTCCCGCGATCCACGCTACCAACATTCCCTTCAGCGTCGACGGCAAGCGCGTCGTGCTGGTGGACGACATCCTGTATACGGGCCGTACTATCCGCGCCGCTCTGGACGCCGTTATGGACCTGGGCCGTCCGAGCCGCATCGAGCTGGCAGTTCTCGTTGACCGCGGTCACCGTGAGCTCCCCATCTCGCCGGACTTTGTCGGCAAGAACGTTCCCTCGTCGCATGAGGAGAACGTGCACCTATATATGAAGGAAGTAGACGGCCGCACCGCTGTCGAGATTAACGACGTCGCGCCGGGTTCCCACGTGGGCTCCGCGCCGCTGGGAGGTGAGTAGTACCGTGGCGTTCAACCATAAGCACCTGATCGACATTACCGAGTACTCCGAAGAGGACATCAAGCTCATCCTCGAGACCGCCAAGGCGTTCTCCGAGGTCAACGAGCGTGCGATCAAGAAGGTCCCCACGCTCAAGGGCAAGACCATCGTCAACATGTTCAACGAGCCCTCGACGCGCACCCGCAGCTCCTTCGAACTCGCCGAGAAGCGTCTTTCGGCCGACAGCCTCAACTTTGGCGGCTCCTCGACCTCCACGGTCAAGGGTGAGAGCCTCGTCGACACCGTCGAGACCCTCAACGCCTACAAGATCGACTGCATCGTCGTGCGCGATAAGCACGCCGGTGCTCCCTACATCGTCACGCAGAACTCGCCCGCGAGCGTTATCTGCGCCGGCGACGGCAAGCACAACCATCCCACGCAGGCCCTGCTCGACCTGTACACCATCTGGGAGCACAAGGGTGACTTCCACGGTCTGAAGGTCGCCGTCGTCGGCGATATCGCGCACTCCCGCGTCTGCGGCTCGCTGATCCCTGCCCTTAAGATTATGGGCTGCGAGACCTACGCCGTCGCCCCCGGCACGCTGCTGCCGCCGGCGCCCGAGGTTCTGGGCTGCGACCACGTGACGAGCGACCTCGATTCCGTCCTGCCCGAGCTGGACGTCGTCTATATGCTGCGCGTGCAGCAGGAGCGCCTCGAGGGTGCCCCGTTCCCGACCATTCGCGAGTACCACAAGCTCTTCGGTCTGACCAAGGACCGCGAGAAGCTCATGAAGCCCGACGCGATCATCTGTCACCCGGGCCCCATCAACCGCGGCGTCGAGTTCGACTCCTATATGGCCGACCACCCGCAACGCTCCGTCATCCTGGAGCAGGTCTACGCCGGTATCTGCGTGCGTATGGCTATCCTGTATCTGCTGCTTGGAGGTGCCGATAATGGCCTTGCTTCTTAAGAATGCCCACGTCGTCGACCCGTCCGTCGAGCTTGACGGTGTCGTTGACGTCCTGATTGACGGCGATAAGATCGCCGAGGTCGGCGAGAATCTCGCCGTCGAGGGAGCCGAGATCCGCGACCTTTCCGGCAAGTACCTCGTCCCCGGCCTGGTGGATATGCACGTTCACCTTCGCGAGCCTGGCTACGAGGTCAAAGAGGACATCGAGAGCGGCACCCGCGCTGCTGCCAAGGGCGGCTTCACCGGCGTGTGCGCCATGCCCAACACCGACCCCGTTACCGATAACGGAACCGTCGTTGAGTTCGTCAAGTCCCGCGCTGCCGAGGTCGGCCACTGCCGCGTCTATCCTTCTGGTGCTATGACTCGCGGCCTTAAGGGCGAGGCTATGTCCGAGATGGGCGATATGGTCGCCCACGGCGCCGTCGCCTTCACCGACGACGGTCGCGGCGTGCAGGGCGCGGGCATGCTCCGTCGCTGCATGGACTACGGCAAGATGTTCGGCAAGGTCTTTATGAGCCATTGCCAGGACGAGGACCTGGTCGGTCACGGCCAGATCAACGAGGGCAGGGTCTCGACCCGTCTGGCCCTCGAGGGTTGGCCGGCTGCCGGCGAGGAGCTTCAGATCGCCCGCGACATCGAGATCGCCAAGCTGACCGGCGCCAAACTACACATCCAGCATATCTCCACCGCCCATGGCCTGGAGCTCGTGCGTGCCGGCAAGGCCGCTGGCGTTCAGGTTACCTGCGAGGCCACGCCGCATCACATGTTCCTGACCGAGAACGACCTGGACGAGACCTACAACACCTCGCTCAAGGTCAACCCGCCGCTGCGTACCGAGGCGGACGCCGAGGCCATTCGCCAGGGCGTCATCGACGGTACCGTCGACGCTATCGTCACCGATCACGCTCCCCACACCCCGTGGGAGAAGGCCCGCGAGTTCGAGCTTGCGCCCTTTGGAATGATTGGCCTCGAGACTTCGCTGTCGCTCGTGCTCACTGAGCTGGTCAATACGGGCAAGATGAGCGTGAGCCGCATGGTCGAGCTCATGGCCATCAAGCCGCGTGAGATTCTGGGCCTCGATCAGGTTCAGGTCAAGGCGGGCTCTGTCGCCGACCTGACCGTGTTCGACCCCTCCGCAACCTGGACGGTTGGCGAGGACGGTTACGAGTCGCGCGCCGAGAACTCCGGTTTTGCCGGCCGCACGCTCACCGGTCGTGCCACCGATGTATTTGTCGGTGGCAAGCAGACGCTCGCCGACGGCTGCATCTGCTAGCATAGCCTTATCGCTTTTGTGCGCGGCGCCCTTGCGGTGCCGCGCTTTCTGTTCGTTTAGACCATGCAACCGCATGGGGGATTGGAGCGTCTATGCCCACACCTTCCACTGCACGCATGCACGACTTCGAGGTCGTCTCGAACCGGGAGATCGCCGACGGCATCTTCTCGCTCGTCATCTCGGCCCCCAAGCTTGCAAGTGCGCTCAAGCCCGGTCAGTTTGTGAACATTGCCGTGCCCGGCGATGCCTCCTCGCTGCTTCGCGTGCCCCTGAGCTTCTATCGCGCCGACGCCGAGGCCGGCACCGTCGAGCTGTGGTACGCCGTCGTGGGCGACGATACCCGCCGTTTGTCCCAGATGGGCCCTGGCTCCACCTCTAACCTGTTGGGCCCCGGTGGCCGTGGCTGGATGGTACCCGAGGGCACCAGGAAGGCACTGCTCGTCGCCGGTGGCATCGGCGTTCCGCCTGTGCTGTGTCTTGCCGGCATGCTTGCCGAGCAGGGTGTTGATGTGGACGTGTGCCTGGGCTTTGGCACCGCTTCCAAAGTCGTGGGTGTCGATGAGTTCCGTGCGCTGGGCGCCACGGTTAACGTGTGCACCGACGACGGTTCGCTCGGCACGCACGGTTTTTGCACCGATCCGGCAGCCGAGCTGCTTGGAGAGGGCGGCTACGACTACGTCGCCAGCTGCGGCCCCGCCGTCATGATGAAGAAGGTCGCCGCCGCTGCCGCCGAGGCCGGTGTGTACTGCGAGGTGTCGCTCGAGCGCATGATGAGCTGTGGCTTTGGCGCCTGCAACACCTGCAATGTCGAGACGGTTGACGGTATGAAGGGTGCTTGTATGTGCGGCCCCGTGTTCGATGCTTCCAAGGTGGTGGTCTTCTAGTGGGTACCGTGAACATGGCCGTCGATTTCGGCGGCGTCAAGATGCAGAACCCCATTAACACCGCAGCCGGTACCTTTGGCTACGGTTGGCAGTTCCAGAACTTCTTTGATGTTTCCCAGCTGGGCGCCATCACTACCAAGGGTTGCGCTGCCGAGCCCTGGCCCGGCAATCCCGCGCCCCGCATGGCCGAAATTCCCGGCGGTATGATCAACTCCGTGGGTCTTCAGAACCCCGGCGTGGCCGCCTTTGCCCGCGAGTCCGGTCCGTGGCTCGAACAGCTGTCCAAGGACGGCTGCCAGGTCATCTGTCAGGTTGCCGGTCACTCCGTTGACGAGTTTGTCCGCGCACTCGAGATGTATGTCGAGCTATGCCCCTGGGCTGCCGGCTACGAGATCAACGTGAGCTGCCCCAACATCGCCGCCGGCGGTGCCGCCATGGGCTCCACGCCCGAGGGCGCCTCTTCCGTCATGGCCGCCTGCCGCAAGGTGACTGATAAGCCGCTGTTCGTGAAGATGGCGCCGGTCAACGTCGCTGAGATCGCCAAGGCCCTCGAGGCTGCCGGCGCCGACGGCCTTTCGGTCATCAACTCCATCCAGGGCATGGCCATCGACGTCCATACCCGCAAGTCCCGCGTGGCCAAGCCCAAGGGCGGCCTTTCGGGCCCGCTGTGCCACCACATCGCCGTGCGCATGGTCTGGGAGGTTGCCCAGGCCGTCGATATCCCCATCAACGGTGTCGGCGGTGTCATGACTGGCGAGGATGCGGCTGAGTTTATCCTGGCCGGCGCCACCTGCGTGTCGGTCGGCATGGCCAACTTCGTCGATCCGTGCGCCTCGCTCAAGATCGCGCACGAGCTCGAGGCCTGGGCGGAGTCCCAGGGCGTGAAGGACATCAACGAGCTGGTAGGTGCTTTCGAATGCTAGAGACCGATGCCCGCGACCGCGTTATCGTCGCCCTCGACTGCGACCGTGAGCGTGCGCTCGAGCTCGCCCACGAGCTTTCTGGTCATGCCGCTTGGCTTAAGGTCGGCATGACGCTCTATTACGCTGAGGGCCCCGAGATCGTCAAGACGTTCAAGGACCTGGGCTTTAAGGTCTTCCTCGACCTCAAGTTCCATGACATTCCGCATCAGGTGCGCGGTGCCGCCCGTTCGGCCTCGCTTGCCGGTGCCGACCTGCTCTCGGTCCACGGTTTGGGTTCGGGCGCCATGCTCGCCGCGTGCCGTGAGGGTGCCGAGGAGGCGCGCGAGGACCGCGCCAAGCTCGTCGCCATTACCGTGCTCACGAGTATGAACCAGGATGCGCTGGCCGAGATCGGCGTCGAGTCGCCCGTTGCCGAGGAAGCCGCCCGTCTGGCAAAGCTTGCCCAGACCAACGGCATCGACGGCATCGTGTGCTCGCCGATGGAGGCTCATGACATGCGTGAGCTGCTCGGTCCCGACGCGCTGATCGTGACCCCGGGCGTGCGTCCGGTGGGTGCCGCTCTTGGTGACCAGTCTCGCGTGGCGACGCCTTCCCAGGCTATCGAGCGTGGTGCAAGCCACATTGTTGTGGGACGTCCCATCACCGGTGCCGACGATCCGGTTGCTGCCTTTGACGCCATCGTCGCCGAGCTGGTCGAAAACGTCGCGTAAAAGATTCCCCTAAGTCACCACTTTTGGGTCTCATTAGCACAAAATAGCCCCTGTGCCTGCGTAAACTTTCCCATCCTTTGTGTGGAATCGCAGGTCAGGGGCTTAACTTTGGGCGCAGTATATTGCACTTTTTGCGGGTATCGTCTAACCTATGGAGCCGCTATTGGGCATTTTGTACGTTCTACGTGCTAAAATTCCAATTATTGAATCAGATATAACCCAACTATTTGGAGGTACGAATGGCACTCCCTCAGCTTACCGATGAGCAGCGCAAGCAGGCTCTTGAGAAGGCTGCTGCCGCACGTCACGCCCGCGCTGAGCTTCGCGAGCAGATCAAGAAGGGCGAGAAGTCCCTCGAGTCTGTGCTCAACTCCGATGACCCCATCGCTTCCCGCATGAAGGTTTCCACCCTCATCGAGTCTCTCCCTGGTTATGGCAAGGCCAAGGCCGCCAAGATCATGGAGGAGCTCGGTATCTCCGCTACCCGTCGCGTCCAGGGCCTCGGCGTCCGTCAGCGCGAGCAGCTCCTCGAGCAGCTGACCAAATAAGTGAGCGCTCAGGATTCCAAGCTCTTTGTGATTTCTGGACCGTCAGGCGCAGGCAAGGGTACGCTCGTCACTCGTGTGCGCGAGCGCCGCTCGAACCTGGGCCTGACGGTTTCGGCTACCACGCGAGCACCACGCAAAGGTGAGGTCGACGGCGTCAACTACTTTTTTCTGACGCGCGAGGAGTTCGACCGCCGCGTGGCAAACGGTGAGTTTGTTGAGTGGGCCGAGGTCCACGGTAACTGCTACGGCACGTTGGTGAGCGAGGTCACATCCAAGCTCGCCTCTGGCGCATCTCTGATTTTGGAGATCGATGTCCAGGGCGCCCTGCAGGTGAAGGAGCGTTTCCCCGAGGCCGTGCTGATCTTTATCAAGCCGCCTTCGCTTGAGGTACTCCGCGAGCGTCTAGTCGGTCGCGGTACCGAGACGCCCGAGACGATTGAGCTGCGTATGGCAAACGCCGCCGATGAGCTTGCCCTTGCCGACCGCTACGACGATGTCGTGGTGAATGACGATCTCGACCGCGCGACCGATGAGCTCGTTCGCGTTCTCGATATGCATGAAAGGATCTGAGGTCCGTGTCCGTTGTAAAGCCTTGCATTGACGATCTTCTGGAGAAGACCGATCACAACCGCTTCCTGCTCGCTTCGCTTGCCTCCAAGCGCGCCTGCGACATCAATAGCATGCTGCGTGGCCAGCACAACCGCGTGCTTGCCGTCCAGGATGTCGATGACATCACCATCGGACTTTCCGGTGCCGATACCATCTCGATGGCTATGGACGAGATTGTCGACGGCGACATCTCCTACGATGAGGCCCGTTACGAGAAGGCGCTCGGCCACAAGGTTGCTGAAGCCTAAATGGCGGCTCGCGTCTGCCTGGTCCACTATCACGAGGTTGGACTGAAGGGTAAGAACCGCGCACATTTTGAGCATATCCTCATGGATAACATCAAGGCGGCCTTGGCCGCCTTTTCCGTGAACGCCGTGTCTCGAATTTCCGGTTATATCCTCGTGACCTTTAACGAGCATCAGGCCGACGAGGCGGCGCGTGTCATCCGCACCGTCCCCGGCGTTGCCCGTGTGTCTTTGGCGTATCACACCAACCGCGACCCGCAGGAGTACTGCGCCGCCGCTGTGAAGGCGCTGCGCGAGTTTGGTTCCTTCGATTCGTTTAAGGTGCACGCCAAGCGCTCCAATACTGACTATGAGCTCACCTCGATCGATATCAATCGACAGGTTGGCGAGGTGCTGTGTGAGGCGTTTCCCGATAAAAAGGTCCAGATGCACGACCCCGACGCGATGGTGCACGTTCTGGTGGTTCAGGGTAGTGTCTACGTGTATGCGCGCTCCGAGCGCGGCGTTGGCGGCCTTCCGGTGGGTTCTGCCGGCAAGGTCGTGACGCTTCTGTCGTCGGGTATCGATTCTCCGGTGGCGACCTGGATGCTCGCGCGTCGCGGCGCGGTGTGCGTGCCGGTGCATTTCTCCGGTCGTCCGCAGACGCCCGACACGAGTGAATACCTGGTGCAGGACATCATCCGTGCGCTTGAGCCGGGTGTCCAGATCGGCCGCCTGTACGTGGTGCCGTTTGGCGACTGCCAACGTGAGATTTCGGTCACCTGTCCCAGCAACCTGCGCGTGATCATGTATCGCCGCATTATGTATTCGGTTGCTGAGCGCATTGCACACATCGAGGGTGCCAGGGCCATCGTTACGGGCGAATCGCTTGGGCAGGTTGCCTCCCAAACGCTTGAGAACATCATGGCCGTCAACGAAGCCGTGAAGATCCCCGTGTTCCGTCCTCTCATCGGTTCGGACAAGCAGGAGATCATCGCGCGCGCCGAGGAGATCGGTACCTTCGATATCTCGACTGAGGCCGCTCCCGACTGCTGCACGCTGTTTATGCCGCGCCGTCCCGAGACGCACGCTAAACTCGATGCCGTGCATGAGGCCTGGGAACTGTTTGATCACGAGGAGATGATTGAGCGTCTGCTCAAGCAGACCGAGTACATCGACTTCGAGAGCAACACGTACAAGGCCCCTAAGACCTTAAAACGCAAACATTCTGAGCTTGCTCCGCGTGAGATTTACCAAGATCACGAGTAAATTTGTGCATAGACCGACGATGCGCCTGCATCGTCGGTCTTTTGCTATCTGGGCATTTTGCGGCTAAGTGTTCATTTGCTGACGTGTGCCTGAATAAATGGACATTATTTCGTAAGGTTTTGGTCAGCTTTTGGTTTGACCGCGAAAACCGGTTTTGGGGCGTGGCTGTTGCGGAACTCCTTTCCTGACACGATGATGTTGGGAGGTTTTGCTATGGCGCAGCGCGAACAACACGAACGAGTCAAAAAGATGGACCGCTGGGCGGGCAAATTGCTCGGTCATAAGGCAGTGGTGATGGCGATACTGGTCGTCATTGCGATGGCGAGTGGACTGGCAATGGCGAACTTTGGCGGCGGTGCCGGCGGTGTGTCGTTTGAGCGCACTGATGGTTCGGGCACGTTAGTGGAGCCGGGATTCGGCGATGCTTCGAGTGGAAAGACATCTGAAGGCTCTTCGCCTAAGGCGTCTGTCGCGGCAGAGGTCTATGTCGATGTCGATGGCGCCGTGGTGTCACCCGGTGTATATCGCCTCAAAGACGGGGCGCGGGTGGCTCAGGCGATTGATGCCGCCGGCGGGCTGGCGCCCGAAGCAGACGTTACGGGGCTTAATCGTGCATCCAAGGTCACTGATGGACAAAAAATTCACGTTCCAACGGTAGGGGAGCAGCAGGTGTCCATTGCGGAAGCCGGTGTTGATGGTGGGACTTCCGCATCGTCGGGCGTTAGTGGCGCAACAGGCCTAGTAAACATCAATACGGCAAGCGCGGCAGAGCTACAGACGCTCTCGGGCATCGGTCCCTCAATGGCACAGTCGATTATCGATGAGCGGACAAAGAACGGTGCTTTCGCCTCGGTTGACGATTTGATGCGTGTTTCGGGAATCGGCGAGAAAAAGCTTGCCAAAATCAAAGATTGCATCTGCGTATGAGTGCGACCGAGCGCGAGCACGTGATGCCTCCGCGGCCCCTGATTCCGTGGACGAAGGCCCTGTGTGCCGGCATGTGCATGAGCTGCGCTTTGGTGCTCAACGTGGCCGCTGATGCGCTGCTGAGGGAGCGGGCGCCGGCGGTCGGGCCGCTATGGGCCATTCCCTTTGCGGCGGCGGTATTCGTTGTGCTGGCTCAATCTTGTGCGCGGCTTGCCCCTTTGAAGCGGTGGCTGTATGCCGCGTCCGTCGGTCTCATAGCGGGTGCGGCCGTTTCGGCGTGGTGGGCCGTGGGTGCGCTCAACGCCTCGAAGACGCTCGACGGTCGAGCGGCAAGCAGTCTCGAGTTTGTCGTGCAGGGTGACCCATCCATAAATGACGACGTGTATTCCTATACCTGCGAGGCACGCTCGGACGGTAAGAACTTGGCAACGGTTCGCCTATCGTGTGACCGTGAGTTCAAGGTCGGGGCGCACGTGCGTGTTATCGGTCGCGTGTCACGTTTTGAGAACGATGCGTATGGACGATCGCGCGTGCTTCGAGGCGAGGTACGCAAGGTTAAAGCCGTTCGGATTGTGTCGGTCGATGAGGGTTCTCCGAGGCCGCTGCTTCGGCTGCGAAATGGGCTGCTTGCGTCCATCGCGCCTGCGACCGACCCGGCGCGTGCGCTCATAGCCGGTGTCGTCTGCGGTCGTTCGGCCGAGCTGCGCGCCCAGCCGGCGGGCGACTGGTTTTCGGTGACGGGAACGGCGCATCTTATCGCCGTCTCGGGCAGCCATTTGGCTATCGTGGGGTTTGTAATCGAGGGTGTATTGCAAAAGACTCGGTGCTCACGTGGTCTTCAGCGGGCGATATTGGCGATAACGCTTGTGGGCTACGCTGCCTTTACGGGCGCGTCTCCCTCGGCCGTGCGCGCGTGCTGCATGGTGTTCGTGACGCTTGTCGTAAACGGCGCGGGGCGTCGTCGGCACGGCCTTTCGGCACTCTTCGTAACCATGTTCATCTTTGTGCTACTGCGGCCGACGGTGCTGTTCGAGATGGGCTTTCAGCTTTCATGCGCCAGCGTCTTAGCCATTCTGTGCTTTTGCCCCTATGCGACCTACGCTTTGGGTGAGCTGGGTGTGCCATCGGGCGTTGCCAGCATGCTTTCCGTCACGCTGTGCTCGCAACTGGCGACACTTCCCATTACCATTCCTGCCTTCGGTACGTTCTCGCTCATTGCTCCGCTGGCAAATGCGGTCATCGGTCCGGTGGTGAGCGTACTGCTCGCTGTGTCGATCGTGCTGGCTCCCTTTTCGCTCGTGGGACCGTTGCGGACTTGGGCGCTCGTTGTGCCCATGATTGCCGCCCGTTGCGCGCTGTTCTTCGAGCAGCTGTTTGCCGCCGTGCCAGGTGCATACGTGAGCGTGCCGCCCGATAGCATGTGGATTTACCTAGTGCCGTGTTTTCTGGCGGTTCTGCTGGTCTGGTGGCCGCGTCCCCGTGCACGTCCTATGGCGGTGGGGCTTGCATGCCTGATGCTCTTGGCTGCGATTCCGTACGTCTATTGGGATCGATTCGCTCCGCCTTCGGTGACGGTGCTCGATGTGGGCCAGGCCGATGCGATTCTTATCCGCCAAGGCGGCGCAGTTGCACTTGTCGACTGCGGGCTCGACGAGCGTGTGGTTGCGGCGTTGGTTCGCAATAACGTGCACCATATCGATGCCGTTTTTGTGACGCATTGGGATGAGGACCACTGGGGTGGTTTGCCTGCCGTGCTCGAACAGTTTTCGGTCGGAACGATTGCCGTGGCGGCGGATGCGCTGGAGGATGCTCCTGCCGAGGTATTGAACCGACCTGGCGTGGAGTATCGGCAGGTGCGCCGTGGGGATACGGTCGACATCGGCTCATTTTGCGCTCGCGTGATGTGGCCATTCGAGTTCGTGGATGGCGAGGGAAATGAGGACTCGCTTGTCCTGCTGCTCTCTTATGTTCAGGAGGGCAAGGGCCTGCGAATACTTCTCACCGGTGATGCCGAGCTCGACCAAGAGCGGGAATTCGTGCAGGAGGTGGGGGATATCGATGTCCTTAAACTCGGGCATCACGGCTCCAAGGTTTCAGTCGATGGCAAGTTGCTGGACGTCCTGAAGCCCGAGCTTTCCCTCGCAAGCGCCGGTGAGGGGAATCGATACGGCCATCCGTCCGATGCCTGCATCGATGCCGTTAAGGAAGCGGGTGGTGTGTTCGCGTGTACCATCGAACACGGCGACATTACCGTCACACCGACTGCGAATGGCTTTGCGATGCGATGCCAGCGACCGTGACGACGTCGTTGGCGTGTGGTGGGCCCCTGGGCTAAAATGGCACGGAACGAATACGAAGGCCTGCGGGAGGGGAGCGCAATGTCCGAAACCGGTTTGCTGCCGGCATATCTGATCGTCGGTACCGACGGAGTTAAGCGCGACCACGCCGTCTCGCGTATGAAAGCGCGTCTGGAAAAATCGGGTATGGTCGAGTTCAACCTCGACGAGCGAGACATGACCAAGGACCCCGATATCGAGTCCATTATCGGATCGCTTAACACCTTTCCGATGGGCAGCGAGTTTCGTCTGGTAATCCTCGATGGCTGCTCAAAGCTCGCCAAGGCGGTCTCGGAGCCGCTCGTTGGGTATCTGGCGAGTCCCAGCCCAACAACGGTCTGCCTCATCATCGCCGACTCACTTGCCAAGAATACGCGCCTGTATAAGGCAATCGCCAAGATCGACAAGAAGGCTATCGTCGATTGCTCGGGTACCAAGCGCTGGGAACTGCCGCGCCGTGTGCAGCAGATGGCGACGCAGCACGGCAAGTCGATTTCGACGGCGGCCGCCGAGGAGCTCGTCTCGCGTTCGGGCGAAAACACGCGCATGCTCGATAACGACTTGGCTAAGCTTGCCCAGATGGTCGAGTCGCCCCAGATTGAACTTGCCGATGTTGAGCGCTGGATTGTACGTACGGCCGAGGTCCAACCCTGGGACTTCCTCAACGCCGTCTCGGCTCGCGATATGCGGCGTTCGCTCGAGCTCTTTAAGCTCCTGCCCTCCAAGAGCTACGTGTGGACTTACACATTGCTGTGCGGTCGCATTCGCGAGCTTATCGTCGCCAAGGCGCTCGACGCGCGTGGGCAGGGTCGCGAGCTGGCCGCAACGCTCAAGCTCCAGTCCTGGCAGGTCAAGAATCACCTGACCTGGGCTCGCCGCTTTTCGATGGCAGAGCTCGTCGCTGCGCTCGAGGGTGCCGTCGATGTGGAGCTCGCGCTCAAGGGTTCGGCCGATTCTCAGACCGCGCTTTTGCTCTGGATTACGAACATCTTGAGAAAATCGTGATGATACCTGCCTATTTGACAAATTCGTTCTATCCCTTTGAGGGGGAGCGTGCTATAGTAGGCGCTTGCATGACCTCACCGTGTCTCAGAGGTGTCATACATTTTTTGCAAGGAACTCGAAAGGAACTCCAGAAGTGGCAAACATCAAGTCTCAGAAGAAGCGTATCCGCACCAATGAGGCAGCTCGCATGCGTAACAAGGCTGTCAAGTCCGAGCTCAAGACGCTGACCAAGCACGTCCAGTCCGCCGTCGCCGAGGGCGACGCCGAGAAGGCCCAGGCTGCCCTCAAGACCGTCACCAAGCGTCTCGACATGGCTGCCGCCAAGCATGTTATCCACAAGAACCAGGCTTCCAACCGCAAGTCCGGTCTTGCCAAGCTCGTGAACAGCATCAACGCCTAAGTTGTAAATTTCACACCACACAGATTACGCGCATAAATGGAGCCTGTTTTATGGAACAGGCTCCATTTTTTGTACCGCTCGGGTAAGATAGTCCGCATGAATACTTCAATTGACATTTCCCACATCCGCAACTTCTCAATCGTTGCGCACATCGACCATGGCAAGTCCACGATCAGTGACCGCATTCTCGAGCTCACCCATACCGTCGACGAGCGCGACATGGAGTCGCAGCTGCTCGACACCATGGATATCGAGCGCGAGCGCGGCATCACGATCAAGTCCAATGCCGTCCGCGTGTCCTATGACGCCGACGACGGCGAGACGTATCAGTTCAACCTGATCGATACGCCGGGCCACGTGGACTTCACCTACGAGGTCTCGCGTTCGCTGGCCGCTTGCGAGGGTGCGGTGCTCGTCGTGGACGCCACGCAGGGCGTCGAGGCGCAGACCGTTTCCAACGCGACGCTCGCCATGAACGCCAATCTGGACATTGTGCCGGCCATCAACAAGATCGACTTGCCCTCGGCCCATCCCGATGAGGTTAAGACCGAGATCGAGGATGACCTGGCGATTCCCGCCGATGATGCCGTGTGTGTCTCGGGCAAGACCGGCGAGGGCATCCATGATCTGCTGGAGTCCATTGTCTTTTTGATCTCTCCGCCCAAGGGCGATGCGAACGCGCCGCTCAAGGCACTCATTCTGGATTCGTACTTCGACGAGTATCGTGGCGTCGTCGCCACGGTGCGCGTCTTTGACGGCTCCATCAAAAAGGGCGATACCCTGCGCATGATGCAGGCAGAGGGCGACTTTTTGGTCGACGGCGTGGGTGTCAAGCGTCCTGCCGAGACCCCGGTTGACGCGCTGACGGTTGGCGAGGTCGGCTATGTGGTCACGGGCCTGAAGGACCCCGAGGCCGTTCGCGTGGGCGACACCCTTACCTGGGCGTCGAACCCCTGCCCCGAGCCGCTTCCGGGTTACCGCGAGGCCAAGCCCATGGTCTATACGGGCCTGTTCCCAATCGATAACAAGGACTACGAGAACCTGCGTGACGCGCTCGATAAGCTGCACGTTAACGACCCATCGTTGGTGTGGGAGCCCGAGACCTCGGTGGCGCTCGGCTTTGGCTTCCGCGTGGGCTTCTTGGGCCTGCTACACATGGAAGTCGTCAAGGAACGCCTGGAGCGCGAATTCAACCTGGACCTCATTGCCACGAGCCCCTCGGTCGACTATCACGTCTACAAGACCGACGGCGAGATGATCGATGTCCGCAGTCCGCAGGACCTTCCCGAGGCCACCCGCATCGATCGTATTGAGGAACCCTACCTCAAGGCAAAGATCATCTGCCCGCCTGAGTACACGGGTGCCGTCATGCAGCTCGCCATCGAGCACCGCGGCGTCACGACCGACATGATCCACCTGACGAGCAAATCGGTCGAGATGCGCTTTGATATGCCGCTCGCCGAGCTCATCTTGGACTTCTTCGATCAGCTCAAGAGCCGCACCAAGGGTTACGCCTCGCTCGACTATGAGTTCAACGAATATCGCCCCTCTGAGCTCGTCAAGCTCGACATCCTGCTTTCGGGCGACGAGGTGGACGCGCTTTCGTTTATCGTCCATAAGGACAAGGCATATGGCCTGGCCCGTGGCCTGTGCGACAAGCTCAAGGAGATCATCCCGCGTCAGCTGTTCGAGGTGCCCATCCAGGGTGCTATCGGCAACAAGATCATCGCCCGTTCCACCGTCAAGGCCCGTCGCAAGGACGTTCTTGCTAAGTGCTACGGCGGCGATATCTCGCGTAAGCGCAAGCTGCTCGAGAAGCAGAAAGAGGGCAAGAAGCGTATGAAGGCCATCGGATCGGTCGAGGTCCCGCAGGAGGCCTTTATGGCGATCCTCAAGGTGGACGAGTAGGTCTATGGCTCTTTCCGAATATAGTCTGCGGCTGCTGGGCGCCTATGCCGAGCAGCCGTTCCTTATGGCTCCCATGGCGGGCGTGACCGACCCTGCCTATCGCATCATGTGTCGCCGCCGCGGTGCCAACCTTGCCTACAGCGAGATGGTGAGCGTGGCAGGCCTTGCCTATGCCAGTAATAAGACGTGGCGCCTGGTGCTACCGGCCGACGAGGAGCAGCAGATTTGCGTGCAGCTCTTTGGCTCCAAGCCCGATCAGTTTGCGAGCGCCGTCGCCGCCGTCGAGGAGCGCGTTGGCGATCGCCTGTCGCTCATCGATATCAATATGGCATGTCCCGCCCGCAAGGTCGTTACCAAGGGCGAGGGCTCGGCGCTCATGCGCACGCCCGACCTGGCCGAGAAGATCGTCGAGGCCACGGTTGGCGCGGCGCACGTGCCCGTGACCGTCAAGATTCGCAAGGGCTTTTATGCCGAGGACCGCAATGCCGCGACATTTGCCCAGATGCTTGAGAGTGCAGGGGCTGCCGCAGTCGCCGTGCATGGTCGTTGCGCCACGCAGCTCTACACGGGCCAGGCCGATTGGTCGGTCGTCGATGAGGTTGCCGACGCTGTCGAGATTCCCGTGATTGGTTCGGGCGATGTGTTCTCGGCCGAGGACGCTGCTGAGCATCTGCACGGCTCGGGTGCCAGCGCGGTGTTTATCGCGCGCGGCATCTACGGCAATCCGTGGGTGTTCGGCGATGCTCGCGCCCTTGCGCTCGATGGCGCGCCGGTTCCTTCTCGCTCCTCTGTCGAGCGCCTGGACGCCCTGCGTGAGCACCTAACGCTGACGCATGAGCTCCTGCCGCTCATGTCGCGTGCCCGTACGTACGCAAGCTGGTACTTAAAAGGCATGCCCCATGCCGCCGCTTGGCGTGCCCATGTGGTGCGCTGCTCCACGTATGAGGAGTTTATGGCGCTGGTCGATGAGATCGAGCATGATGTGGTGGCCTGCGAGGCTGCCCTTGCCGCCGGCGAATCGGTGCCCCCTCATCCGCTGGAGGCTTAAGGGTGGCCGTTACCGCGCTGTACGTGCACGTGCCGTTCTGTGCCCAAAAGTGCCGCTACTGCGACTTCGACTCGCGCAGCTTTGCTTCGTGTGATTTGGATGCCGCGCTCGATTCCTATTTTGAGCAGTTGTTCGCGCGTCTCGATGCTTTTGGCAAGGCTGGGGCCCTCGACCAGATCCGCACCGTCTATGTTGGCGGCGGCACGCCGTCGCTGGCGGGGGAGCGCCTGGTGGAGCTGGCGCGGCGTATTCGTGCGTGGTGCGCCCCCGTTGAGTTTACCTGCGAGGCCAATCCCGAGTCGCTGACCGCCGAGCTTGCTACTGCGCTTGCCAAGGTTGGTGTCACACGCGTTTCTCTGGGCGTGCAAACGCTCGATAACACCGAACTTACCGCCATCGGCCGCATTCACGATGCCGATCGGGCGCTCGCCGCCATCGCGACGGTCAAGGACGCTGGGCTTGACGTGTCGTGCGACCTTATGTGCGGACTTCCCGGGCAGACCGCAGCGAGTTGGAAGCGTACGCTCGAGGGCGTGCTGGCGGCGGTTCCGCATCATGTGTCGGTTTACCCGCTCACGCTCGAGGTGGGGACGCCCCTCTATCGCATGGCGTGCCGTGACGAGTCGCTCGAGCCCGACGAGGATTTTCAGGCCGCCTGCATGGACGTGGCGCGCGAGCTCCTGGGTGCCGCCGGCTATCACCCGTATGAGGTGGCGAGCTACGCGCTCGACGGCCATGAATGCGCCCATAACATTGCCTACTGGACCGGACGGGGCTACCTGGGCCTGGGCCGTTCTGCCGCCGGTATGCTTGATACTGGGGATTTCGACCGTCTTGCAGGTTTGTTCCCCGGCGTGTCTGCTCGAGGCGACGCGTACCGTGTGCGTTTGGTTCAGCGCGACGATGACGCGACGTCGTTTGAGGCCGAATACCTGTCGCAGCGAGAGGCTGCGGCCGAAGACCTGATGCTCGCTTGTCGCATGACGCGCGGTATTGCGTCCGACCTGTTGGTTCGCGCGGCTCGTGTCATCCCGGCCGATGAGCTGACAGCCACTTGTGATCGCGCGCTCGAATTGGGTCTTGCCACTTGGGTGCCCGAGACGCTCGGGGTCCATGAGGGACCCTTTACTTCGGCAGATGTCGTCGCGGGCCATGTTCGAGCTCGTTTAGCACCGACACACCTGGGCTGGCTCGATGGAAATGTTCTGTTCGAGCTGTTTTGGGATCTAGCTTAGGCCGCTCGGGTAGAATTACCGGAATATATACGCTGCTGTGAGCAGGAGGTTGCCGCGCATGGCGACGATGAACGAAAAAGATTACTACGAGATTCTAGGTGTCTCCAAGGACGCCACCTCGCGTGATATTCAAAAGGCCTTCCAGCAAAAGGCCCGTAAGCTCCATCCGGACGTCAACAAAGAGCCGGATGCCGAGGAAAAGTTTAAAGAGGTTTCCGAGGCCTACGCCGTGCTTTCGGATGAGCAAAAACGTGCGCGCTACGATGCCATGCGTTCTGGCAATCCCTTTGCCGGTGCCCCTACGGCTTCGCCCTATGGTGGCGGCTATGCCGGCAACACGGGCTATGGCAATCCCTTTGAGGGCGGCTTTCCTTTTGGCGGTGCCTGGGGCCAGCAGCGTCGCGGCCAGGCTGCCTACAATCCCGAGAACGGCGCCAACGTGGTCGTCGATATCAAACTGGACGCCAAGGAGGCCAAGGACGGTGCCCGCAAGACCGTCCGCTATACGCGCTTCGATACCTGTGGTCACTGCGGCGGCTCGGGTTCTGTCTCCTCCGAGCATGCCCATACCTGCCCGAGCTGCGGTGGCCGCGGGCACATCGACGTCGACTTGTCCTTCCTGTTTGGTGCGGGCACGTTCCAGTCGGTCTGCCCCGAGTGCGGCGGTTCCGGTAAGGTCGTGGCCGACCCCTGCCCCGATTGCGGTGGCAGCGGTCGTACTCGCGTAACCTCCGAGCAGACGATTGAGTTTCCTGCCGGCACGCACGATGGCGACGAGGTCCGCATTAGCGGCATGGGTCACGCCGGCACTAACGGTGCCGCTGGCGGTGATCTAGTCGGCCGTGCCCATGTCGAGTCCGAGCGCTTGGAAGGCAAAGCTCGTACCGGTTTTTACCTGATGGGCATCGTGGCGCCGTTTTTGGTACTCTCGGCCATCTCGGGCGTGTTCTCGGCCTTTGCCGTGATGTGCTTTATTCCGTTTACCATGGGCCTGTTCATGGTGCTTTCGGACGGCGTGCTTCATCGCAGCCTGCTGTGGTGGAAGCGCGGTGCGATGCAGTTTGCCAACGGTTTTGCCAATGGCTTCATGTTCGCGCTCGTGTCGGTTTGGTTCGCGAGCTGCTCGCAACGGGCCATGCTTTCGCCTTACGGAATGCAATAACATCAAACCCTCTGTTTGCGGTTGGCCCAGCTTGGGTATAGGACGCACTGTGACAATAATGAAAGTCGGAAGGATTCGGTCGTGTCGGAAAATAGGGATTACTACGAGGTACTTGGCGTCGACAAGGATGCCGACGCGCGGACGATTAAGCGTGCGTTTTTAAAGAAGGCCCGTACCGTACACCCGGACGTTTCGGACGACCCCGAGGCCGAGGCCAAGTTCAAGGAGCTCAACGAGGCCTATTCCGTTCTTTCCGATGAGCAGAAGCGTGCTAACTACGACCGTTACGGCACTGCCGACGGCCCTGGTGGTTCGGGCTACGTCGATATCAACGATATCTTTGGTGGTATGGGCATGGACGACTTGTTCTCGTCGTTTTTTGGCGGCGGTGCCGGCGGTGGCGCCCGCAGCCGTCGCGAGCGTCGTCGCGGTCGTGACATGGCCATCTCGCTTTCGGTGACGCTCGAGGAGGCGGCGCTCGGCTGCAAAAAGACAATCAGCTATGACCGCTTTGCTCCTTGCGAGGACTGCAATGGCACCGGTAGGGCAGAGGGCGCACAGGAAAAGCAGTGCGGCCGCTGCCACGGCACGGGCTATGTCACGACGGTTCAGCGATCGTTTTTGGGCCAGGTTCAGTCTTCCTCGCCTTGCCCCGACTGCCATGGCGACGGCACGGTTATCGACCATCCCTGCGAGACCTGCGATGGTCAGGGCCGCACGCCTTCGCATGAAAAGATTGACATCGATATTCCCGCCGGCGTTTCGACCGGTCGACAGCTGCGTGTGAGCGGCTTTGGCGAGGCCGGTCTTCGCGGCGAGCCTTCGGGCGACTTGATTGTCAACGTGCGCGTTGCCGACCATGAGCGCTTTAAGCGCAACGGTGACGACCTGTACCTGGTGAGCGATATCTCGATTGCGCAGGCTGCGCTCGGCTGCGAGATCGAGGTCGAGGGCATTATGCCCGACGAGGTCGTTAAGGTGTGCGTCCCCGCCGGCGCCCAGTACGGCGACACCGTGAGCGTCAATAATTACGGCATGCCGCGCATTGGCGGTGGCGGTTCGCGTGGCCGCTTGATCGTGCAACTGCGCGTGGTCGTTCCCACCAATCTTTCCAATAAGCAGCGCGAGCTGCTCCGTGCTTTTGCCGATGAGATGGGCGATGACGTCGCTTCCGGTAAGAAGTCGGTGACCGACCGTATCAAGAGTGCCCTCGACGATATCCTCGATTAAGGAGCCCGCGTGCTCGCACCCCATATTTCCGTCGTCAACCTCGGCTGCCGTGTCAACCGGGTTGAGTCTGACCGTATCACTGCCGATCTTATGCGCCTGGGTTTTGCTATGGTGGAGCCCCAGGATGCCGACCTGATCGTCATTAACACCTGTGCCGTTACGGGCGAGGCCGAGGCCAAGACCCGTAAGGCCGTCCGTCATGCGCTGGCCCATCCAAACGAGCCTTATGTGCTCGTGACCGGTTGCGTGGTCAATTTGCATCCCGAGGAGCTGTTGGAGCTTTCGGATCGCGTGATCGCCGAGCCGTCCAAGATCGATGTCGCCGAACGTGTCTGCGAGGTGCTGGGCGTTGAGTCCGATAGCGTTCCCGCCTGCAGCGATGGCGAGGTGGTCGATGCGCTCGGTCGCTCTCGCCTGGGCGTGAAGATCCAGGACGGCTGCAACCATCGCTGCACCTATTGCATTGTGTGGAAGGCGCGCGGCCCCGAGCGCTCCGTGCCCGTCGAGTCCGTGCTTGAGCAAGTTCGCGAGGCCCGGGAGGCCGGCGTGCCCGAGGTGGTGCTGACCGGTGTGAACCTGGGTGCCTACGATGGCAAGAGCGCGACCGACGAGCATGTCGAAATCGATGAGCTGCTCGAGGCCATCATGGAGCGCACGACTATTGCGCATGTGCGCATTTCCTCGGTCGAGCCCATGGATATCTCTGAGCGCCTGCTTAAGGTTATGGCGCGCTATCCGCAGCGTATCGCCCCGTTTTTGCACCTGCCCGTGCAGTCCGGCTGTACGGCGACCCTTCATCGCATGGGTCGTCCCTATAGTGCGGAGGCCTTTGAGGACACGGTGCGTATGATTCGCGCCAACTTGCCCCAGGCGTCTCTTTCGTGCGATGTCATCGTCGGTTTTCCTGGTGAGACGGACGAGGAGTTCGAGGAGTCGCTGGCGCTGTGCCGCCGTGTGGGTTTCTCGCGTATGCACGTGTTCCGCTATAGCAAGCGTCCCGGTACCCTTGCTGCCGACATGCCCGACCAGGTGCCGCCCGAGGTTATGGCCGAGCGCAGCCGCCGTATGCGAGACACGGCGCAGGAGCTCGCTATTGCCGATGCTCGTCGTCGCGTGGGCACTGTCGAGCGTGCCGTGCTCGAGTATGGTGACAGCCTGACGCTCGGTTCGTTCCATCATGCCCGTCTTGACGATACCTGTGGACTTACAGCCCCGTGCCTGCTCGATGTTGCTATCATCG
>CAJLRE010000018.1 GCA_905208975.1 uncultured Collinsella sp. | reverse complement strand
GCGCATAGGGCAGACGGGACGGTCGGCGCGGCGAGCGCCCGTTGCCGATGCGCGCACTGCGATCGCTAAACCCGCGGCTATGGTTGAGGTACATCGCGCCGGGCTTACGGCGACGGCGGCGCTGACCGCTGGGCAGCTGCCCCAGGTCGCGGCGCGCCGTCGGACGCGCACCCGAACGCCCGTTTAAGTTGGATCCGTTTTGGCGCATGTGCCCTCCCCCATAAACACAGCAAGCCGGAGCAACAGGTCTCCGGCTTGCCTCCCATCATTTGGTACGTCGCTATTTTGTAGCTTTTGACGAGCCTCCGCTCGCCTTTTGGTATTCGTCCTTAAAGGCCTTGAACATGCCGCGCGTCTTGCCGAGCTGCTTGCCCAGCGCGCGACTGCCCTTGTCCACGGCAACCGATCCCTTGTCGTCGAGTACCTTGGCGCCCTTTTTGACCTTATCGCCCACCACGACGCTGGCCTCGGCGGCCTTGGCAGCCGCACCGCCCGAATACCCGAGCGACTTGACCTCGTCCGAGACGACCATCGCGCCGTTCTCGTAGCCGCGCAGCATCGTCGGCGGCACCTGTGTGTCGCCCACCAGCACGCTCGAAGCGGCACCGGCGGTCACATAGAATGCCTGTACGATGCCCGAGCGTGGCTTGAACTCAACGTCCGAGCAATAGCCCATGACGTCGCCCGATTCCGTGCGCACGTCCATACCAACCCAGATGATGCAATCGTCCAGGTTGATATCGAGGCGCTTGGCGGCGGCGGCATCGTACGTGTCCTTGACGTCATCGACCGCAATGGCGCCCTCGTAGACACCAATGGCGTCGAGTGCTACGAATCGATCGGGACGCTCGATCATGCCCGCGATATCGGACTGACGGACCATAAAGCCGACCACGCGCGTACCGCCCGGGGTAAAGACCGGAAAGTGAATCTTTCCAAGCTTTTTAGGGCTGCGCGGCGTGCCGTCCTTTTTGGTGCGCTTGTCCTCGGTAGGCTTGCGATAGATCTTGGCGCCGACAAAATCCCCGGCGCGCATTATGCCTCGGTCGAGGGCTCCGCAGCCTCGGTATCAGCCTCGACGGCGTTCTCGACCACGACGTCGGCGGCAGGCGTCACGTTGCCGCCCGAAATGGCGTCGTTGAGCTGCTCGCGCAGCTGGTCCATGCGCTCGCGGGCCAGGTCGACCTTGGCGCGCAGGTCGTCGGTCTTGGCGTCGACCATCGGGCCAAAGTCATTCACCGCAGCACGGGCCTCCTCGGCGCTGTGCTCGTAGGTGTCGCGCATATTGTCCCAAGCGTCGTTGGCGATATCGGCAGCCATGGCGCGGGTCTCGGCGCCCGAGCGCGGGGCCAGAGCAACACCGACAATAGCGCCGGCAGCGGCACCAAAAAGTGCGCCGGAGACAAAGCTGAAAGTCTTACCCATGATCATTCCTCTCCTGCGGGCACGTCGGTGCCCACCGTTTGAATGCTGTCCATTATACCCGCAGCGCATCACTTGCCGCTCCGCTCATCTGCGTACGGCAAAGGCGCAGGTCCGTGATGGTGATAAACGCGTAAGCCTACTCCTGAGGCATAGCCGGCATGGCCACCGTGGCACCCGGGTCCTCGCCGGCGCCGTCCACGAGCGGCAGGCCGCCCTCATGCGCAGGTCCCGCCGGAACCGTCGCCGCACCGCCAAAGACGGCAGCGGAGGCCTCGTGGCTCTCGGCAACCGCGCCCTCGGTATCAATCGCCACCTGGGGCTCGTCGTCAAAGTTGGGGACGCCCTGGGGCTCGGTGGGAACGGGCTCGGCAGTCGCATCGGCAACGGGCTCGGCGTCGACCGGCATATCGCCCTCGTCATCGCCCTCGTCCTCGGCAGCATCTTCGCCGTTCGCAGCGGCAACGGCCTCGTGCGGGTCCTTGCCCTCGGCCTCGGCACGCATGCCCAGCACCAGGTTGCGCAGGCCCGCGACCGTGCCGTCCACATCGGGGGCGGGCTGGTCGGCGTGCAGATAGGCCCAATCCATCATAAAGGTGGCCGAAGACAGCGCGCCGATAGCCAGCGCGTCGTCGGGGCACGAAAGCTCAACCTCAAAGACGCGCTCGTCGTGCTCGCTTACGCGCGTGCGGCCGCACGAGATGCTGCCGGCAAGACCGGTCTCGTTCATGAGCTCGACCGTCACGTGCTCCAGCAGGTGGCAAAGCTCGGTCTGGCCCATGCAGTCCTGGAACTCGCGGCCCGAATCGCCCAGGCACAGATGCTTGGCAATCGCGGGCACCAGGTAGTACACGCGCGCCGTGGCCTCGATATCCTCCGAGGTCATGAGCGGCATGCCGGGGTTCACCAGCACATGCGCGCAAATCTTGTCCTCGCTGACGGTGACCTTAAGGATGTTGAACAGGCCTGCCATAACTCTCCCCTACTCGTCCTTGCCCTACTCGTCGCCGTCGTGCGGGTCCGCAGAGCCCGCACCCGACGCCGCCGGCTTCTCTGCCGAGGACTCGGAATCCTTCTTATCGGTTTCGGCCGGAGCGATCACGCGAATGAGCGAGATGCGCTGGCCACGCATCGACTGCACCTTGAACTTGTACCCCGCGACCTCAAACACCTCTCCGATGTCGGGCACCGAGTCGCAAAGCTCCAAAATCCAGCCGGCGATGGTCTCATAATCATCGCTTTCCTCGAGCGGCCAACCAAGCTCAATCGCGTCATCGCACGAAAAACGCCCATCGACGAGCCACTCACGGCGCGAGAGGCGCGTGAGGTACTTGTTGTCGGGGTCGAACTCGTCCTCGATCTCGCCGACGATCTCCTCGACGATGTCCTCGATGGTGATGATGCCGGCCGTGCCGCCGTACTCGTCCACGACGACCACGATCTGGTCGTGCGAGGTCTGCATCTCGGACAGCAGCGGCAGGATGTCCTTGGTATCGGGCACAAAGGTGGCGTCGCGCAAAAAGTCGGCAATGGGCTGGTCGCCCTTGCCGTCGAGCGCGGGCTGAATCAGGTCCTTAATGTGCGCGATGCCCGCGACGTTGTCGGGATCCTCGTGATAGACGGGGATGCGACTAAAGCCGGTCTGGCGCATGGTGGACAACACGTCGGCGACCGTCTCGTCGTCCTCGCACATGGTGGTGTCCACGCGCGGCACCATGACCTCGCGAGCCACGGTGTCGCCCAGGTCGAAGATCTCGTGGATCATGCGCTTTTCCTCGTCGAGCAGGTCGTCTTGCTCCGAGACCATGTACTTGATCTCTTCCTCCGAGACGCTTTGACGGTCATCGGCGCTCTTGATGCGTAAGACTCGGGCTAGGCCATCGGAGCAAGCGCCGGTCAGCCACACGAGCGGACGGGCGATCTTTTGGAAAAACGACAACGGTCCCACGACCTGCTTGGACACGCCCTCAGCGTTAGCGAGGCCGATGCGCTTGGGGACGAGCTCGCCGATCACGATGGACACGAAGGCGACCGCGACGGTGATGATGACCGGCGCCAGGCCGCGCGCGATGGCGGAGAGCGGCGCGATGCCAAAGCTCATGAGCCACGTGGCGAGCGGGTCGGACAGGCTCGTCGAGGCAACGGCGGACGAGGCGAAGCCCACGAGCGTGATGGCGACCTGGATGGTGGCGAGCAGCTGGTCGGAGTCGGCAGCCAGCTTAATGGCACGCTCGGCGCGCTTGTCGCCTTCCTCGGCCTCATGCTCCAGCACGGCGCGCTTGGCCGTGGTGAGAGCCATCTCGGACATAGAGAAGTAGCCATTGATGAGGGTCAAAACGAGGGTGGTGATAAGGGAGATGGTTATGTCCATCGGGAGTTTCTCGAACCTCCAAGATTCGGGACGTCAGGTCAAAACGTTGATGACGGATAGGGCAATTGCGCCGGTTGCCCGTGCGAGCGGGGCCGTGGACGCGGTCGCTAGATTACGAAGAGGATCACCGCCATGAACTGGAAGATGCTGCCGGCGAGCACCCACAAGTGGAAAACACTGTGCAGATAGCGCACGTTTTTGGCGATATAGAACGGCACGCCCACGGTGTAGCACACGCCGCCGACGGCGAGCAGGGCAAGTGCCACGGGGTTCAGCAGCGCCACAAGGTCGGGCAGCTTAAAGACAACGAGCCAGCCCATCAGCAGGTAGACCAGGCCACTTACCCAGTGCGGTTGACGCTCGCGCATAAAGCACTCGAGGGCGATGCCGATAATGGCGATGGCCCATACGGCAAAAAACAGCGCAGGGCCGCCGTCGTTTGCGAGCGTGATGAGGCAAAACGGCGTATAGCTGCCGGCTATGAGCAGGTAGATGCAGCTGTGGTCGATAATGCGGAACACGCGCTTGGCGCGCGCGGGCTGAATCGCGTGGTAGAGCGTGGAGGCCAAGTATTCGAGGATGATACTGACGCCATAGACAATCGCCGCGGCCATGTGGGCCGGGCCTCCGCCGCGCAGGGCAGCGAATACGATCAGGAGCACCAGGCCCGCGATACCCAGCAGACAGCCGACACCATGGGTGACGGAGTTCATGATCTCCTCGCCCACCGTGTAGTGCGGAACGGCCGCGGCCTTGGGTCGCGGCTTGGAACTGTCGCTCGAATCGGACATGCCGGTTACATCCTCCAACGTAAAGAGTTCTCAACACTATATCAAAGCGTCTGGGTGCGTGCGAAATTTGCACCATACGTGACCCTTTGTTTACCCATTCTTTGCCTGTTGACGCATCAACGGCGAACGTCCATAATGCGCTTGCATTAAATGTTGATGCATTAACATCTTATAGGAGAATACCGCATGGCTCAAAACGCACATTCCCATCGAAAGCTCAAGATAGCCGACATCGTTGCACTGGTGGTTGTCATTGCGCTGCTCGGATTTGCCGGCAACTTTCTGTTTGACTTCGCGCTGAATCCCCGCGCGCCATACACCATGAAGATGATGCAGGACGGCAAGGACGACAAAGAAAGTGAGCAGCCGGATGCCGAGGGAACCGAGGCGCGGGCATGGTTTAAAGAGAACCGCGAGAGCAGCAGCCTCACCGCAGATGACGGAACCGAACTTGCCGCTTGGTATTTTGCCGCCCCAGAGAGCACGCACAATTACGCTATCTGCCTACACGGATACACCGATGAGCCCATCGGCATGGCCCGATACGTCAAACGATTCCACGACCGCGGCATGAACGTACTCGCACCCGCCGCCCGCGCCCACGAGCGCTCCGGCGGCGACTATATCGGCATGGGTTGGCCCGAGCGGCTCGATGTCGTTGCATGGATTGGGCGGATCGTTCAGGCTGACCCCGAGGCGCGCATCCTGGTCTTTGGCGAGTCGATGGGTGCGGCAACCGCCATGGACGTCGCGGGGGAATCTCTGCCCGCAAACGTGAAATGCATTATCGAGGACTGTGGTTATACGAGTGTTTGGGACGAGTTTTCTCTGCAGCTCAAGGACGTGTTCGGGCTGCCCAGCTTTCCCTTGCTCGATGTAGCAAACTTGGTGTGCAACGTGCGCGCGGGCTACGACTTTCATAAGGCGAGCAGTGTGGAGCAACTCAAACACGCGACGGTTCCCATGCTGTTTATCCACGGCGACCAGGACACCTTTGTGCCGTACGACATGCTCGACCAAAACTACGACGCGTGCGCCAGCAAGGTCAAGCAAAAGCTCACCATCCATGGCGCCACCCACGCCAAGAGTGCGCAAGTTGACCCCGAGCTCTACTGGAATACGGTCGATGACTTCCTCGACAAGAATTTTTAGGCAAAAAGCAACGTCTGGGGTTTGTTGCCAAAAATCGGTTTGTAGTCGGCGGTATTCGATTTTTCACCGCACTTCTGAAAAGCCGCCCGTGGGCACTGTGCTCACGGGCGGCTTTTGCTAACGCTGCGCTACAAAAGCGCTTGATTTGTCCAATAGCTAGATGCTACTTGACCTCGATGAGCTCGTACTTGCTCGTGCCCAGGCCGATCTTCTCGGCATGCGCGATGCACGCGCGCCAGTCGGTGTCGGGATGCGTGATGCAGAAGGGATCCTTGGCCTGCTCGCCCTCCAGATGCTCGTGATTATGCTCCATCTTGGCCGCGCTGTCGGTAAGCTCGGTGTTAGGCAGCGGCTCGGACGCCAGGACGGCGTCGGCGCAGGCCTGGTCGATGGCGACCGGGTCGAAGCTCGCGAACATGCCGATGTCGTTGACGATGGGCGTGTCATTCTCGGGATGGCAGTCGCAGTTGGGGCTGATGTCCATGGCGAGCGAGATGTGGAAGCTCGGGCGGCCGTCGACGATGGCCTTGGTGTACTCAGCGATCTTGTAGTTGAGTACGTCGGCCGCGGCATCATAGTCGGGCTTGATGCAGTCCTGGTTGCACGCCGCAATGCAGCGTCCGCAGCCCACGCAGCGATCGTGGTCGATGGCAGCCACATGAACCGTGCGAGTGCTGCCGTTGGCAAGCTCGCGCTCACGCGTACCGTCAAACGTGATGGCGCTGTGCGCGCATATCTTCTCGCAGGCACGGCAGCCAACGCAGTTGGTGGTATCGACGCTCGGCTTGCCAGCGGCGTGCTGCTCCATCTTGCCGGCACGGCTACCGCCGCCCATACCCAAGTTCTTCATGGCGCCGCCAAAGCCGGCCTGCTCATGGCCCTTAAAGTGGGTGAGGCTAATCACGATGTCGGCGTCCATGAGTGCCTGGCCGATCTTTGCCTCGCGCACGTACTCGCCGCCCTCGACCGGAACGAGCGCCTCGTCGGTGCCCTTGAGGCCGTCGGCGATGATGATCTGGCAACCCGTGGCATACGGGGTAAAGCCGTTCTGGTAGGCGGTGTCGATGTGCTCGAGCGCGTTTTTGCGGCTGCCCACATAGAGCGTGTTGCAGTCGGTGAGGAAGGGTTTGCCGCCCAGCTCCTTCACGACGTCTGCGACGGCGCGGGCGTAGTTTGGGCGCAGAAAGCTCAGGTTACCCAGCTCGCCAAAGTGAATCTTGATAGCGACGAACTTGTTCTCGAAGTCGATCTGCTCAATGCCGGCGCGGCGAATGAGGCGTTTGAGTTTGTCGAGCTGGCTCTCGCGAGCATGCGTGCGCAGGTTGGTGAAGTACACCTTTGCCGGTGCTGCGGGTGCGGTTGCGGTCATAGATCTATCCCCTCGGTCTATATGGCGTTACAGACATAGAGGATGGTACCCGTTGAAGTGGGGTTGAAGTCAAGCGCAACGCCGAGTCGCTAGGCACTCATTGGGGACAGACTTAAATGAGTGCTTGCCGCCCGGCCAGCGAGCCGGCGATCCGGCAAAGACTGTCCCCAACGACTAGTCGTTTAAGAACGTCCCCAATGACTACTCCTGCACCTTGAGGGCTTCGGCCAGGCTGACGCGCTTGATAGAGCGCGTGTGCAGCAGCGCCACGACCAGGTAGGTCGCAAAGCCGATGCCGATGCATGCAGCCATGGACCAAGCGGGCACGTAGATCTCGATATTGCCGTTGTAGGCGAGCAGCATCGAGCGGAAGATGGCCGTGAGCGAGCCAATAATGACCGGCAGGCTCAGCACGAGCGACGCCGCCACGCACAGCGTGATCGAGCGGATGTACAGATGCGAGATCTCGCTATCGCGATAGCCAAAGACTTTCATGTAGCTGATCGAACGGGCGCTGTGGTCGATCACCGCCTTGGTCAGCAGGTACATAAACAGCAGGAAGATAAACACCGCGAGCCCGACCATCATGCCGATCATTTTGCTCATCATGCCGATAAACTGGTCACCCACGGCGCGCATGTCGTCGGGCGTGGTGTCACCGGCAAAGTAACGAGCATCGAGGTCGAGCTTCTCGTCGCTCACATAGCCGTTAAAGTAGGCGGCGTCGTTGCCGAACAGCTCGTTAAAGTCATCGATGCTCATATAGATATTCATGTCCGACTTTGAACCCCAGATGCAGTCCTTACCCGCGTACTCAAGAGAATAATCCCGAGCCTCGTACTTGTCGCGAAGCTCGACCTTCTGGCCCTCGCTCCAGCCAAACTTATCGAGCAGACCGCCGCCAAAGACGACGCGCCCGTCGCCGACGTTGAGGTCTTTCCAATAGCGCGAATGAGATGAAATGCCGTAGACGGAAATCGTCTCCTCGCCATTACCATCGCCGCGGTCGTATTGCAGCTGGTAAACGGCATATTTCTCGGCCTGCGCGATTGCGCCCGCGCCGTTGTCGGTCGTGTTGATCGGGTGAATGTCGTCGTTGTCGGTGTCGATCTTAGAGGCCTTGTCGATCAGGTCGATGGCCTCATCGCGGTCGCAGCCGAGGGCATCGGCAAGATCGTCGAGGCGTGCGTAGAGCGCATCCTTCTTGTCCTTGACCTTAGCAAGCGCATCCTGCGCTGCAGTCAGGCTCTCGGCAGACGGAGATGCGGTCGCGGCATCGGCTGCCGTCTGCGCCGCATCGGCCGCGTCGTCAAGCTCGTCATCGGCATCCTGGGCGGCGGAGAGCAGCGCGCCGTCAATCGACTGCAAGCGCTCGAGCGCCGACCACTGCTCGCGCTCCTCGGCAGTGCCCTCGAGCTCCAGCGGCGCCTTGAGTGTGTACTGATGCTCGGCGACCAGGCTCGTCTCGAGGTTGTCCGCGTAGTGCGTCATCGTGGGCAAAATCGCCAGGCCAAAGAGCAGCAGCAGCGAGGCGAATGCAATGCCCACGAAGAGCGTGGCGAAGTTGCCCAGGTTGCGCAGGAAGACGCGCAGGCGGAAGCGCGAGACAAAGCCCATGCGCTCCGGCAGCTGCAGGCCGCGCTTGGTGCCCGATTTGCCGCTCGCCTCGTGACGAAGGAACTGCAACGGCGTCTTGCCCATCTTGCGAAGCAGGCCCACCAGCGTGATGAGGATGAGCGCAGCGGCGGGGACCACGGCACACTTCACAAAGATCTCCCAGCTCCAGTACACCTGGAAGGGCGGCAGGCTGTACGAGCCGTAGTAGAGACCGCGCATGGGCTCGGTAAAGAACGCAACGCCGAGAGCGGTGCCCAGTAGCGCCGCGGCCACGCCTACGATGGCGGGAAGCGCTAGGTAGTGCAGCACGATTTCGCGACGGCGATAGCCGCTGGCGAGCAGCGTGCCGATAATGGCGCTCTCCTCCTCGATGGTGGCGTCGGTGAGCACCACAAAGACAAACGCCATGATCACGATGATGATGTCGAGCAACGTCATCCACATCATGGAGTCGCCGTCCACGTCGTCGCGCGCATAGCCAATGCCCTGATTGGAATCGGCATCGATCAGATCGTCCACGCGCGCATCGGCATCGGTCAGCGCCTCGACCATATCCTGCTCCGCATCGATGCGATCCGCGGTGGGGAGATCGCGATCGGTAAAGGTAAAGGAGTAGGTGTAGGCAGGCGCGCCGCCGGCGTCCTCAAGCGCGGCAAAGCCGGCGTCGGTGACCTCGGCCACGCCGTACGTGATGGTGTTCACCGTAAAGTCCGAATTGTCGAGGAACAGCGCCTGGCTATCGGGCTGGGTCATGATGCCGCAGATGGTGTAGGTGCGGCCCTCAAGCTCGACCTTATCGCCCACGGCGAGGTCGTTGTTGGTGGCGAAGACACGGTCGATTGCCACCTCATCGTCCGTCTTGGGCTGCCTGCCTTCGCAGTAGGACGCAATGTCAACCTTGGTGCGATGCGCGTAGGTGCGCAGGGTGCGCTTGGTGCCGTCGTCGCCAGCCGCCTTTTTGATGATGGCGTCGATAGAGAAGTTCTTGTAGAACGTAACGCCGCCGACGTCCTCAGCCGCGTCTTCGGCAGCCTTGAGCTGATCTTTGGTGGCCTCGAAGGAGGTAGTCACGCGGCCGTCCTCGATCGTGTACGCATCGCGCATGTCGTCAATGAGGCAGCCGATGGAATGCGCCGCGAGCAAAAAGCCCGACGTGAGGGCGATGCTTCCGCACATAAGCAAAAAGATGCCCAGGTACTTGCCGATATTGCGGCGCAGCTCGCGCGGGAGTCGTTTTGCGAGAGGTGTCATGGCGCCGCCTACCAATCGAGCTCGGCGGCCGCGACGGGCGACTCGCTGCGCTCGTCCTCGACGATGCGCCCGTCGCGCAGGCGCAGCACGCGATTGGCCATGCGCGCGATGGCGGCGTTGTGGGTGACGATGATGATGGTGCAGCCGTAGGTGCGGTTGACGTCCTCCATGAGCTGCAGGATTTCCTTGGATGTCTTGTAGTCGAGCGCGCCCGTGGGCTCGTCGCACAGCAGCAGGCCCGGATTTTTGACGAGCGCACGGCCGATGGCGCAGCGCTGCTGCTGGCCGCCCGAGACCTGGCGCGGAAACTTGTTGCGGTGCTCGTAGAGGCCCAGCGAACGCAGCAGATCGTCGACGTCGAGCGGTTTTTTGGACAGGTGCGCCGTGACCTCGATGTTTTCCTTGATGGTAAGGTCGGGCACCAGGTTGTAGAACTGGAAGACAAAGCCCAGCTCGCGGCGTCGGTACTCGCCCAGATCGGCGGGCTTGAGCGCCGTGAGATCGCAGCCGTCCACCATGATGGAGCCGCCGTCGGCATCCTCCAGGCCGCCGATCAGGTTGAGAAAGGTCGACTTGCCCGAGCCCGAGGGCCCCAGCATGACGCAGATCTCGCCGCGATTGATGGACGTATCGATGCCATCGAGCACCGTCAGGCGTGCATCGCCGTCGCCGTAGTGTTTCTTAAGCCCGCTGACCTGGACGTAGGCTCGCTTTGCCGCCATCTTATCCCCCGTTGTTAGCCACCTGCTACTTTCTAGGCTAATAGTAAACCCGGGCGAACTATTTTTAAGCGACGTGCGCGGCTTTTTTCCAACCTACTCATTGGGGACAGACTTAAATGAGTGAAATCGCTCATTTAAGTCTGTCCCCAATGAGTGCCGGCAGGAAAGGAGCGTCCCCAAGTGCCGACATATTGGGACAGTCCCTGCCAGCCCTGCCGGCGAATCGGCAAAGACTGTCCCCAATGGCTAGGTGGCTAGGCGCGGGATTTGGCGTGTGCGAGAGCCAGGCCTACGGCGGCGATGGCAGCGGCAAAGAGCACCGTGACGCCCAGGTCGCAGGCGATGTCGCCCAGCACGGTAGACGTCAAATCAGAGGCAAGCGCCTTGCCGATCGCGTCGTTCACCCAAAACGTCGGCACAAAGTGCGCCACCGTCTGCACGGCCGAGCCCATCATCGAAAGCGGCATCCAGGCGCCGCCCAAAAACGTCATGAGCAAGCCAAGCAGGTTGCCCACACCGTTGAGCAGCTCTTCGCGCGCGCCCAGGCTCGAAAGGGCAAAGCCAACGGCCAGCGGCGTGCACGCCAGGGCAAACGTTGCCGCCAGCGCCAGGCACACACGGCCCACGCCGACCTCGGCGACCGCGCCGGCAAAGCCCACGACGCCCATCATGCTCGACACAAACCAGATACAGACAGTGAGCACGGCGGCGGCCGCGAACACGGCAAGCGAACGCTGGCGCTCGGAGAGCGGACCGGCCTCCATGCGGCGCACGCGCTCGGGCTCGTTCATGCCCGAGAACACCAGCCCCACCGACACGATGACCGACGAGATGATCGCATACGCGCCAAAGTTGAAGTACGACTCGAGTGTAGCGGCGGCAGTCGAGTCAACCTTGACCTGCTCGATCTGGACCTCCGCACGCTTTGCGGCAGCATGCTCGGCGGCCTTGGCGACATCGCCGTCGGAAGCAGCTGGCTCAAGTGCCGCCGCAGTACCCGCGAGCGAGACCCACCGCGAGGCCTCGGCAGACGAAAGCGCTGCCGCCATGGTGCCGGAGCCGTACGTCACATCGAGCTTGGGAAGGTCTTCCCCCGCACGCGCGGCTGCAACAAGATCGTCCTCAAACCCCTCCGGGATAAAGAACACGCAATCGGCGCTGCCCTTGGCGCTGTTACTCTTGGCGAGCGCATCCGCAAGGTCGTACATGTCGTCACCAACGCCCGTGACCAGGTGAAAGCGCGAACCCAGGTGCTTGGTAAGCGCCCGCGAAAGGTCGCTATTGTCGCGGTCGACCACGATCACATTGGTGTCGTAGGGCTTGTACTCGGTAAGCTGCGACGAGTTCCAGCTCACCGAGGCCGCGATGAATACGCCCATGAGCGAGATGAACACCGTATAGATGAGCAGGTATAACGGGTGCGCGAGCGCCATGCGAAGCGCGGTCTTAAAGGTGCTCATAGCGGCTCCTTCCAAAGATCAGCGTAGCGGCGACGACAAACACCAGGGTCATCAGGACGAGCGCGCCGGCGCGGACGGCGAAGGGCCCCAGATCCTCAAAGAAATACAGGCGGTTGAACATGTCGCAGATGAGCTTGACGGGGTTGAGCCAGCACTCGGCCGGGCAGGCGCGGGCGACATCGTCGGCAAGCGCCATCGCCGGCTCGCCGTAGAGTCCGGCGAACAGGGCGCACGTGGTAGCGAAGCCCGTGAGGATACCGGACTTGGACGCCTTGCCGCCCTTAACGGGAAGCGTGCCCACAAAGAGCCCCAGGCCCGTGGCGGCAAGCGCGGATGCAGCCCCGCCCAGCAGGCACAACCCCTCGCGCCCGCCAAAGTCGACGCCCACGACCAGGCGCACGTAGCCGATCGCAACCGCCATCGATGCAAAGGAAACCAGCCACGAGCCGACAAAAATGCCGGCCAGTGACGCCGTCTTGGAGAGACCGCCCACGCAGCGGCGCGCGCCAAGGCCCGACAGATTAGGCTGCAAATCGACGACGCTCAAGGCGGCAAACTCGGCAGACATCATCGCGACCAGGCCAAAAAGCGCGTAATAGTAGATGACCGTGCCATCGGGCGTGGCACGAGTCAGGCTCACGCGGCGGGTTCCGCCCTCGAGCGACAGAGCGCGCGCAACCGCCTCCGGGTCGGCGAGCGCCGCCGGGTCATCCTGGGCAATCTGGGACATGAGCTCGGCATTTTGCGTATACGAGCTTGCCACCGTTTCAAGGATGCTGCGGTCGGTAAGCACCGACGAGGCGCGCGAGCTGTCGTAACTCGATAGCAGCGTGAGCCTGGGCGTGCCCGCGGCATCGACCGTGTAGACGCCCGCGACTTCGCCGGCCTTGAGCGCACGGTTCGCGGCAGCCAAGTCTTCGTACTCGCTCACATCGAGCAGCTGGTCGTCGCCTGCCTTGGCAAGCGAAGCCGCCACATCCTTAAAGGTCGAGGCATCCCAGGCCTCGTCCGCCACGACGGCAACCGGCACCGGGTCGACCGTGCCGTCGGAGCTGAGGTTCGCAAACATAAACATGAACATCGTGGAAAGCGCGATAGGAAAGAGAGCGCCCCAGACCCACGTGCTCGGCCGGCGCAGCAGCGTCTTGACCGTGGTGATGATGGTGTTGAACATGGCCGCCCCCTAGTCGCGCAGCTCGCGGCCGGTGATCTCGAGGAACACGTCGTTGAGGGTCGGCGGTTCGGAATAGATGCGGCCGAGCGGCACGTCATGCGAGCGCAGCGCATCGAGAATGTCCGTCAGGTTGTGCGGGCTCGCTTCGCACGAAAACGTGAGCTGTCCCGCCGTTGCCGAAAGGTCCAGAACGTGCGGCAGGCTTGCGACGGCACCGAGCGCCGCACTCGGAACCTCGCCGACCTCGATTACAATCTTCTCACCCATCTGAATCATGCGCTTGAGCTCGTCGTTGGTGCCCTGCGCCAGCACGCGGCCGCCGTCCATGATCATGATGCGGCTGCAGATCTGCTCGACTTCCTCCATGTAATGGCTGGTATACACCACCGTGGCGCCCTCGTCGCGCAGGCGGCAGATGCCCTCCAGGATGGCGTTGCGGCTTTGCGGGTCGACCGCCACCGTGGGTTCGTCAAAAAAGATGAGCTCGGGCTTGTGCGCGATGCCGCAGGCAATGTTGAGACGACGCGCCAGGCCGCCCGAGAGCTTGCCGGGGCGGAACTTGGTAAAGTCGCCCAGGCCGACAAAGTCGATCGCCTCGTCCACCAGCGCGCGGCGGCGCTTGCGGTCGTTGACGTAGAGACTGCAGAAATAGTCGATGTTCTCGCGCACGGTGAGCTCGTCGAACACCGCCACCTGCTGCGGCACCACACCGATGCGGCGCTTGAGGTCGTAGCGGGCGGGCGTCATGCGCTCGCCGAACAGCTCGATGGTGCCTTTGTCGTAGGCGAGCAGCTGCAGGATGCAGTTGATGGACGTGGTCTTGCCCGAGCCGTTGGGGCCCAGCAGGCCAAAGATCTCGCCAGGGGCAATACTCAGGTTAAAGTGGTCGAGCGCGATAAGATCGTCGTAGCGCTTGACGAGGTTTTCGACGTGGACGATATCTGTCATGAGGCGGCCCTTCTGTTGGTCGTGGCCCGGTACGATTGCATCATCGCAGGAGCGGACGGCGCGCACCAGTGAGCTTTGTCACGAGTGCGAGGGGGCAGAGGCGAAACCCCCGCTCGCGCGAGCGATCGACGCCGCTTTGCCGCGCGGGAGGAATGTCACAGTTGCGCAGGCGGTCCCTCCACCACGCGCGGCTTCGCGTACAATACCCGTATGAACAGGCTTTTCGACAAATCGATCGTGCTGGCGTGCTGTATCGCAGCCGCTCTGGGCCTTGCTGTGGATGCTCGCCTGGTCGCGGCGTTTTGCCTTGGCGTTATCGCCACCTCACTGGCCGAGCTCGCGCAGGGAGAGCGCGCCAGCGAGGCCGCGAGTTACGCTTACATCATCGCGGCTGTCTTCGTGCCGCCGTTTGTGCCGTTTGCGCCCCTCGCCCTCTATGACATCGCGCGGCGCGTGCGCCGTGAACGCGTTTGGGTCGCGTTGGGCATTGGCGTCGCCTTTGTCTTTGCGCTCGTCGCGGACCTTCGTGGCGGCGTGCTCACCACCCGAACGCTGTTGCTAACCGCCATCCTTTCGATCGCTGCCACGTTGCTGTCGCTGCGCACCGCGCAGCTGGAGCGCGAACAGAAACGCATGCGTCGCACCCGCGACAAGCTGCAAGAACGCGCCCTGGCACTCGAGGCACGCAACCGCGACCTCGCCGACCGCCAGGACTACGAAATCGAGCTCGCGACGCTCGCCGAACGCGCCCGTATCGCGCGCGAGATCCACGATAACGTCGGGCATCAGCTCACGCGCGCCTCGCTGCAGGCCGAAGCCCTGCGCGTGGTCCACGCCGACGAGCCCGGCGTCGCCGTCGATTTCGCCGACGTCAAACGCACGGTTGACGAGGCGCTCCAGCTCGTACGCGCCAGCGTCCATGCGCTCAACGACAACGCCGTCGACCTTTCCGTGCAGCTCGAACGCATTGTCGAAGGCGCACGCTCGGATGGCGGCCCGCAGATTGAGCTTGAAGTTTTGGCCGAGCATGCGCCCGCAAATGTCGCCAACTGCTTTGCGGCGGTCCTGCGCGAGGCGCTATCCAACACCATGCGCCACGCTTGCGCCCAGACCGTCACTGTACGATGCATGGAACATCCGTCGTTTTACCAGCTCATCGTTACCGACGACGGCGTGGGCGGGACCCAGACGGGCGGTCGCGGCGTCGCCGAGGGCATGGGGCTCGGCTCCATGCGCGAGCGCGTCGAGGCGCTTGGCGGCACCTTCACCGCCGGCCCGCGCGCCGGCGTCGGCGGCTGGCGCGTGTTTGCCACCGTTCCCAAACAGCAAGGAGATGAGGGCCGATGAGGCTCATTGTTGTCGACGACGACCGTTTGGTGGTCGATTCGCTCAAGATTATCCTGGGCGCCCAGACGCAGATCGAGGTAGTGGGCACCGGCGCCAACGGCGACGACGCGGTCGCGCTCTACGCCGAGCACTCGCCCGACATCGCGCTGCTCGACATCCAGATGCCGGGACGCGATGGCCTTTCGGCCGCGCGCGAGATCCTTGAGCGCGACCCTGCGGCGCGCGTGGTATTTCTGACGACGTTCTCGGATGACGAGTACATTGTGTCGGCGCTCAAGCTGGGCGCCCGCGGCTACCTGATTAAAACCGATGTCGCCGCCATTCCACCGGCGTTGGCGCAGGTTATGGACGGTAAGCGCGTACTCGAGGGCAAGGCAATCGAGGACATCGATTTTGACGGAACGGGCGTCGAGTCGGGCACGCTCCGCCGGCCCGCGGCCTTTGCCGGCCTGACCGACCGCGAATTCGAAGTCGCCGAGCTCATCGCCCGCGGTCTCGACAACAAGGAGATTGCCGCCACAGCTTATATGGGCGAAGGCACCGTACGCAACCACATCAGCTCAATCCTAGCCAAAATGGGCCTACGCAACCGCACGCAGATCGCCATCGCCTACCTGCGAGGGTAATTACCCGAAGACCGATCGCCCCGGCATAGCAAAATGGCTGCTACCGATTTAATGCCATTTCAAAACTATGCCGGTTTACTACGATGAATCGACCACCTTCGACCACGGCAAATTGCGCGCTTCCAAAACCGCAGGTAGAACGCTTGCAATATTTAGAAAAATGCAGTCATGGTCGGGAATGCCGAATTCATCGTAGTAAACCGACATAGTTTTATTCGCGACGGCCCTGCACGAGTGCCTCCGCAAACCTCGCGAGACCAAAATGATCCGTTTTCTTCCGCCCACGGAGATCGGCTGACAGCGCCCACCACGAAATCGGCCCATCTACTACGTTTGACCCGATACCCCTGACCATAGCCGCGTTTCATGAAAAACCGCAGGCGTTCTACCTGCGGTTTTCATTTCGCATTGCTTGCCGTGGTCGAGGGCTGCCGCCTAAACGTAGTAAATGGGCCGATTTCGTGGCGGCCGGATCACGCAGCAGCCTTCGCAAGGCAAAAATGATCCGCTTTCCTCCGTCCATGGGAGATCAAGAGCTGTTACGGATATGGTGCCATTTCAAAACTATGCCGGATTACGGAGCTAAAGTCGGGGCCCTCATCCATACCTTCATTTTTTGAAAAACGGCAGGCTATCTACCTGCGGTTTTGTTTTTGCGATTTTCTATATGGTCGGAGGTTCGCCATCCAGCCCCGTAATCCGGCATAGTTTTGTTCGCGGCGGCTCGCTCGCGCGTTTAAGCTCGGGGCCGGTGGGGCATTTATGCCCCACCGGCCCCGTCTTCGCGCTATTCCGGCTTGGTTTCTACCGTGGGAGTCTTATCCGCTGCGACTGGGGTACGGGCGGTATCCATAGTCAGGCAGTGTTTGGGGCAGCGTTCGATGCACTCGCCGCACACCACGCAGGCGTACGGGTCAATCGACCAGGTGCCGCCTTTGCGATCGACCGCGAGTGCGCCCGCCGGACAACGCCGAGCGCACATGCCGCAGCAGATGCACACGTCCATGTCATTGACAATATGCCCGCGCAGGCGCTCGGGCGCCGTCAGTTTCTCCTGCGGATAGCACACCGTGACCGGCTGCTTGACCATAGAACCCAAGGCCGTCTTGGCAAATGTCAGCAAACTCATGCCGCGCCTACCTTTCCGTGCAGCTAATGCAGGGGTCGATGGTCAGGATAATCATGGGCACGTTGGCAAGGAGCACGCCCTGCAGTGCATGTGTCAGACCCGCCAGGTTTTGCGACGTCGGCGTTCGCACGCGAAAACGGTCCAGGTTCTTGGTGCCGTTGCCGCGTACATAGTAGTACGCCTCGCCGCGCGGCTGCTCAATCACAACTTCGCCGCGCGCGCCGTCGGCCGGCGTAAGCTTGGTGCGCCCGCCGATGCCGTCGTGTGGAATCTTACCGACAAGCTCCTTGATGATATCCATGGCCTGCGTGACCTCGGCGCAACGCACCTGGCAGCGGGCATAGCAGTCGCCGTCGGTTGCCACGATGGGCTCAAACGCGGCCAAATCCGCATAGGCACCGTCGCCAAACATGCGCACGTCGTAGTTCACGCCCGAGGCGCGACCGAACGGGCCGACCATCGAAAGCTCCAGTGCGTCCTTCTTGCTGATCACGCCCACGCCATGCAGGCGCTCGCCGCAGCTGTCGTCGTCCAAAAACGTATGCACCAGGGCATCGTAGTCAGGACGCATGGCATCGAGCGTCTGGACAATGCCCGCCAGCTCGGAATCCTCGATATCGTGCTTAAGGCCGCCGATCTCGTTAATCGACAGGATCACGCGACCGCCGCACGTGCTCTCAAAGATCTTGAGAATCTGCTCGCGCAGCGTCCACGAACGATAGAACAGCGCCTCAAAGCCAAAGGCATCGGCGAGCAGGCCCAGCCACAGCAAATGCGAGTGAATACGCGAGAGCTCGTGCAGAATGGTGCGGATATACTGCACGCGGCCGGGCACCTCGATGTCAAGCATGCGTTCGCAGGCGCTGGCATAGCCGCAGCTGTGGCCCACGGCGCAAATGCCGCAGATGCGCTCGGCGATGTAGCCAAACTGATGCATGTCGCGCTTTTCGGTGAGCTTCTCGAGTCCGCGGTGCACAAAGCCGATCTGCGGAATTGCCTCGATGACGCGGTCGTCCTCGATTACCAGGTCCAGATGAAGCGGCTCGGGCAGCACCGGGTGCTGCGGGCCAAACGGAATTACGGAGCGATGAGCCATGGACCTTACGCCTCCTTTTTCTGCTTGTCGCGGACGGCCTTGGCGGCAAGCGCCGCGCGGACCTTGGCCGCTTTCTCGGGATCCATGGCGGCGAGCTTTGCCTCCATCTCGGCAGCCTTGAGCGCGGCCTTGGCGGCAGCCTCGTCATGCTGAGCATCGGAGCCGGCAGCCGCTGCGGGCTGGGCGGCAGCAGCGCTCGCAGCACCCTCCCCTGCAGCAGCCGCAGCAGCGGCGGCCTTTTCGGCCGCGGCCTTGCGCGCCTTGGCCTCGGCGGCCGCGCGGACCTTCATGGCCTTCTCGCGCGCGGCCTTCACCTCGGGCGTGATAACGCTCATGGGTTCAGCGGTCGAGACCTGGTAGAAAAAGCCCTTAAAGTCGATCTGCATATCGGTGATGGCAAGACCGAATAGGTCGTGCGCTTCGTTTTCAAACGGGAATACCGCCGGACAGTACGAGCTGATGGACGGAATCTCCTGGTGCCGATCAATTCCCTCAACCACCAGGTTCTCGATCGCATAGCTACCGTCCTGCGCAATATGCTCCTGAGCAGCATGAACGTTGATAAACGTATAGACCAAGCGATACGTGCCGTCGTCCACACAGCGCTCGGCATGCATCTGCACAAAGCGCGCGCCGGTGCCCTTGAGCGCCTGCACATGCGCCAGGAGCTCGTCGATCCCGACGGTGGTATAGATTGCCTTTTGCATTACTCGGCCTCCTTCGCAGCGGCGGGCGCGGCGGGCTTCCCGACAGGCGCGTCACCGGCGCCATCAGTCCCGGCCCCCGCGGCCACAAACCCGTCCTCGCCCAGCTCAACGCCACCGTCCCAGGTAGCGGCACCGCCCACGGTGAGCGGGTCGCCGCCGGCGCGCATCACGGCCTCCTTCTGGTCCAAGATGCCGCACGCCTCCACGATGGCATCGATCACCGTCTCGGGGCGAATGGCGCACCCGGGCGCGTACACGTCCACGGGAATCGCGCGGTCCACGCCGCCGATCACGTTATAGGCATCGCGGAACACGCCGCCCGAGCACGCGCAGATGCCGCACGCCACCACGCACTTGGGCTCGAGCATCTGGTTGTAGATCTGGCGCACGACGGGCAGGTTCTGGGCATTGACCGAGCCCGTCACCAAAAAGATGTCCGCATGTTTGGGGTTGCCGGTGTTGACCACGCCAAAGCGCTCCGCATCGAACAGCGGCGTGAGCGAGGCCAGCACCTCGATATCGCATCCGTTGCAGCTCGAGCCGTCGTAATGAATAACCCACGGCGAGCGCGACATTTTATGATCCATGGATGCCGCCTCCTAAATAAACACGTCGACGAGGATGGGCATAAGGTTGAGCAGGCCAAACACCAGCGCCACGCCCCAGCCGAGCTTAAAGCAGCTGCGCCAGGTGCTGCGGGCGAAGGTGTTGTCGATCAGTACCTCGACAAAATACGTCGCGACCATCACGACCAGGGCGACCACCCAGCTCACCGGGTTGTCCCAGACAAAGAACATGCCCACCCACATCAAAAACAGCACGGTCTCGCACCAGTGCATAAGGGTCATCTTGGCCAGCGTGCTGCCGCTCATCTCGGTGGCGACGCCCTGGACAATCTCCTGATGCGCGTGATGCGAGTACGAAAGGTCAAACGGCGACTTACGCAGCTTGATGGTGAGCACCGCGAGCAGCGCAAGGAAAATGGGCGCGCTGTACACGATGATGGGGGCCGACTGCCCCGTCACGGCGATGGAATCGAAGCTGTCGGTGGCAAGGTACAGGCCCACGCTCATCAGCAGAACGGCGGGCTCGTAACTCATGACCTGCAGCAACTCACGATCGGCACCAACCTGGGCAAACGGGCTTTGCGTCGAGGCGGACGCCAGCACCACAAAGATCGCGGCGAGCGTAACCATAAAAGCGCACAGCAGCGTGTTGGAACCCGACACAAAGATGCCGCCGCCCACGACGGTAAAGATGAGCGCGCATGCCATATAGGTATCGTCCATGGTGTTTACGCTGGCAGGAGCCTTGCGCAGCAGCTTGGCAACGTCGTAGAACGGTTGCAGCAGGCGCGGGCCCACACGGCCCTGCATGCGGGCCGAAAGCTTGCGGTCAAGGCCGTCGATCAGGCCACCCACAAGCGGCGCAATCAAGGCAAACGCCACGGTACCAATAAATATGCCCACGACACCCGAACCTTCAAAATACTTACCGCGCAGCACCGAGGGCGCACTCATGGCAAGTCTCTCGGGCCCAATCCACGCGCAACACAGCAGCGCAAACAAGATAATGCTGCAGCACACGACGCTACCCGCGGGGCCAATACGCTTCTCGCCAAGGGCGTCCTCCGAGTACCAATTGCGCTTTTCGGCCTTCACCTCGTGTCCCATCGAGCCGCGGAAATGGCGGTAATTGTCGGTTCCCACGCCCGAAAGATATACGTTTACGTGCGGTTTGTTGCTCACGCGGAATGAAGTCAGCAGCACCACGGCGATAAACGCCACGATAACCACCATCAGATACATGGAGTCCTTGCCAATAACGTACGGCACGCGGCCAAACACCATGGCCAAGTAAGGCGACACCAGGCCGCTCGAGATGAGCGGGAACGCCACGCAGCAAAGAATCAGCAGCGCGGCGATGGTGTTGAGGGCCATCCATTCGGTCTTATGGACATTGACCTCAACGTTTTGAGCCGTGGGGTCGACGCCCGAAAGCTTGGCAAGCCACTTGCCCCAGAAGAAGAACGTCGCGGCCGAGCCAAAGGCAAGCACCATGATCATGAGCACGTTGCCGGTCTGCGCGAACGCCACCAGGGCGCCCCACTTGGACACGAGCATGCCAAACGGTGCCACGAACATGCCCATGATGCCCAGCATCATCAGACGCGTAAGGTGCGGCATGCGGCTGAACATACCGTCCATGTCCTCGATATTGCGGCTGCCGATATGATGCTCGGCCGTGCCCACGCACAGGAACAGCAGCGATTTGGCCACCGTGTGGAACAGGATCAGGAAGATGGCGGCCCATACGGCCTCGGGCGCGCCGACACCCAAGCAAGCACTGATGAGGCCCAAGTTGGAAATGGTGGAGTACGCGAGGACGCGTTTGGCGTTGCTCTGCGAGATGGCCATGAGGGCAGCGAGCAAAAACGTGATGGCACCCACGCTCGTGACCATAAAGCCGGTCACGGGATAGATGGCATAGAGCGGGCTGAGCTTGACCATCAGGAACACGCCGGCTTTGACCATGGTTGACGAGTGCAGCAGGGCACTCGTGGGCGTGGGGGCAACCATGGCACCCAATAGCCAAGTGTGGAACGGCATCTGTGCGGCCTTGGTGAGCGCGGCAAGCGACAGCAACAGGACCGGCATCACCAGCAGCGCGGATTGCGCGGTTCCGGCGCTGGAAAGCTCGATCATGCCCGAGATGGTCAGCGGCATGCCGTTAACGTGCAGGTACATGAGTCCGGCCAAAAACGCGATGCCGCCCAGCATGTTGAGGATGATCTGGGTGAAAGCGTTTTTTATGGCCTCGGGCGTGCGCGTGTAGCCAATCATGAGGAACGAGCACACGGTGGTGATTTCCCAGCCACAGAACAGCCACTCAAGGTTGTCGCTTGTCACGATGACGAACATGGCCGAGAGGAACAGGAACATAAGCGCCAGGAACTGCGGGCGTCGGTCGGGCGCCGCCTGCCCGCGCAGCGCTGCCTCGTGCTCGTCGTGGGCCTGGAAGTCCTTCATGTAGCCCAGGGCGTACACGCAGATAAGGCTGCCGACAATGCCGACGGCAAGCACCATGATCACACTCATGTAATCCAGGTAGAGCGGCGTGGCGGTGACAACCTCGGCCGCGGGCAGCGTCATGGCAGCGAAGGCAACCGAACCCACCAGCTGCACCACGCCGAGCACCGTGGTGAGCGTGCTCTTATATTTACGCGCGTTGTACAGGATGACGGCGCACAGGATCACGTCGATGACGGAGCTGATGATCGAGAGCACATGCGAGGTGCCGGGGGCAACCTCGAAGCTCTGCGGGCCCGTGCCAAAAAACATGACGGCGACTACAACCGTCACCGCCATAATGATGCCAGAGCCTACAAGCCCTAGCGCATCGCGGGCGCGGTCACCGCGCGCGAGCAGCATGCCCAGCGCCGGTACCAGCGGAAACAGGGTAAGGAAATACAGTAGCGTCATACCATCACTCCCCCATGCAAAAACGCTGCAATTGTTTAACGTTATAGCTCAGTTGAGGAGTAGCGGCGGCGGGTTTTCGGTCAACTGGGGAGTTTTAGGCGTACGGGGTAACGAGTCTGTCCGCTTTGGAGCAGAGAGGCGACGCTCCCCCTATCGCGGCGGCGGGCGCACGGGCCACTGCGCGCGGTTTATTAACCACTTTGGAGGATGTTCCAGTAGGCTCACGACGGTCCAAAAAGTTGGCGCGGCAAGAAAAATGCGCCCCTGTGGGCGCACCATCCCGTTCGCTATTCCGCCTTTTTAACGCGCGGCTTGCGACCGCGCGGCTTATCAACCAGCGCGGACTCACCGCTCTCGCGATACTGGCGGCACCAAGCCTTGACCGAAGACTCGCTGGGAATCTTGTGCTTGATCATGGCCTCGCGAACCGTTAAGCCGTTTTCCAAGCGGTCCTTGACCACGGCGAGCTTAACTTCGTACGAATAGGTGTGATGATGCGAACCGGCGTTGAGAACGGCGTCGGCACCGCCTACGGCATACGCGCGGGCCCACTGACGAGCCGTGGCCTGGGGAATGCCAAGCTCCGCGGCGAGGGCGCGATGACCGACCCCCTCTTGGAGGATCTCGACGGCGCGCTGCCTAACCTCGGGCGCATGCGTGCGAGTCCTAGTTGCTTCCGACATACCTGCCACTTCTTAGCCTTAACCGTTAATCTGCTTTCTTACGTGCAAGTTAGATAGTAGCATTTTACTGTTTGCTCAAAGCAGTTAATTAAAATAGACGCGGCGTTATCTGGGCATTTGGCACCAATTTACGACATTTCTTTATCGATTATTTACGCTGGTAGCTGACTCGCAGCCAATCGTCATTCGCCTGTCAACAAAATTGACACCTCTTTATGTCCTTTGGCATAGAGGATATAGTTATTAACCCCTCCCCCAATAATTTTGAGTAATCGGCAAGGCAGTAGACGTCCTTACTCCTCATGATTACCGCGCATTGCCATCCACCGAAGCAAAACAAAAAGGGCGGGGCCTGCTGCGCTTGCAGGCCCCGCACCGGTTGACACCCGACGGGACACAGCCGGGCGAGGCGGATCCGTGCTACCGCCCCGCCTGGCCGCGATGTTCAACTACAGCTCGTTGGCCGCGTGATACGCCGTGCGAATGGCGCTCGCAATGTCGGCGGTGCGCTCGCCCGAGCAGTCGCCCACGCAGGTCACGGGCACCGTCACGCCGTCCAGGTCAAACGCGTTGGCCTTGGAGCCCACGGCCATCACCACGTAATCGCAGGCGATCTTCACCGGCTCCTCGGCGCCGTCCTCGGTGGTGCGAATGGCCTCCACGCCCTCGTCGGTAATGGCGGTCAGGCGGGTCTTCACGTGCTGTTCCACGTTGTGGGCGGCAAAATCGCTCATGATCAGCGGCAGAATGGTCTCGGACTCGCCCGCGGCAATCTTGTCGAGCATCTCCACGATCGCCACCTCGCAGCCGTGCTGCAGCAGGTGCTCGGCAGTCTCGGTGCCCACCAGGCCACCGCCAATGACGGCGACGCGGCCGCTGAGCTCCACCTTGCCGGCCAGCACGTCCCAGCTCGAGACGACCTTGTCCGAATCGGCACCCGGAACGGGGATGACCACGTCGTGCGCGCCCACGGCCACAATCGCAGCGTCGGCGGCGTTGAGGTCCGCGGGGCTAGCGGCATGGTTGAGCTCAACCTTCACGCCCAGGCCGGGCAGAATCTTCTCGTAGTACTCGACCGAGCGCATGATCTCGTCCTTGCGCGGGGGCGCGGCCGCCAGCACAATCTGACCGCCCAGATGATCGCTCGCCTCGTAGACGGTCACGTCGTAGCCGCGCTTGGCCGCCACGCGCGCGGCCTCCAGGCCGGCAATACCGCCGCCCACCACGGCAATCTTCTTGTCGCCCTCGCCCGGCTTAATAGCGATGGTCGCCTCGTCGCCGTTCTCGGCATTGAGCACGCACGAGATGTACTGGCGGTTTTGAATCGCATCGACGCAACCCTTGTTGCAGTTGAGGCACTCGCGGATGGGCTCACCCGTGGCGGCCTTGAGCGCAATGTCGGGGTCGCACATGAGCGAGCGGCCGTACGCGACGATGTCGGCCGAACCGTCCTCCAGGATCTTCTCGCCGGCCTCAACCGAGACAACGCGGCCGACGGTTGCCACCGGCACAGAGACCAGGGCCTTGACGCGCTCGGCCACGGGCAGCGTCCAGTTGTAGGGCATGGCGCCCATGGGCGGAATGGTGTCGCCCATGTTACCGGTGTGGTTGGCCTGCGCGACCTGGATCATATCGATGCCCGCGCCCTCGAGCAGCTTGGCAAACTCACAGGCCTCGTCGGGCTGCAGGCCGCCCTTGCCGCGCGGCGTGCCGTCGGGGTTCTCCATAATCACGGGGAGCTTGTACTCCACCATCAGCTGCGGCGCGGCCTCCTTAATGGCGGCGACGACCTCGAGCGCATAGCGAACGCGGTTCTCGAACGAGCCGCCGTACTCGTCGGTGCGCTGGTTGAGGATGGCCGAGCACAGAGAACCCACCAGACGGTCGCCGTGGACCTCGATGGCGTCGATGCCGGCCTGCTGCGCGCGGGCGGCCGAGGCGGCGATAGCCTCCTTGATCTGGGTGAGCTGCTCCACGGTGGCCTCGTTCACAAAGTGCTGCATGTCGTGGTGCAGTTTGGCGTAGGCCTGCTTGCGGATCTCGTTGGACTCGGCCATCTTGGCGGCAAAGGTCTCCTCGTCGCCGGCGGCCTTGGCCTCCTGCGCGGCCTTGGCGGCGGCCATGGAACCCATGACCATGCGGCCGACACCGGGCACGTCGTACTCGGGATGGAACAGCTGCAGCGCGACCTTGGCACCGTGCTTGTGGACGGCGTCGGCCAGCGCCTTAAACGTGGGGATCTGGGCATCGGTCGCCAGCTTGGGCGTGGGGCTCGCGGTCATAACGGGAGCGACGTCGCCGATGACGATGTAGCTCACGCCGCCACGGGCCAGGCGCTCGTAAAAGGCCAGGCTGCGCTCGCCGATGGAACCGTCGCGCTCCTCGTAGCCGGTGGTAAGCGGCGGGAACATAATGCGGTTTTTGAGCTCAAGGGGGCCAACCGTAATGGGCTGAAGCAGCTTAGACGCAGGTGTGGTCATGGACATTCCTCTCTTGTAGGCGCGGCGGCGATGATGCCGCGTAGTTGTCTAGAGGATATGGCATGGGAGCACAGTGGCGCAACGGAAATCGGCGAATATCAGGTGGCGGCGGGTGGATGGGGATGGGCGGGGCGGCCCGTCGGTTTATCTCAATCTGTAACAGTTACGCGGCAAAATCGGGTCTTACTGTTACAGATCGAGACAAACGGGACCCGCCTGCTAGAAAATCTCAATCTATAACAACAACTCGGCGAAATCCGTCCCTCGTGTTATAGATTTAGACAAACGGGACCCAATCCACCGGTATATCTCGATCTGTAACATCTAGCCGCCCAAATCGGGTCTAGATGTTACAGATCGAGATCTTTGATTGAGAGGTTGGGAATTGGACCGAAAACACGGTCCCGGAATAACAAAAAAGCTCGCCGGCTAGGCCGACGAGCTGCAAGTTCTTGGTCGCGGGGGCAGGATTTGAACCTACGACCTCCGGGTTATGAGCCCGGCGAGCTACCAGACTGCTCCACCCCGCAATGTCTGGGCGCCTCATGTGCGCAAGAAAGAATATTACGCGGGAGTTCGGTAAACGGCAAGGAAAATCTCGTAGAGCATAATTCCTTCATATTTAAACCCCTCAGCCCCTATCACCGTAAACGAATCGCGGCCGAGCGCCGTCGACGGCGCGTATACAATGGTGCGCGTCCTTTTATGCCAACACTGGGAGTAGACATGCTGCTCGCTATCGATATGGGAAACACGCAGACGGCCATGGGCCTGTTCGACGGAGACGAGCTGGTGCAGTCGTGGCGCATGCCCACCGACCGCTCCTATACCGCCGACGAGATCCACGTGCGCCTGATGGGTTTCTTTAAGATGTACGGCCTCTCGCTCGATGCGGTTGACGCGATCGCCTTTGCGGGCGTGGTGCCGCAGCTCTCGCGCGAGTGGCACGCCGTGGCCGACCGCATTGCCGCAGACGCCATCGTCATCGGGCCGCAGACGGCCGCCGTGACCAAGCTGCGCGCGGCGCGTCCCCAAGCCGTAGGCGCCGATCGCGTCGCTAACGCCGTTGCGGCCGAAACTTTCTACGGCGCGCCGGCAATCGTGGTGGACTTTGGCACCGCGACCAATATCGACGTCATCGATGAGGACGGTTATTACATTGGCGGAGCGATCGCGCCGGGCATCCGCATCTCCATGGACGCGCTTGCCGCCCGTGCCGCCAAGCTCGCCAGCGTGCCGCTCGAGGCGCCCGAGCATGCCATCGGCCGCGATACCGAGGAGTGCATCAAGGTCGGCGCCGTGGTGGGCGCTGCTGCCATGGCCGAGGGCCTGGTCGAGCGCATGAAGCGCGAGCTGGGCCGCGAGGATGCCACCGTTATCGCCACGGGCGGTCTCGCCGGCATCGTCGCCGATTCGACCGATGCCTTCGACGTGGTAGACGGCCAACTCACCATCAAGGGCATCTGCGAAATCTACCGCCGCATGCAGGAGCTGGGGTAAGGCAGGGGCTTAAGTCGAGCACGGGCGCGAGCGGCGGACTAAGCAATGCATCGGTCCTATTCCTCAAAAACGAAATTTTTTCAGTTTTGAGGAATAGGCTTTCTGCTACGCCTCGCCGCACAACCACCTCGCCAGGTCCACGATCTGCACTCCGTCGCGATCCGTGGCCTCGTGATGCGTGCGGGCGAGAATCATCTTGGGATACGCATCGCCAATGCTCAGCAGTGGCGAAATCTCGCGTTCAAATGTCTTATCCGAGCTGATGTCGTCGCTCACCTGAATGTAGAGTTTCTCGCTCCGCTTGATTGCTACAAAGTCTATTTCCTTTTTATAGAGCACGCCGACGTATACCTCGTATCCGCGACGCAGCAGCTCGATTGCCACCATGTTCTCGTATACGCGCCCCCAATCCATATCACGTGTACCAAGAAGCGCATATTTAAACGCATGGTCCGCCAGATAGTACTTCTCGCCGCTCTTAAGGTATTTTTTGCCGCGAATGTCGTACCGACGAACTTTATAGAAGGCAAACGCATCGCACAGGTACCCCATGTACGTGCCGACCGTCTTGTTCGTAATCTTTAACCCATCCGCATTTAATGCATCAGTAATGTTGCGTGCCGACGTAATGTTGGAAACGTTGTCCATCATGTAATCGGCAATGCGCAGCAGCGCCGATTCGTTTCTCACGTTATGCCGCTGCACGATATCTCTCACAATGAGCGTCTTGAAGACGTTGGAGAGATATTGATAGCGCTGCTCCTGCAGTGGATAAGGGTAAGAGCCGGACATACCGCCGGTTCTCGCGTACTCATCGAAGTCGCGGTCGACCTCGCCCTCGTCGCCATAGAGACGATACTCCTCAAACGAGAATGGGAAAACCTCGATCTCGAACGTACGCCCCGTAAAGAGCGTCGACAGATCGCTCGACAGCAAAAAGGCATTCGATCCGGTAATGAATATGTCGTACTGCTCGGATGCGTGAAGGCTATTGATCGCACGCTCAAAACCGTCGCACATCTGAACTTCATCGATAAGCAGAAAGTTTTGTTTGCCGGACACTCGATGCTCTTTTACATAGGCGAGCAGCGCGTGATACTCGAGCAGGTTCTCGAACTCATCGAGGTTGTAGTTGATATGGATGACATTCGAATTGGACAGATGTGCCTCCACGTAATCGCGGAGGGCCTCGAGCAATTTTGATTTACCGCTACGACGGATGCCCGTGATGACCTTGATGTCCGGCACGCCAATAAGACTCGTCAACGTGTCCATATATGACGTTCTATTGATGAGTTTCATCGGGGCCTCCTCGCGGTCTTTTATCGCTATTCCTCAAAACTGAAAAATTTTCAGTTTTGAGGAATAGGCTCTATAGCGAATATACCTCGCGAAAGACCGAGCCGCCTTAATCCTATTCCTCAAAAACGAAAATTATTCAGTTTTGAGGAATAGGGCGCTGGCAACCCATTCCCCAGATAGGCGAAACCCT